>NZ_JBEFLV010000022.1:0-85908 GCF_040149365.1 Kluyvera huaxiensis
GATCAGATTGTTGCCCAGGAGCGGTTGAACCGCCTGCAGGATAGCTCGCAGAAATACGTTACCCAGATTGGTGAGAAAACCAAAGCGCTGGTGGCTGGTGGCAGCATGAGCAGCCGCGGTGCGCAGCGGCAGAATGAAGAGGCACAACTGCGGCAGGGCTGGATGAATGCCGGTGGCACCGATGCGGATCAGGGCTATCAGAATGAGCTGGGAGCGCTCAAGGAATACTACGCCGCGCAGGACGAGCTACGTGGTGACTGGCAAGCGGGGGCAAAGTCAGCCTGGGCTGACTACGCCGACTCTGCCAATGACGCGTATGGTTCAATGAAGTCTGCCGCTGCTGCTACGTTCGACGGCATCAGCCAGAACATGGCCGATATGCTGACAACCGGCAAAGGGAACTGGGCTGACTTTACCCGCTCGACGCTTTCGATGTTGACGCAAATCCTGATGAAGCAGGCCATGGTTGGACTTGTCGATTCGGCAACCTCCTGGCTCGGATATGCCACAGGCGGATACACCGGCTCTGGTGGTAAGTATGAGCCAGCGGGTGTGGTTCACCGCGGCGAGTTTGTCTTTACTCAGGAGGCCACAAACCGGATCGGCGTCGGCAATCTGTACCGCATGATGCGCGGTTACGCGACTGGTGGACTGGTTGGCGGGAGTGGGGGCGGTGTTGCGTCTCCGCTCGGTGTTAGCGTCTATGCGCCGGTGTCAATCACTACGGGGCAAGGGGATTCCGGCCAGCAGAAAGGGAGCGGCGATGCAGTCGGAAAAGCCTATCAGCAGGTCATTGATAGCTCCGTCCGCGCGGGGATTGCGAAAGCTATACAGCCGGGCGGCATGATCTGGAATGCCAATAAACAGAGGTAAGCGATGGCGATTGAACATTTTGGATGGCGGATCAAAGCATCCAGCCAGCCAACGCTGAAGAGCAAGGATAGCGTCCGCACGGCGCAATTTGGCGATGGTTATAAACAGGTGACAGGCGCCGGGCTCAATGATGAAACCCTCAGCTATGAGTACTCATTCACCGGGCAACCGGAAACGGTCCGGGAAATTCATGCTTTCCTGCGGCGCCACAAAACAAAATCGTTTTCGTTTACCCCACCCGGCGGTGAGCTCACGTTGTGGCGTGTCGAACCAGACAGCCTGCAGCGCGTCACCAAAAGTAAAGCGGTGGAAACCGTTTCGGCCACGTTTGAACAGGCGTTTGCACCATGAGCTTAAACAGTGATTATCAGAAACTCGAGCCGGGCAATGTCGTCCGGCTTTTTGATGTCGATGGCACCGGTTTTGGCGTCAGTGATGTCCTCCGTTTTCATGCACATAATATTGCGCATACGCCGGAGGAAATCGCCGCCGCCGGCGGGGATGAGGACAAGCTACCTGCAAAATCTATCTGGTGGCAGGGGCTGGAATATAAAGCCTGGCCCTGCGAGATAGAAGGGATAGAGACGGCTACCGACGGAACCAGCGCACAGCCGACGCTGTCGGTCGCTAACCTTGATAGTTCCATTACCGCGCTGTGTCTTGCTTACGATGACCTGCTGCAGGCGAAAGTCACTATCCATGACACGCTGGCGCAGTATCTGGATGCGGTCAATTATCCGGAGGGAAACCCGGCGGCGGATCCGCAGCAGGAAAAGCTGAAGGTGTTTTATATCGATGCAAAGGACAGCGAAACGCATGAAGTGGTGGCGTTTAAACTCTCCAGCCCGATGGATCTGCAGGGGCTAATGATCCCCACCCGCCAGCTGCATTCACTTTGTACCTGGTGCATCCGTAACAAGTATCGATCGGGTGATGGTTGCGACTATGCAGGGACCCGCTATTTCGATAAGCACAACAACCCGGTTGATGACCCTTCGCAGGATGAATGTCCCGGCACGCTGACGGCGTGCAAACTGCGTCACGGCGAAAGTAACGAGCTGCCGTTTGGCGGTTTTCCGGGTACTTCCCTTCTCAGGAGCTGATATGCGACAGAAGATTATCGACGCCATCATGACGCATGCCGCCGCAGAATACCCGCGGGAGTGCTGTGGCGTGGTGGTGCAGAAAAGCCGGGTGCAGCGTTACATCCCCTGCCGTAATCTGGCAACGGACCCGATCGAACATTTCCACCTGTCACCGGAGGATTATGCCGCTGCCGAAGATCTGGGGACGGTTGTCGCCATCGTTCACAGTCATCCGGACGCCACAACGCAGCCGAGCGAACTGGATAAGGCACAGTGTGACGCTACACTGCTGCCCTGGCATATCGCCAGCTGGCCGGAAGGGGATATCCGCACCATTCAGCCGCGCGGCGAGTTACCGCTGCTGGAGCGCCCGTTCGTGCTCGGGCATTTCGATTGCTGGGGGCTGGTGATGAGCTATTTCAGGAAGACGCATGGCATTGAGCTGACCGATTACCGCGTGGATTATCCCTGGTGGGAGGACCAGTATCCGGAGAACTTTTACCGTGATTGCTGGTATGAGTGTGGTTTCCGTGAGTTTAATGGACCGCCGCGCGCCGGCGACATGGTTATCATGCAGGTGCAGGCCAATAAATGGAACCATGCAGGGATCCTGCTTGAAGGCAATATGCTACTGCACCACCTTTACGGCCACCTTAGTCAACGTGTACCCTACGGAGGGTATTGGCAGGAGCGCACAATGAAAATACTACGTTATAAGAATCTTATAAGCTTATGATTCGGTGATGTTTTTTTTGTGAGTCTTGTCTGCTTATTACTTTTAAAATTAATGATAAACATAGGGAATATAAATGTTTAAAGGTATCGCAGTATCTCTGTTAGCAGTATTTACTTTGAGTGGTTGCGCCAATCAAGAGGCTATTAAAAAACACACTGCATCTGGTAAACCTGAAGCAGAATATCCAGGTAAAACTAAAGAGCAGGTAAAGGATGCATTAGTTTCTTATTGCAACCAAAAAGGATTGTCAGTATTTGAATCTACAGACTCACTAGTTGTCTGTGGCAAGCAGGCTGATAGCGTATTAGCGCAAATGCTCGTGGGTAATGCATATTCAACCCCATCAATGGCAAAGATTCGATTCACTATAGCTTCGGTAAACAATACTCCTAAAGTATGGAGTGATATGTGGATTGAAAGCCAAATGCCGGGTGGGCAGTTAAATCAGATGCCATCCAAAAACAATACTGACATCAATTCAGTGCAAAATATGCTTGATAATCTTAAGCCGTAATAAAAAAATTAATAAAAAGCCCACCGAATGGTGGATTTTTTATTTGTGGAGGGGTGAGGATATGGCCTTGATTATACTTGGCGGTGTTCTTGGTAAGACGTTTGGAAAAGAACATGTTCGGTTAATTGATAGGATCGGAGAGATAGGCGTAGCGTTATCAAAAACAATACCAGGATTCGAAAAGTATATGATATCGAGTAAACGTCGAGGTCTTACATACGCTATTTTTAAGGGTAAGAAGAATATCGGAGTTGACGACCTTGGTTTTCCTGTTTCTGATGAAGTTATTCGCATTATTCCTGTCATTATAGGCAGCAAACGTTCTGGATTGTTACAGACTATCTTGGGTGCAGTCATTGTCATTGCATCAGCCGTTGGTAGCTATTTTGCTCCTGGCAACCCAATTTCTGCATTTGGATTTAAGGTTGGTGCAGCGATGATGCTAGGCGGTATTGTGCAGATGCTATCCCCACAACCTGCAGGGCTTGCCAGTAAACAGGATGCCGATAATCAGGCTTCCTACGCCTTTGGTGGTGTGACGAACACAGCAGCCCAGGGTAACCCTGTTCCTCTTGGCTACGGACGACGCCGGATCGGTGGCGCGATTGTATCGGCGGGCATCTACGTCGAAGACAAGCAGTAGCAAACATCATTTCTAACAACCACCTTCGGGTGGTTTTTTTATGGGTGAAATATGGCGCCGAAAAAAATCACAGGGCGGAAAGGTGGTGGTTCTAAAAGCCGGACGCCGACGGAGCAACCGGATGATCTCCAGTCTGTCGCAAAGGCAAAATTGCTGGTGGCGTTGGGTGAAGGTGAATTTGCTGGTGGTTTGACCGGAAAAGATATCTACCTCGACGGGACGCCGCTGGAGAACGCTGACGGCTCGAAAAACTTTGGTGGAGTGGTCTGGGAATTTCGCCCGGGGACTCAGGCTCAACAATACATCCAGGGGATTCCGGGATCTGAAAACGAAATCAGCATGGGGGTTGAGATATCCAGCGCCACCGCCTGGACCCGAACTTTCACAAATACGCTGCTCTCTGCTGTACGCCTGCGTATTAAATGGCCCTCGATTTACAAGCAGCAGGACAACGGCGATCTGGTAGGATACACCATCAATTATGCCATCGACCTGCAGACTGACGGCGGCACGTGGAAAACGGTTCTAAGCACGCGCGTATCGGGTAAAACCACCACGGGCTATGAGCGTAGCCACCGCATCGATTTACCGCAGTCTGGCAGCACGTGGACTCTGCGTTTGCGTAAAACCACAGGCGATGCGAACAGCGCCAAAGTGGGCGACACAATGACGCTTCAGAGCTACACGGAAGTGATCGACGCCAAGCTGCGTTATCCGAACACCGCGCTGCTCTATATCGAGTTTGATTCGAGCCAGTTTAATGGCTCCATTCCGCAGATTTCCTGCGAGCCGAAAATGCGGGTGATCCGCGTGCCGGATAACTACGATCCTGAAACCAGAAGTTATCTCGGCACCTGGACCGGCGCGTTTAAATGGGCCTGGACTGATAACCCGGCATGGGTTTTTTACGATCTGGTACTTAGTGACCGCTTTGGGCTCGGCAATCGCCTGACGGCTGCCAATATAGACAAATGGTCACTCTATGAAGTCGCGCAGTATTGCGATCAGATGGTGCCGGATGGGAAGGGCGGCGACGGTACAGAACCGCGTTATACCTGCAATGTCTACGTACAGGACCGGAATGACGCTTACACCGTGATGCGTGATTTCGCGGCTATCTTCCGTGGCATGACTTACTGGGGCGGTGATCAGATTGTGGCGCTGGCCGATATGCCGCGGGATATCGATTTTTCCTACACTCGCGCAAACGTGGTTGATGGCCTGTTTACCTACGCCAGCAGCACCACCAAAACCCGTTACACCACCGCGTTGGTTTCCTGGTCCGATCCTGACAACGCCTACGCCGACGCCATGGAGCCGGTATTCGAGCAGCAGCTTGTTGCGCGCTATGGCTTTAATCAGCTGGAAATGACCGCTATTGGCTGCACCAGGCAGTCAGAAGCGAACCGCAAAGGGCGCTGGGGGATCCTCACCAACAACAAGGACCGGGTAGTGACCTTCTCCGTTGGGCTGGACGGTAATATCCCGCAGCCTGGCTACATTATCGCGGTCGCTGATGAGCTGCTATCCGGCAAGGTCACCGGCGGGCGTATTCGTTCGGTGAATGGCCGGGTTATCGAACTGGACCGGGTTGCTGATGCCGCTGCTGGCGACCGTCTGATCCTCAACCTTCCATCCGGTGCGGCGCAGAGCCGAACGATTCAGGCGATAAACGGCAACAAGATTACCGTTACAACGGCATTCAGTGAAACGCCGGAGGCAGAATGCGTGTGGGTTGTCGAATCGGATGAACTCTACGCCCAGCAGTATCGGGTGGTCAGCGTGTCTGACAATAACGACGGCACGTTTACGATCTCCGGCGCGGCTCACGACCCGGATAAATACGCCCGGATCGACACTGGCGCCATCATTGACCAGCGTCCTGTCAGCGCCATCCCGCCGGGTAATCAGTCAGCGCCGGCGGATATTGCCATCGCGAGTTATTCCGTTGTGCAGCAGGGTATCAGCGTGGAAACGTTGCGCGCGACCTGGTCCGTTGTGGATAACGCTATCGCCTATGAAGCACAGTGGCGCCGCGATGATGGCAACTGGGTGAATGTGCCAAGGAGCTCAACGACGAGCTTTGAAGTGGAATCCATCTACTCCGGGCGCTATCTGGTTCGCGTTCGCGCAATCAACGCGGCGGAAATATCCTCCGGATGGGGATATTCGGAAGAGGCCACGCTAACCGGGAAAGTGGGCAACCCACCGCAGCCAGTAGGTTTCGCGGCCACGCCGATTAACTGGGGCATTCGCCTGAACTGGGGATTCCCGGCAAACACCTCGGACACTCTGAAAACGGAAATCCAGTACACCCCGAACGGGGACCAGTCGGACCCGCTTTTGCTCAGTGATGTTCCATATCCTTCATCTGAATATAGCCAGCTTGGTCTTAAAGCCGGGCAGGAATTCTGGTTCCGTGCTCAGCTGGTCGATAAAAGCGGGAATGAATCCGGGTGGACGAGCTGGATCAGGGGAATGGCGAACGATAACGCCGATGATTATCTGGGCGACATTACCGGCGATTTCATGACCTCGAAAGACGGTGATACGTTGACCAGTCAGATTGACCAAAACATCGAGGGGATCCTACAGAACGCACTGGCGAACAATGCGACGGTTGAGCATCAGTGGGCGCAATACGGTGAAATTCGCGCAGACATCCTGGTGGTTAAAACAACTATCGCCACCGTTGATAAGGCGATGGCCGAGCTGTCGACTACCGTGCAGGCTGAACTCGGCAACATGACGGCGACGCTGGAAGATAAGCTGACGGCGGTGGTTGATGCCAATGGGGCATCGGCGATTCACACTCTGAAGGCTGGCGTTCGTATCAACGGTGTGTATTACGGCGCCGGGATGTCTATTGCGGTGGTGGCAGATGCTGGGCAGCCGGTTGTTACGCGCATAGGGTTCAACGCTAATCAACTCGTTTTGATGAGTGGTGAAGGTGATACCCAGTTTTCACCTTTTGCATCGATTAACGGACAAGTATTTATCAATGATGCAATTATTAAGGATGCCTCAATTGATGGTGTGAAAATAAAAGACGCCACTATTATTGGCGCTAAAATTAAGGATGCGTCTATTGATTTTGCGAAAATAACTGACACGCTTCAATCAATTAATTTCAGTGTTGATGACCATACAGGGTGGAGCCTTTCTAAAGACGGTAATGGCACGTTTTACGGCACAGTAGCAGCGGAGCGTATAGAAGGTGATATCTCTGCTATCTGGACATTTACGTCTATGTCTATATCTGCGGGTAATCCTACCAGTAAAACAGTGACGTGGGAGGGTGGTTCAAAATATGCGGTACGAATATGTATTCCTTATTTCAATGGGAGCATAGCTTCTACGCGAGATGACCAGGTATATAGATGGCGAATACTGATAAACGGGCAGACAGCATTCGGTTGGTTTAACAGTATAGGTACGACAACAGTCGTAACTGAGTCGGCTGGTTTTGTCGATGTCCCTGCTGGCGTTAAAAACGTCAATATTACGGTTCAGGCTGAGCGTGTCAGTGGCAATATCGGGAATACGTTATATTTAGCTATCAAACCATTTGCGATAATTGTTTCACCAGCGACCACTCGATTTACTGGCTAATAAATCCGCTTCATAAACTACACAACCTATTAGTTGGTTAAGGGGCTAACTTTTGATGTGTGGTTCATTCGGCGGGTTTTTATTACTTAATTCAGGAGGAAAGTATGTCAGCAGGCACATTAACCCTGACAAATAATTCCGCAGCCGTAAAGGGCAACGGAACTGCATTTAATAACGAACTGGTTGCTGGCGACTTTATCGTTGCGACGGTTGGTGGTGTGACATATACGCTGCCGGTTAAAACAATTGAGACTGGTACCACACTGACTCTCGCAAGAAACTACAACGGACCAACGGTGTCTGCCGGGGCATGGACGGCAATGCCCCGGGACACTCTGAACCGCATCAGCGCACAGATTGCGGCGGATACAGCCTACGCTATTCGTCAGCGTGTTCTGGAAATTGATAACTGGTATCAGCTGTTGGAGGTCAACGGTGACGTAACTATTAAAATGGCTGACGGCTCCAGCTACACAGGACCCTCGTGGCTTTCTGTTGTATCCCAGACTCGTAACTTATCAGCATTAGGTATTGGAGGGACTGGCATCTCGTTAACCGCGCTGGACTGGCAGACATTTGACTTTGTGCCTGGTGCAAAATTTAACGTTTCGTCTCTGAACATAACAAACACGCCACCGGGGCTTACTATTCCTTCCGGTAGTTATGGGGTGCTGATTAACGTAACAGGATACGAGGGAAATAACCGGCATGTTGAAGTGTGGATTTCTACAACAACTGCGGCAAATTATTATCATTACGAAATTAGGGTAACAAATAATAATCAGCCAGGGCAGCGTGCGTTTACCGTGCGTCAGATTTGGACGTCTGCCGACGTTATCCCATTAGCCAATACCGCATTATCAACCATTGGGATTGGCGGTTATAGCACTTCAATCTCTAATTTTGACTGGCAAACGGCAACGTTTGATCAGGTGGGGCATTATAACGTTAACTGTTCGAACTGGCTTAATTCGCCGCCGGGTTTGCCTACCGCATCTCTCGCTATGATTGAAGTCGTTGCCATTCACAATCAGGAAGGGGCTAACCGCCGCTACGTACTCAGAGTTAGCCAGATTGTACAAGGCTCAACGCGTCAAATGTGGGACATTGTAGGTTACGGACTTCCTAATCTGAGAACCTGGACGGTTGATTCATATCTGATTTTCAGTTCAGCGGCTGCTGGGCGTCAGAAGCTTGGGTTTAACGATCTAGGGATAGGCGGTCAGATTGGAGCCCTGGCAGCATTTGACTGGCAAACTTTCGCGTTCGAAACCTCAGCGCATTACAACGTGTCGGCAGATTCATGGGTCGGCGCGCCATCTGAACTTTCATCTGTAGCAGGTAATGTGGCTGTTGTTGTTGTTGCGTCAACCGGCTCACAGAATGTGTCTTCGGCATGGAACATGCTCGAACTTACTACTTACAATAACAGTTCCGCTCGTAAAATATTTTCAGTTGTTTGTCGCGGCGCTATCGGTTCTCGCACTTTCTCAGTTACCCCTTTATTAGCTAAAGCGGATCTAGATGCAAGAGTTGGTTACGCGCTATTGGCCCCAGCGGGTAATATCACGACAAGTCAGAGAGTGGTCTTAGACAATCCATTCGGGATTAACGTTCCGGTGATTTGCTACATTGAAATCTCATTTAACAGTACATGGATGACACCTGGGATGATCTATAACCCCAGTTACGGAACGTTAGGTATTACGGCATCGTATAAAGGTGGGGAGGGTATTATTGTCCAGGCCGGAAATTATCGTATTGGTAGTGATCCACTTTCTGGTGGGACCAATGGAGGTGCAGCCGGCACAGGGCTAAATAACACCACTACGGCCCCATATCGCGTTCATGTATTTAAGGTGACAGCATGATTATTTATGTCTGGAAAGGTGATCACCGCTCGTATGGTTTCTCGCCAGAACTATGGGGTGGTGATACGGTAATGGTGGAGGTTGACAGCGATTTCGTCGGTGGCCTCGCGACTTATGATTCTGAAAGCGAGAAATGGATACCAGACGCGCCATACATCCGTACTCACGCTGATGATGTCACGGAGGCGAAATCAAGACTTCATGACCTTATTGCTGAAGCTGAAAAAATAATGGCTGGCTGGGTTCTGGATTTGAATCTGGAGATTATCAGTAACGAGGACAAGCAAAAGCTAATCGCCTGGCGGTTGTATGTGAAAGCGCTGGATGCGCTCGATCTGGATACTGCACCGGATATCGAGTGGCCGACAAAACCAGAGGCGTAACATCAATGGGTTGCAGCAGCCTGTGGTATGCAAGCACAGGCTGCCGCGGGCTGGCGAACATTTGATAGTGCGAGTATTGAATGATTGCCAGTCACGGCGGATTGTACTTAAGCAATATGACGGTTCAAGGCGTTTAATCTGAAACCAGCCACATATCAGCCTCTTCAAACATTTCCTGAACAGTACGGCTTATCTGTTCTTTCTCGTGCTTGCTGGCGTCAGTGTTGATCGCGGGCAGTGTCATCATCGGTTTAACCCGAATATCAGCATCGGGAAAGATCCGGTGAACCCTCCTGGTCAATTCGCCCAGAATGATATCTTTTGCCCCGGGCAGACCATCAAAATTCCTTTTGTCATAAACGAGTTCCACGAACATTGCTCATTGCTCCTTTACTGGATGGGTATACAGTATTTATACTGTGTTTTTATCCAGCATTCAAGAGAGGGCGTAAACATGGGCTTTCCTTCACCAGCTACCGACTATATAGAGCAGCGGGTTACGCCAGCCAGTGTCTGCATGACTCCCGACAGTCGCATCCTCGAGACGTCGGCGGGTTATGCGATCATCGTCCCGGTCACGCGCCCACAGCAGGGTGATGCGCTGTTGATTCTGTCCGGAGGTCGGACGCAGTTTGCGAAGCTTAGGGGGAAAGCGTTAATCACGGATGACGGCGAAGCGATCGAAGGTGATGCAGCTGAAGAGGCTGAGGTTATGAGGCGGGTGACGCACTTTATCAACAGCACTGATGCTGCGATATCTCTTGAGGCGGCATTGGCGCAGTTTTGAGACATATGTACGATAGAAAAATTCCGAAGATTGGCAATAGATCTCTTTATATTTGCATTCAAATTTTGTTTATTATGTATTTACATAACGTAAATTTATAAAATTTAATAAAAACAACTCAGATTGCTTATTTTTAAAGATGTATTTAATATATATGTTATAAATTGCAAAGCTCATTAAGGGATTCCCCAGTGAATATTGATAAAATGAAGATCCAGCATGCCGAGATTATCCATAAAATTAGCCGCCTCAGGGAGCTTAGCCGGGCGGGTGTGACGGCTCATGCGCAAGAAATCGCTCAAACCGTTATCAGTATGAGTTCTGTGATTAAAGTACACCTTTCTGCCGAAGATCAGTTTTTATATCCTTATCTGGAAAAGGTGAACGATCAAAAGCTAAAAACAATGAGCGTAAATTTTCAGCGCGAGATGGCTGATATTGTTGCCGAGTATGAAAAGTTTTCCCGTCGCTGGAATACGGCAAATAAGCTTATCAATTGTGACGAGGCATTTCGCCGCGACGCGAATGTAGTGTTGCGCAAGGTGCATGAACGAATGCAGCGCGAGGATCATAATTTTTATCCGCTGGTAGAGCAGCTTTAAAAAAGGGCGGCAATGGTTCATCCAATACGGGAATTTGGTTTCCCGTATCCAGAAAGGTATGAAAAGGACTTGGTAAAAGCTGGCACTACTCCGAAACTAACCACATATCGGATTCTTCAAACATTTCCTCCAGCATGCGGTTCAGCTTCTCCCGATCGCTTTTGCTGGCATCGCTGTTTAAGCCGTTCGCCTGCATCGGCTTAACCTTCACTTCTGCATCCGGAAAGATCCGGTGCACTCGCTTTGTTAACTCATTCAGAATTATTTCTCTGGCACCTGTTAATCCTTCAACATTCCGTTTGTCGTACACCAACTCAACGAACATACCGCCTCCAAAGCAACAATGATTTTGCACGCAATTTATACTGTTTATTTATACAGCGTCAACGGTTGGGCACGTAGCTTTTTAAGGAAGGTTTTTGGGGCATGTATGGGGCATAAATGCCAGTTTTGGGGCATGGTTGGGACATTTTAACTCATATGAACTTAACCGAATTTCATATGGAGGCGTCTTATAATACACTGATTAACCTAAAGAAAACACATGCTCTTGGGCGTTCTTTAGTGTTTTTTAAAATGCCCGCGTCACGCAGTTAAAGTGGCGGGCATACTCTTCAAGGCCTGTGATCCCCAGCCGCGCCCATTTTGGATGCGACCATTGCGGGAGCCCGAGATAAATCATAGCGCTGCGAGGATCTCGTCGGTGCTGCGTACGCGAGCGATGCGCGGGAAGATATGCGTCATGCTGCTTTGGTGCTGCTCGGCGGAGGAGGCGCTGCAGGCGTCTTCGGCAATAATCAGGTTAAAGCCCAGTTCCCAGGCGTTGCGGGCAGTGGACTCAACGCCGATGTTGGTGGAGATACCGCACAGAATAATGGTGTCGATGCCGCGGCGGCGCAGCTGCATTTCAAGATCGGTGCCGTAAAACGCACCCCACTGGCGCTTGGTGACTTCGATATCGCTATCCTGTTTGCCCAGCGTTGACGGGTAGTTCCACCAGTTGTCCGGCAGCGCTTTTGCCGGGGCCGGGCTATCAACCGGCTGTTTGAGTGCTTCAGCAAAATCGGCTGACCAGCCCACGCGAACCATGATAACCGGTGCAGAGGCGGTGCGACATTTTTGCGCCAGGCGCGCGGCACGTTCCACCACGTCGGTCGCCGTGTGCGGGCCACCGGCAAATGGCAGGATGCCTTCTTGCAGGTCAATCACCACCAGGGCGGTTTTGTTGGCGTCTAAATTCAGCATGGTTTTTCCTCTGTAAACGGGCTGTTGGCGCATACCTTACAATCGTCGCCAGGGTATTGAGGGGATAATTATTGTTAATTTTTGTGAGCGTAAGCAATAAGCGTTCAGCAAACAGGCGTATAAACCGCACTGGGCTTATCGTGAGCGAGAATTTCCAGTATAATAGCCCCCTTTTTTCATCAAGTAGTGACATTCAGCTAAAGCTGCGACAGTTAAGCCTGCACGGCAGGCGACAATCCGCCGACGGCTAAGTTAAGGGATATCTCATGCGTACAGAATATTGCGGACAGCTTCGACAGTCCCACGTTGGGCAGCAGGTGACTCTGTGTGGTTGGGTCAACCGTCGTCGTGATCTCGGCAGCCTCATTTTTATCGACATGCGCGACCGTGAAGGCATCGTTCAGGTATTCTTCGATCCGGATCGTGCGGATGCGTTGAAGTTAGCGTCTGAACTGCGTAACGAGTTCTGCATCCAGGTGACCGGCACCGTGCGTGCGCGTGATGAAAAAAACATCAACGCGGACATGGCAACCGGTGCGATTGAAGTTCTGGCGTCTGACCTGACCATCATCAACCGTTCAGAATCACTGCCGCTGGACTCCAACCACGTCAACACCGAAGAAGCGCGTCTGAAATACCGCTACCTCGATCTGCGTCGTCCGGAAATGGCACAGCGTCTGAAAACCCGTGCGAAAATCACCAGCTTCGTGCGTCGTTTTATGGATGACCACGGTTTCCTCGATATCGAAACCCCGATGCTGACCAAAGCGACGCCGGAAGGCGCGCGCGACTACCTCGTACCTTCCCGCGTACATAAAGGTAAATTCTACGCGCTGCCACAGTCTCCTCAGCTGTTCAAACAGTTGCTGATGATGTCTGGCTTCGACCGCTACTATCAGATAGTCAAATGCTTCCGTGACGAAGATCTGCGTGCTGACCGTCAACCTGAATTTACCCAGATCGACGTTGAGACTTCCTTTATGACTGCACCTCAGGTGCGCGAAGTGATGGAAGCGCTGGTTCGCCAGATGTGGCAGGAAGTGAAGGGCGTGGACCTGGGCGAATTCCCAATCATGACCTTTGCCGAAGCCGAACGCCGTTACGGTTCTGATAAACCGGATCTGCGTAACCCAATGGAGCTGGTCGACGTCGCTGACCTGCTGAAATCCGTTGAGTTCGCGGTATTCTCCGGCCCGGCAAACGATCCGAAAGGCCGCGTTGCTGCGCTGCGCGTTCCGGGCGGTGCTTCCTTGACCCGTAAACTTATCGACGAATACGGTAACTTTGTGAAGATCTACGGCGCGAAAGGCCTGGCTTACATCAAAGTGACCGAGCGTGCAAAAGGCCTGGAAGGGATTAACAGCCCTGTAGCCAAGTTCCTGACCGCTGACATCGTTGAAGCGATTCTTGAGCGCACCGGCGCACAAGATGGCGACATGATCTTCTTCGGTGCAGACAACAAGAAAGTGGTTGCCGATGCGCTGGGCGCACTGCGTCTGAAGCTGGGTAAAGATCTGAACCTGACCGACGAAAACATGTGGGCGCCGCTGTGGGTTATCGACTTCCCGATGTTTGAAGAAGACGGCGAAGGCGGCCTGACCGCAATGCACCACCCGTTCACCTCACCGAAAGACATGACGGCTGATGAACTGAAAGCGGCACCGGAAGATGCGGTGGCTAACGCTTACGATATGGTCATCAACGGCTATGAAGTGGGCGGCGGTTCTGTACGTATTCACCGTGGCGACATGCAGCAGACCGTGTTTGGTATCCTGGGTATCAACGAACAGGAACAACGCGAGAAGTTCGGCTTCCTGCTCGACGCGCTGAAATACGGTACCCCACCGCATGCAGGCCTGGCGTTTGGTCTGGACCGTCTGACCATGCTGCTGACCGGCACCGACAACATTCGTGATGTTATCGCCTTCCCGAAAACCACCGCGGCAGCTTGCCTGATGACCGAAGCGCCAAGCTTCGCGAATCCAGCATCTCTGGCCGAACTGGGTATTCAGGTTGTGGTGAAAGAGCCAAAAGAGTCGGCGGAGAACAAGTAATATGCTATTCAAGCGGCCCGTCTCTATTCTGGTGGTGATTTACGCCCAGGACAGCAAACGGGTGCTGATGTTGCAGCGACGCGACGATCCTGATTTCTGGCAGTCGGTTACCGGCAGCCTGGAAGAGGGGGAAACCGCGTCGCAGGCCGCCCTGCGCGAAGTAAAGGAAGAGGTCACTATTGACGTTGTTTCTGAGCAACTGACCTTGATGAACTGCCAGCGCACGGTGGAGTTTGAAATTTTTCAACATTTACGTCATCGCTATGCCCCCGGCATTGAGCGCAACACAGAATCCTGGTTCTGCCTTGCGCTTCCTCACGAGCGGGAAATTGTGTTCACCGAACACCTGACCTACCAATGGCTTGATGCGCCCGCTGCGGCGGGGCTCACCAAATCGTGGAGCAATCGGCAGGCGATTGAAGAATTTGTCATTAACGCTGCCTGAAAGGGCATAGTTTTTTGGAGATATTTTTATGGCAGGTCATAGTAAATGGGCCAACACCAGACATCGTAAAGCGGCGCAGGATTCTAAGCGCGGCAAAATCTTCACCAAGATCATTCGTGAGCTGGTGACGGCGGCCAAACTTGGCGGCGGCGATCCGGATGCCAACCCACGTCTGCGTGCGGCAGTAGATAAAGCGCTGTCCAACAACATGACGCGCGACACCTTGAACCGTGCGATCGCACGTGGTGTGGGTGGCGACGAAGACACGAACATGGAAACCATCATCTATGAAGGTTATGGTCCTGGTGGCACTGCGGTGATGATCGAATGTCTGTCTGACAACCGTAACCGTACCGTTGCCGACGTGCGTCACGCATTTACCAAAACCGGTGGCAACCTCGGCACCGACGGTTCCGTTGCTTATCTGTTCAGCAAAAAAGGCATCATCTCCTTTGAACAGGGCGACGAAGACACCATCATGGAAGCTGCGCTGGAAGCGGGTGCAGAAGACGTTGTGACCTTCGACGACGGCGCGATTGATGTCTATACCGCATGGGAAGATATGGGCAAAGTGCGTGATGCGCTGGAAGCGGCTGGCCTGAAAGCAGATGCGGCTGAAGTGTCTATGATTCCGTCGACCAAAGCGGACATGGATGCAGAGACTGCACCGAAGCTGCTGCGCCTTATCGACATGCTGGAAGACTGTGATGATGTGCAGGAAGTCTACCACAACGGCGAAATCTCTGACGAAGTTGCTGCTACCTTAGAATAATGCGGCTGAGCCCAAACATAACAGGAGATGTGTGATGTCTATTATTCTCGGCATTGACCCGGGATCGCGCATCACCGGTTATGGCGTTATTCGTCAGGTAGGCCGTCAGCTAACTTACCTTGGCAGCGGATGTATTCGTACCAAGGTGGATGATTTACCGTCGCGCCTGAAGTTGATCTATGCGGGCGTGACGGAAATCATCACCCAGTTTCAGCCGGACTATTTCGCCATTGAGCAGGTCTTTATGGCCAAAAACGCCGATTCGGCGCTCAAGCTGGGGCAGGCGCGCGGCGTTGCTATTGTGGCCGCCACCAATCAGGATCTTCCCGTATTCGAATATGCCGCCCGTCAGGTCAAACAGACCGTCGTCGGGATTGGTAGCGCCGAAAAAAGCCAGGTTCAGCATATGGTGCGCACGCTGTTAAAGCTGCCCGCTAATCCGCAGGCGGACGCCGCCGATGCGCTGGCCATCGCCATTACCCACTGCCACGTCAGCCAGAATGCCATGCAAATGAGCGATACGCGGCTGAATTTAGCACGCGGGCGATTACGATAATGACAAATCAGGCTGGATAAACATCCAGCCTTTTTTTATGATAGCGCATTACCTTTTTAGCCCTTAACGCAGGAGCGTCATGTGATAGGCAGACTCAGAGGCATCATTCTCGAAAAACAACCCCCGTTGGTTCTTCTGGAAACGGGCGGGGTAGGCTATGAAGTGCATATGCCGATGACCTGTTTTTACGAGCTGCCGGAAGCCGGGCAGGAGGCAATTGTCTTCACCCACTTCGTGGTGCGTGAAGACGCGCAGCTGCTGTACGGCTTTAACAATAAGCAGGAACGCACTCTGTTTAAAGAGCTGATTAAAACCAACGGCGTGGGGCCAAAGCTGGCACTGGCGATCCTCTCCGGTATGTCGGCGCAGCAGTTCGTTAACGCCGTAGAGCGTGAAGAACTCGGCGCGCTGGTAAAATTACCGGGTATCGGTAAGAAAACCGCTGAGCGTCTGATCGTTGAGATGAAAGACCGCTTCAAAGGCCTACACGGCGATCTCTTTACTCCTGCCGCCGATCTGGTGCTGACCTCTCCGGCGGGGCCAGATAGCGATGATGCCGAGCAGGAAGCGGTTGCTGCGCTGGTGGCACTGGGCTATAAACCTCAGGAAGCCAGCCGTATGGTCAGCAAAATTGCCCGTCCGGATGCTAGCAGCGAAACATTGATCCGCGAAGCGCTGCGCGCGGCGCTATGAGGTAAAGGATGATTGAAGCAGACCGCCTGATAGCATCAGGCAGTACCATGGCGGAAGAGGTGGCGGATCGCGCCATCCGCCCCAAATTACTGGCTGAATATATCGGTCAGCCGCATGTGCGCTCGCAGATGGAAATTTTCATCCAGGCGGCAAAACTGCGCGGCGACGCGCTCGATCACCTGCTAATTTTTGGTCCTCCGGGGTTGGGGAAAACCACGTTGGCCAATATCGTCGCCAATGAGATGGGGGTGAATTTACGCACCACATCCGGCCCGGTGCTTGAAAAAGCAGGCGATCTGGCCGCCATGTTGACCAACCTTGAGCCTCACGATGTGCTGTTTATCGATGAGATCCACCGCCTGTCGCCGGTGGTGGAAGAGGTGCTCTATCCCGCCATGGAAGATTACCAGCTCGATATTATGATCGGGGAAGGCCCGGCGGCGCGTTCAATTAAAATCGACCTGCCGCCGTTTACCCTGATTGGCGCGACCACCCGCGCGGGGTCTCTGACGTCACCGTTGCGCGACCGTTTTGGTATTGTGCAGCGTCTGGAGTTCTATCAGGTCCCCGACCTTCAGCATATCGTGGGCCGCAGCGCGCGTTTTATGGGGCTGGAGATGAGCGAAGAGGGCGCGCTGGAAGTGGCTCGCCGTGCTCGCGGTACGCCGCGTATCGCCAACCGCCTGCTGCGCCGCGTGCGCGACTTTGCGGAAGTGAAGCATGATGGCACGATTTCGGTGGATATCGCCGCTCAGGCGCTGGATATGCTGAACGTTGATGCCGAAGGGTTTGACTATATGGACCGTAAGCTGTTGCTGGCGGTTATCGATAAGTTCTTTGGCGGCCCGGTTGGCCTCGATAACCTGGCGGCGGCGATTGGCGAAGAGCGGGAAACCATTGAGGACGTGCTGGAACCGTATCTGATCCAGCAGGGGTTCTTGCAACGTACGCCGCGTGGGCGTATGGCGACGGTTCGCGCGTGGGATCACTTCGGGATTAAACCGCCGGAAACGCCTTGAGCATAGTGTCGGATGGCGATGCTGACGCATCTTATCCGACCTACAGTATACACACCGCCGCGCTTGCACATTACCGCCCGTAGGTCGGGCAAGCGCAGCGTCCCCGACAATCAGGCCTGCACATTACCGCCCGTAGGTCGGGCAAGCGCAGCGCCCCCGACAATCAGGCCTGCACATTACCGCCCGTAGGTCGGGCAAGCGCAGCGTCCCCGACAATCAGGCTTGCACATTATCCCCCGTAGGTCGGGCAGCGTAGCGCCCCCGACGATACAGTGCATTCAGTTCGCCTGTTTTTTCATCATGCTGAAAATGAACAGCAGCGCGGCGCACAGCACTACCGAAGGGCCCGCAGGCGTATCGTAGAACGCTGAGAAGGTCAGCCCGCCGGTGACGGCAATCATCCCCATTCCTACCGCAATTCCCGCCATTTGTTCCGGCGTACGCGCAAAACGACGCGCCGTTGCCGCTGGGATAATCAGCAGTGAAGTAATAATCAACGCCCCAACAAACTTCATCGCCACGCCGATGGTGAGTGCGGTCACGAGCATCAGCAGCAGCTTCACGCGCTGTAGCTTCACGCCGTCCACAAATGCCAAATCCGGACTAATGGTCATCGACAGCAGATTACGCCATTGCCAGAAGAGGATCGCCAGCACCACCACCACGCCGAGCGCAATGGAAATAAGGTCCTGTGGCGTCACGGCGAGCAGATCGCCAAACAGATAGGCCATCAGGTCAACCCGGACGTTCGACATCAGACTGACCACGACCAGACCCAGCGACAGCGCACTGTGCGCCATAATTCCCAGCAGGGTATCAATCGCCAGGTGAGGGCGTTTTTCCAGCCATACCAGCCCGGCTGCCAGCAGCAGCGTGACCGCAATGACCGCATAGAATGGATTCACATCCAGAAGAAGGCCAAAGGCGACCCCCAGTAATGAAGCATGGGCGAGGGTATCGCCAAAATAGGACATCCGACGCCAGACCACAAACGAGCCTAGCGGGCCAGCAGCGCACGCCAGCATCATTCCGGCAAGCCAGCCGGGAAGTAAAATTTCAATCATGACTGCCCATTTCCCCGACGCAAAATAATACGGCCCTGTAAATCATGGCGATGGTTATGCTGATGGCGATAAATCCCCAGCTGCTCAGCACCGCGTGGGCCAAACATCGAGATAAATTCCGGATGCATCGAAACCACATCCGGCGTGCCGGAGCAGCAGATATGGTGATTCAGACATAGAACCTCATCCGTTTTTGCCATCACCAGATGCAGGTCATGAGACACCATCAGCACCGCGCAGTTGAGTTCCTGACGCAGTTGGTTAATGAGGTCATACAGCGCAACCTGGCCGTTAACATCAACGCCCTGGGTCGGTTCATCGAGAACCAGTAACTGCGGTTTATTCAGCAACGCACGCGCCAGCAACACGCGCTGGGTTTCACCACCAGAGAGCTTCTGCATTGGTGCATCCTGAAGATGGGCTGCCTGAACTCGCATCAGCGCAGGGAGGATATCCTCTTTACGCGTTGCGGGATGTAAACGTAAAAAACGCTTGACGGTCAGCGGCAATGTCGCGTCGAGGTGTAATTTTTGCGGCACGTAGCCAATGCGCAGCTGTTTATCGCGAATGACAACGCCTTCGCTGGGTGCTACCAGGCCGAGGACCACGCGCACCAACGTTGATTTGCCGGCACCATTAGGACCAAGCAGCGTCAGAATGCGGCCTGGCTTGAGATTCAGCGAGATGTCAGAGAGCACCCGGCGTTGGCCGAAGGTGACTGCAACATTTTCCAGAGATACAAGATTTGTCATAGCAATTAGGGGTTGCACAAGATAGTGAATGTTATAATATCACACATCTCTTATTCATTTCGATTATCAGACGCATAATGTTACAGAAAAATACGCTTCTTTTCGCAGCTTTATCCGCTGCACTTTGGGGAACGGCAGCACAGAGTGCTGATGCCGCCGTTGTGACGTCGCTCAAGCCGTTGGGATTCATCGCTTCCGCGATTGCTGACGGGGTAACAGAGACCCAGGTATTACTGCCTGACGGTGCCTCTGAACATGATTATTCACTGCGTCCATCTGATGCAAAACGCTTACAGAACGCGGACTTAGTGGTTTGGATTGGTCCAGAAATGGAAGCGTTCATGGACAAGTCAACGCAAAGCATTCCTGATGCGAAAAAAGTGACTATCGCCCAGCTTGATGGGGTGAAACCGTTACTCATGAAGGGGGCTGATGATGACGATGACGATCACGGTGCCGAGGGTGGACATGACCATGCCCACGCGGAAAAAGGTGACGAGCATCACCATCACGGCGATTACAACATGCATTTGTGGCTTTCCCCAGAGATAGCGCGGCTGTCAGCGGTTGCAATCCATGACAAATTAGTGGAACTTATGCCCCAGAGTCGAGCCCGGCTTGACGCCAACCTGAAGGATTTTGAGGCCAATCTGGCCACTACCGATAAACAGGTTGCGAACGAGCTGGCATCGGTGAAAGGAAAAGGGTATTTCGTTTTTCATGACGCCTATGGTTACTACGAAAAACACTACGGTTTGACCCCGCTAGGGCACTTTACCGTGAACCCTGAAATCCAACCCGGTGCGCAGCGTTTACATCAAATAAGAACACAGTTGGTTGAGCAAAAAGCAACCTGCGTTTTTGCTGAGCCACAATTCAGGCCCGCTGTCGTTGAATCTGTCGCGCGGGGAACCACCGTCCGCATGGGAACGTTGGATCCTCTCGGCACCAATATACAGCTGAGTAAAGAGAGCTATCCGGCGTTTCTGACTCAACTGGCGACCCAGTATGCGAGCTGCCTGAAAGGAGATAAGTAAGGAAGTGAATACGTGCAGCAGATAGCCCGCTCTGTCGCTCTGGCATTTAATAATTTGCCGCGGCCCCACCGCGTTATGCTGGGGTCACTGACCGTTCTCACACTGGCCGTCGCTGTCTGGCGGCCATACGTTTATCACCCAACCTCCTCACCGGTCATCCGGACTATCGAGCTGGAGAAAAAAGAGATCCGCTCGCTATTACCCGAGGCCAGTGAGCCAATCGATCAGTCCGCTCAGGAAGACGAAGCGATTCCTCAGGATGAACTGGACGACAAAGCCGATAACGAAACGGGCGTGCATGAATATGTGGTATCCACGGGCGATACCCTTAGCAGCATCCTGAATCAGTACGGTATTGATATGGGCAATATCAGCCAGCTTGCAGCGGCGGATAAAGACCTGAAAAATATGAAAGTCGGTCAGCAGCTCTCCTGGACGCTGAACGATGACGGCGATCTCCAGCGTCTGACGTGGGAAATGTCGCGCCGTGAAACTCGCACCTACGATCGCGTTGCTAATGGCTTTAAAATGAGCAGCGAGATGCAGCAGGGCGACTGGGTTAACAGCCTGGTGAAAGGCACCGTTGGCGGCAGCTTTGTCTCCAGCGCCGTGAATGCCGGGTTAACCAGCGTGGAAGCTAGCGCGGTCATCAAAGCTATGCAGTGGCAGATGGACTTCCGTAAGCTGAAAAAAGGCGATGAATTCTCAGTACTGATGTCGCGTGAGATGCTGGATGGTAAGCGCGAGCAAAGCCAGCTGCTGGGCGTGCGTTTGCGTTCAGACGGCAAAGATTATTACGCGATTCGCGCAGAAGACGGTAAGTTCTACGACCGTAACGGTACGGGGCTGGCGAAGGGCTTCCTGCGCTTCCCAACCGCGCGCCAGTTCCGCGTGTCGTCCAACTTTAACCCGCGTCGTCTGAACCCTGTTACCGGGCGCGTTGCGCCGCACCGTGGCGTTGATTTTGCGATGCCACAAGGGACGCCGGTTCTGGCGGTCGGCGATGGCGAAGTGGTGGTAGCGAAGCGCAGCGGCGCGGCAGGTTACTATGTGGCGGTCCGTCATGGTCGTACCTACACCACTCGTTATATGCACCTGCGTAAGCTGTTGGTGAAACCGGGTCAGAAGGTGAAACGTGGGGATCGTATTGCGCTATCTGGCAATACCGGGCGTTCAACCGGGCCGCATCTGCACTATGAAGTATGGCTTAACCAGCAGGCGGTGAACCCGCTAACGGCCAAGCTGCCGCGTACCGAAGGGCTGACCGGCTCCGACCGTACCGACTATCTGGCCCAGGTGAAACAAGTCTTACCGCAGCTGCGTTTCGACTGATATCGCCTAAGAAACAGACGTTCAGAGCCGGTGCTTTCTTAGCACCGGCTTTTTCTTTTGTGTGAACCCCGCGCGCTCGCTACACTATCTGATTATCCGCACCACCCGATGATTCGAACCAGGAACAGGCATGGAAACGAAGAAAAATAATAGTGAATACATTCCCGAGTTTGAGAAATCTTTCCGCCATCCGCGCTACTGGGGCGCCTGGCTAGGCGTACTGGCTTTTGCTGGGATCGCTTACATTCCGGCAAAAATTCGCGATCCGCTGTTGGGCAAGCTGGGTCGTCTGGCAGGGAAATTCGGTAAGAGCGCACGCCGCCGCGCGCAGATCAATCTGCTCTATTGCTTCCCGGACAAAAGCGAAGCCGAGCGGGAAACCATTATTGATGAGATGTTCGCAACTGCGCCGCAGGCGATGGTGATGATGGCAGAGCTGGCGCTGAAAGGGCCGGAAAAAATTCTGCCGCGCCTCGATTGGCAGGGGCAGGAGATTATCGATGAAATGCGCCGTAACGGTGAGAACGTTATCTTCCTTGTGCCGCACGGCTGGGGCGTCGATATTCCGGCGATGGTGATGGCCTCTCAGGGGCAGAAAATGGCGGCGATGTTCCATAACCAGGGCAACAAGGTGTTCGACTTTGTGTGGAATACCGTTCGTCGCCGCTTTGGTGGTCGTCTGCACGCGCGAAACGACGGCATTAAACCGTTTATTCAGTCGGTGCGTCAGGGCTACTGGGGATATTATCTGCCGGACCAGGATCACGGCCCGGAGCACAGCGAATTTGTTGATTTCTTTGCCACCTATAAAGCCACGCTGCCGGCGATTGGCCGTCTGATGAAAGTGTGCCGTGCGCGTGTGGTGCCGCTGTTCCCGGTCTATAACGGCAAAACGCACCGCTTAACGATTCTGGTGCGCCCACCGATGGATGACCTACTGGAAGCCGATGACAACACCATTGCGCGTCGAATGAACGAAGAAGTGGAAATCTTCGTTGGCCCGCATACCGAGCAGTACACGTGGATCCTGAAATTGCTGAAGACGCGTAAGCCTGGTGAAACGGAGCCGTATCAGCGTAAAGAGCTGTATCCGAAGAAAAAGAAATAGCACGCGGTAAGCCCGGAAGGGCGGTATCGCGCGACAACAATAAAAAAGCCCAGGCAGCTGCCTGGGCTTTTTGCACTTCGAGGTTTACTCGACGGTCAGGATACGCGTGGTGTTGGTTGAACCCACGGTGCTCATCACGTCGCCCTGGGTGACGATAACCAGATCACCCGACATCAGGTAGCCTTTGTCACGCAGCAGGTTAACCGCATCGTGTGCTGCCGCAACGCCATCACAAGCGCTATCGAAGAACACCGGGGTCACGCCGCGGTACAGCGCCGTCAGGTTCAGCGTGCGTTCGTGGCGAGACATGGCGAAAATCGGCAGACCGGAAGTAATACGGGACGTCATCAGCGCGGTACGACCGGATTCGGTCATGGTGATGATGGCGGTCACGCCTTTCAGGTGGTTAGCCGCGTACATCGCCGACATGGCAATGGCTTCTTCCACGTTGTCGAACTGTACGTCCAGACGGTGTTTAGAGACGTTAATGCTTGGAATTTTCTCTGCGCCCAGGCACACGCGCGCCATGGCAGCAACGGTCTCAGAAGGATACTGACCCGCGGCGGTTTCCGCAGACAGCATCACGGCATCGGTACCATCCAGCACGGCGTTCGCCACGTCCATGACTTCGGCGCGGGTTGGCATCGGGTTGGTTATCATCGATTCCATCATCTGGGTCGCGGTGATGACGGTACGGTTCAGCTGACGCGCGCGACGAATCAGCGCTTTCTGGATACCGACCAGTTCAGGGTCGCCGATCTCAACGCCCAGGTCACCACGGGCAACCATCACCACATCAGACGCGAGAATAATATCGTCCATCGCATCCTGGCTGCATACCGCTTCCGCACGTTCCACTTTGGCAACGATTTTAGCGTCACAGCCAGCTTCACGGGCCAGACGACGAGCATAGTTCAGGTCTTCGCCGCAGCGCGGGAAGGAGACGGCAAGGTAGTCGACGCTAATTTTGGCGGCGGTCAGGATGTCAGCCTTGTCTTTTTCGGTCAGGGCCTCAGCAGAAAGACCACCGCCTAACTTGTTGATGCCCTTATTGTTGGACAGCGGTCCACCGACGGTCACTTCGGTGAACACTTTCATGCCCTGAATTTCCAGCACTTTTAACTGTACGCGGCCATCATCCAGCAACAGAATGTCGCCTGGAACCACGTCGGCTGGCAGACCTTTATAGTCGATGCCGACTTTCTCTTTATCGCCTTCGCCTTTACCCAGGTTGGCATCAAGCAGGAATTTATCGCCGATATTGAGGAATACTTTGCCTTCTTTGAAGGTTGATACGCGGATCTTTGGTCCTTGCAAATCGCCGAGGATGGCTACATGACGCCCAAGTTTTGCCGCAATTTCGCGTACTTTATCGGCACGTAGCTGGTGGTCTTCCGGCGTACCGTGTGAAAAGTTCATACGTACAACGTTAGCACCGGCAGAAATAACCTTCTCGAGGTTATTGTCGCGGTCAGTTGCTGGGCCTAACGTGGTGACGATCTTGGTTCTGCGAAGCCTTCTGGACATGTAATACTCCGTTGACTAATACAACTTAAGGTGTTGCGTGAACAGGAATTCGGCAATGTCGCCAGGTGGGCGCTACCGAATGATTTAATTAATGACGTCGTGCTTATCGCTTTTAGTGGTTATCGCTGTGTGTCGATAGCTCTTTATCAAACCGCGATTCTTTCAATGCTTCTTTGACTCGCTTCAAGTTATCCCTGAATTTTGCCCCACGGCGCAGGGTAAACCCCGTTGCCAGCACATCAATCACGGTAAGCTGTGCCAGTCTTGAGACCATCGGCATGTAAATATCGGTATCTTCCGGAACATCAAGGGTGATAGCGAGCGTGGCTTCCCGGGCCAGCGGCGTGCCGGCTGAAGTGATAGCGATGACCATAGCATCATTCTCCCGCGCCACCTGCGCCACTTCAACCAGGCTTTTGGTTCTGCCGGTATGGGAAATCAGCACCACTACATCATCGTCGCTGCAATTCATACAGCTCATTCGTTGCAAAACGATGTCATCAGAATAGATGACCGGGACGTTGAATCGGAAAAATTTGTTCATCGCATCGTGTGCGACCGCCGCCGAAGAACCGAGGCCAAAGAAGGCAATCTTCTTGGCCTGGGTTAAAAGATCGACTGCCCGATTGACCGCTGACATATCAAGAGACTGGCGCACATGTGCCAGGCTTGCCATCGCGGACTCGAAAATTTTCGCCGTATAGGCTTCTACGCTGTCATCCTCATCAACATTACGATTAACATACGGTGTACCGTTGGCGAGACTTTGGGCAAGATGGAGCTTGAAATCCGGGAAACCACGGGTATCCATACTGCGACAAAAACGGTTAACGGTGGGTTCGCTGACCTCGGCCTCAAGGGCGAGCGCGGCAATACTTGAATGGATTGCCTGTTCAGGGGCCGCAAGAATAACTTCCGCGACTTTTCGCTCGGATTTGCTAAGGTTTTCCAGTTGGGACTGGATTCTTTCCAGCATGTTCATCGTGACAAGGCGCTCATAGATTGAAACGATTCCATTAATGGGTGAAATCTTCAGGCGTTTTAGCAAGAATATACGCTTGATGCTGGATGAAAAGTGAATAGTAACAGCAAAATATGTTGTTTATTTTCATTACATGATCAACGTCGTATTTTAACTGGCGTCATTCAGGCGAAAGAACGAACAAAATTGGCGGATTGCCTAACGCTGCTGCCGTAACGGTTCCGATTTGTGCGATCGGAAGGCGAGAAGGGCGTTAAAGGGTTTCGGCAATTTGGTAAACACAGTACAGTGCACCGTAAGAAAATTACAATGATATCCGGCATATTTCAGGAAAACCTGAAGGATAAAGTATATATACCCTAAATAATTCGAGTTGCATGAAGGCGGCAAGAGAGCGAATCCCCAGGAGCGTACATGAGTACGTGACTGGGGGGAACGAGCGCAGCCAACGCACAGGCAACTTGAAGTATGAAGGGTATAGAACCGGATCTTTAACTGAGGAGAATGACATGGCGGTAACGCAAACGGCCCAGGCATGCGATCTGGTCATTTTCGGCGCGAAGGGCGATTTGGCCCGCCGGAAACTGCTGCCTTCCCTGTATCAGCTTGAAAAAGCCGGTCAAATTAACCCTGACACCCGTATTATCGGCGTAGGCCGTGCCGACTGGGACAAAGCAACGTACACCAAAGTGGTGCGCGAAGCGCTGGAAACCTTCATGAAAGAGAAAATTAATGAAGGTTTGTGGGATACCCTCAGTGCGCGTCTCGATTTCTGCAACCTCGATGTTAATGATGTTTCGGCGTTTTCTCGTCTGGGTGAGATGCTCGATCAGAAAAATCGCGTCACCATCAACTATTTTGCTATGCCGCCAAGCACCTTTGGCGCCATCTGCCGTGGTCTGGGCGAAGCGAAGCTGAACGCCAAGCCGGCTCGCGTCGTCATGGAAAAACCGCTGGGTACCTCGCTGGAAACCTCCCGTGAGATTAACGACCAGGTCGGTGAATATTTCGAAGAGTGCCAGGTTTACCGTATCGACCATTATCTGGGTAAAGAGACGGTACTGAACCTGCTGGCGCTGCGTTTTGCCAACTCCCTGTTTGTGAACAACTGGGATAACCGCACTATCGATCACGTGGAAATTACCGTGGCCGAAGAGGTGGGTATCGAAGGGCGCTGGGGCTACTTTGACCAGGCCGGCCAGATGCGCGACATGATCCAAAACCACCTGCTGCAAATCCTTTGCATGATTGCTATGGCGCCGCCGTCAGACCTGAGCGCTGACAGCATTCGTGATGAGAAGGTGAAGGTACTGAAGTCGCTGCGCCGCATTGACCGCAGCAACGTGCGTGAAAAAACCGTCCGTGGTCAGTACACCGCAGGCTTCGCGCAGGGGCAGAAAGTTCCGGGCTATCTCGAAGAAGAGGGGGCCAATAAATCGAGCAGCACCGAAACCTTCGTGGCTATCCGTGTTGATATCGATAACTGGCGCTGGGCGGGCGTACCGTTCTACCTGCGCACCGGCAAACGTCTGCCGACCAAATGCTCTGAAGTCGTTGTTTATTTCAAGAATCCAGAGCTGAACCTATTCAAAGAGACCTGGCCTGAGCTGCCGCAGAACAAACTGACCATTCGCCTGCAGCCGGATGAAGGTGTGGATATTCAGATCCTCAACAAAGTGCCGGGTCTGGATCACAAGCATAATCTGCAGGTCACTAAGCTGGATCTGAGCTACTCCGAAACCTTTAATCAAACGCATCTAGCCGACGCCTACGAACGTCTGCTGCTGGAAACTATGCGCGGTATTCAGGCGCTGTTCGTTCGCCGTGATGAAGTTGAAGAGGCCTGGAAGTGGGTTGACTCCATTACCGGTGCGTGGGCGAGCGATAACGATGCCCCTAAACCGTATCAGGCTGGCACCTGGGGGCCGGTGGCTTCCGTGGCGATGATCACCCGTGATGGCCGTTCCTGGAACGAGTTTGAATAAGGGATAACGGTAATCCGGAAGTGTTATTTTACCGGTAACATGATCTAACACAGCATGTAGTGCTATTTTTGCGCATTTAAGCCCCGGGCGGATTCACTCCCGGGGCTTTTTTTATTACACTAGCGGTAGATACTTGCCTCTGAGCTGCGTTATACGGGCGTTTAAGATAAGTTAAGCCAATATATTCGTCCGATTAGACAGCGGCCTGGACAGAAAAATTTGAGGAGCCTTTATGAACTCTGTAATGTTACGGGTAACAAATCGCATTATTGAACGCTCTCGCAGTACGCGTGAAGCCTATCTGGCGCGCATCGAGCAGGCGAAAACTGAAACGGTTCACCGTTCAGAGCTGGCCTGCGGTAACCTGGCGCACGGTTTTGCCGCCTGCCAGCCAGATGATAAAGCGTCGTTGAAAAGCATGCTGCGTAACAATATCGCGATCATCACCTCCTATAACGATATGCTTTCTGCCCATCAGCCGTATGAATATTATCCAGACCAAATCCGTAAGGCGCTGCACAGCGTCAATGCGGTGGGTCAGGTTGCGGGCGGCGTGCCTGCTATGTGTGACGGCGTGACCCAGGGGCAGGACGGCATGGAGCTCTCTTTACTGAGCCGTGAAGTCATTGCAATGTCCGCAGCGGTGGGCCTGTCTCACAATATGTTCGACGGCGCGCTGTACCTTGGCGTGTGCGACAAAATAGTCCCAGGGCTTGCCATGGCGGCGTTTTCCTTCGGCCACCTGCCTTCGGTATTCATTCCGTCAGGCCCAATGGCCAGTGGCTTGCCGAACAAAGAAAAAGTCCGTATTCGTCAGCTGTATGCTGAAGGCAAGGTTGACCGTAACGCGCTGCTGGAGTCGGAAGCAGCTTCCTACCATGCGCCAGGCACCTGTACTTTCTACGGCACTGCCAATACCAACCAGATGGTTATCGAATTCATGGGTATGCAGCTGCCGGGTTCTTCATTCGTTCACCCGGATGCCCCGCTGCGTGCTGAACTGACCGCCGCTGCGGCGCGTCAGGTGACGCGTATGACCGGCAATGGCAATGACTGGATGCCGCTGGGCAAAATGGTTGATGAAAAAGTGGTGGTCAACGGGATCGTGGCGCTGCTGGCGACCGGCGGTTCGACGAACCACACCATGCACCTGGTTGCAATGGCTCGCGCGGCGGGCATCATCATTAACTGGGATGACTTCTCCGAACTGTCTGACGTTGTGCCGCTGATGGCCCGTCTGTATCCAAACGGCCCGGCTGATATCAACCACTTCCAGGCTGCGGGCGGCGTACCGGTGCTGGTGCGCGAACTGCTCAAAGGCGGACTGCTGCATGAAGACGTCAACACCGTAGCGGGCTTTGGTTTGTCCCACTACACCATGGAGCCATGGCTCAATGAGGGCAAGCTGGACTGGCGTGAAGGCGCAACGGCGTCTTTGGATGACAGCATCATTGCCACCTTCGACAAGCCGTTCTCTAAACATGGCGGCACCAAAGTACTGAGCGGTAATCTCGGCCGTGCGGTGATGAAAACTTCTGCTGTACCGGTTGAAAACCAGGTGATTGAAGCCCCAGCCGTTATTTTTGAAAGCCAGCATGATGTATTACCTGCGTTTGAAGCGGGTCTGCTGGACAAAGATTGCGTCGTTGTTGTGCGCCATCAAGGGCCAAAAGCGAACGGTATGCCAGAATTACATAAACTTATGCCGCCACTTGGTGTATTATTGGACCGCTGTTTCAAAATTGCGTTAGTCACTGATGGACGACTGTCTGGTGCATCCGGTAAAGTGCCGTCGGCGATTCACGTGACCCCTGAAGCCTATGACGGTGGGCTGTTGGCAAAAGTACGCGACGGCGACATGATTCGCGTAAACGGCCAGACCGGCGAGCTTACGCTGCTGGTCGATGAAGCCGAACTGGCCGCGCGTCAACCGCATATTCCTGATCTGAGCGCTTCGCGCGTGGGAACAGGCCGTGAACTGTTCGGTGCATTACGGGAAAAACTGTCCGGTGCAGAGCAGGGCGCAACCTGTATTACCTTTTAAGATGACACGATTTGTAGATCTGGCGAGAGAGAATTTCTGATGAAAAACTGGAAAACAACTGCAGAAGCAATCCTGACCACCGGCCCGGTAGTACCGGTTATCGTGGTTAACAAGCTTGAGCACGCAGTACCGATGGCGAAAGCGCTGGTTGCAGGCGGCGTACGCGTCCTGGAAGTGACGCTGCGTACCGCATGCGCGATGGATGCTATCCGCGCTATTGCTAAAGAAGTTCCGGATGCTATCGTCGGCGCGGGTACCGTGACCAACGCACAGCAGCTGAAAGAAGTCACCGAAGCTGGCGCGCAGTTTGCTATCAGCCCGGGCCTGACCGACAATCTGCTGAAAGCAGCGACTGCAGGCACTATCCCGCTGATCCCGGGTATCTGCTCTGTATCTGAACTGATGCTGGGTATGGAACATGGTCTGAAAGAGTTCAAATTCTTCCCGGCTGAAGCCAACGGTGGCGTGAAAGCGCTGCAGGCGATTGCAGGTCCATTCTCTCACATCCGTTTCTGCCCAACTGGCGGTATCTCCCCAGCTAACTACCGTGACTATCTGGCACTGAAAAGCGTTCTGTGCATCGGTGGTTCATGGTTAGTTCCAGCTGACGCGCTGGAAGCTGGCGATTACGATCGCATCACCAAACTGGCTCGTGAAGCAGTTGAAGGTGCTAAGCTGTAAGATAACTGTCTGCCCGATTTGGTTTTCGGGTCGCAGATAAGAAGGGCGGGTATGCGCAAGCAGCCCGCCTTTTTTATTACCCTTGAACGATGACGGCAGCCGCGGCGATTTTTGCGCGCTCAACCGCTTGCTCCACGCTATCGCCCGTTGCCAGCGCCACGCCCATACGACGGGAGCCATCAATATCCGGTTTGCCGAACAGGCGCAATTGCACCCCAGCACCCAGCGCGTTCTGCACATTATCGAAGGTAACGTTACGGCTACTCAGCTGTGGCAGCAGTACCGCGGAAGCCGAAGGGCCGTATTGGCGAATTGCCCCCACGGGTAATCCGAGGAATGCTCGAACATGCAGGGCAAACTCAGAGACGTCCTGCGAAATCAGCGTCACCATTCCGGTATCGTGTGGGCGCGGAGAGACTTCGCTAAACACCACATCATCACCGCAGACAAATAGCTCTACGCCGAATAACCCGTAACCCCCCAGCGCCAGTACCACCTCACGGGCAATTTCCTGCGCACGCGCCAGCGCCAGCTCGCTCATCTGCTGCGGCTGCCAGGATTCACGGTAGTCGCCATCTTCCTGACGATGTCCTACTGGCGCACAGAAATGAACGCCATCGACCGCATTGACGGTGAGCAGGGTTATCTCAAAATCAAAATTCACCACCCCTTCAACAATAACGCGCCCGGCCCCTGCGCGGCCGCCCTGTTGAGCATACTGCCATGCCTGCGCCAGCTGCTCTTCATGGCGAATAAAGGTCTGCCCTTTACCGGACGAACTCATGACCGGCTTAACGATACAGGGGAGGCCAATATTCGCTACTGCCTGGCGGAACTGCGCTTCACTGTCGGCAAAACGGTACGCGGAGGTGGGTAATTTGAGGGTTTCAGCCGCCAGGCGACGGATGCCTTCGCGGTTCATAGTCAGTTTGGTGGCACGCGCACACGGCACCACGTGCTGGCCTGCCTGCTCGAGTTCAATCAGCGTATCGGTGGCGATAGCCTCAATTTCCGGCACGATAAAGTCTGGTTTTTCCTGCTCAACCAGCGCTTTAAGTACCATACCGTCGAGCATATTAATCACATAGGAACGATGTGCGACGTGCATTGCCGGGGCATCGGCATAACGATCGACGGCGATCACTTCGATTCCTAACCGCTGGCACTCAATGGCCACTTCTTTACCCAATTCACCTGAACCCAGAAGCATTACGCGCGTCGCAGCAGGACGCAAAGCTGTGCCTAATAACGTCATTACCTATTCCACCGTCTATCCAAAGTTTGGCACATTATAAACGAAAACGTTTGCGTCTGTCTTGGGATCAGCAAGCAGGAGAGGGTATCGCGTTAAATTTTCGCATCTTTATGCGGCGCAGACATATTCTGACATCCGCTCGCCTAGTCTGAATGTCGTACACGTTTCTATTGGAGGTCATATGTCAGGCTGGTTGAATCAACTGCAATCGCTGCTGGGGCAAAAGTCGGGTGAAGGGAAAAGTGGGCTGAATCAGATGCTGGTGCCTGGCGCTCTGGGCGGTCTGGCGGGTTTACTGATTGCCAGTAAGTCGTCGCGGAAAATGCTGGCGAAATACGGCACCGGTGCGCTGCTGGTCGGCGGCGGTGCGGTAGCGGGCAGCGTACTGTGGAACAAGTACAAAGACAAAATGCGCGGCAGTCCACAAACGGAAATGAAGTATGGCGAACCCGCCGCACCGCTCGATGTACGTACTGAACGGCTGATTTTAGCGCTGGTCTTCGCGGCGAAAAGCGACGGGCATATTGATGCGAAAGAACAGGCCGCCATTGAACAACAGCTGCGTGAGGCGGGCGTAGAAGAGCAGGGGCGAGCGCTCATTGCCCAGGCCATTGAACAACCGCTTGATCCGCAGCGTCTGGCCCGCGATGTCCATAATGAAGAAGAGGCGCTGGAACTGTATTTCATCAGCTGCGCCGCGATTGAGATCGATCACTTTATGGAACGTAGCTATCTGAATGCGCTGGGCGACGCCTTGAAGCTGCCAGTGGAGGTGCGTGAAGGCATTGAACAGGATTTACGGCAGCAAAAACAGCAACTTTAAATGACTTATTACAGGTTTTGCTTGCATCGTCGTCTAATTTGTCCACCCTTATAGGGTGTGACTAATACAGAAGAATAATGAGATGCCACCTAAAGCAAAACGGATACCCCACACCATGACCTTGCATGGTGATACGCGCGTTGATAATTACTACTGGCTTCGGGATGATTCGCGATCCCAGCCCGCGGTGCTTGACTATTTGCAGCAGGAGAATGCCTACGGGCGCGAGGCTATGTCATCGCAGCGCAGCCTGCAGGATCGCGTATTAAAAGAGATTATTGACCGCATACCGCCAAAAGAGGTATCAGCACCGTATATCAAAAACGGCTATCGCTATCGTCAGGTCTATGAACCGGGCCGCGAGTACGCGATTTACCAGCGCCAGGCGCTGGGCGAAGAAGCCTGGTCATTACTGATTGATGAAAACAAACGCGCCGCCCACAGTGAGTTTTATACGCTGGGCGGGCTAAATGTGGCCCCTGATAATAACCTGCTGGCGGTGACGGAAGATTTTCTCTCGCGCCGTCAGTACGGCCTGCGCATTCGCCATCTGCAAAATGAAACCTGGCTACCGGAAGTGATTGAGGGCGTTTCGCCGGGCGTAGTCTGGGCCAACGATTCACGCACGCTCTATTATGTGCGCCAGCATCCCGTCACGCTGCTGCCGTGGCAGGTGTGGCGTCATCATATTGGAACGCCAACGGTCCAGGACGAGTTGATCTATGAAGAGGCGGACGACGCGTTTTATGTCAGCCTGCACAAAACCTCATCGCGTAAATATGTGGTGATTGCGCTCTCCAGCGCGACGACCAGCGAAATGCTGCTGCTTGATGCAGACAAATCAGATGCCCAGCCGCAGTCCTATTTACCGCGCCGTAAAGATCACGAATACAGCATCGACCACTATCAGCAGCAGTTCTATCTGCGCTCCAACCGCGATGGCAAGAACTTCGGTTTATACCGCAGTGATAGCTGGGATGAGCATGCATGGCAAACGCTGATTGCCCCGCGTGACGCGGTCATGCTGGAAGATTTCACCCTGTTCCGTGACTGGCTGGTGGTTGAAGAGCGCGAACATGGCTTGATTCGACTACGGCAAATCCACCGCCACAGCCAGCGGGAAACGCAGATTGCTTTCGATGATCCAACGTACGTCACGTGGATTGCCTATAACCCGGAACCCGAAACGGCCTGTCTGCGTTACGGCTATTCGTCGATGACCACGCCGGATACGCTGTTTGAGCTGAATATGGACAGCGGCGAGCGGCAGGTACTTAAACAGCAGGAAGTGAAAGGCTTTGCCGCCAGTCGCTATCGCAGTGAGCGTTTATGGGTAACTGCCCGTGATGGCGCTCAGGTGCCGGTGTCGTTGGTCTATCGGCAGGAACATTTCCGCCGTGGTAAAAATCCGCTGCTGGTGTACGGCTATGGATCCTATGGCGCCAGTATGGATGCCGACTTTAGCAGTAGCCGCCTGAGTCTGCTGGACCGTGGCTTCGTCTTTGCTATCGCGCATATTCGCGGCGGGGGAGAGTTGGGGCAGCAGTGGTACGAAGACGGTAAATTCCTGAAAAAGAAAAATACCTTCAACGATTACATTGATGTTTGCGATGCGTTGCTGGAACAGGGGTACGGGAACCCAACCTTGTGCTACGGCATGGGGGGCAGCGCTGGAGGCATGCTGATGGGGACAGTGATTAACGAACGTCCTGAACTGCTTCACGGCGTGGTGGCGCAGGTGCCGTTTGTCGATGTCGTCACCACCATGCTCGATGAATCAATTCCGCTGACCACCGGGGAATTTGAGGAGTGGGGCAACCCGGAGGATGAGGACTACTATCACTATATGAAGTCCTACAGCCCATATGACAATGTCAGGCCGCAGGCGTATCCGCATCTTCTGGTGACCACCGGCCTGCACGATTCACAGGTGCAGTATTGGGAACCGGCAAAATGGGTCGCTAAGCTGCGCGAACAGAAGGTCGATGACAACCTTCTGCTACTGTGTACCGATATGGATTCCGGGCATGGCGGGAAGTCAGGGCGTTACAAAAGTTACGAGGGCGTGGCGCTGGAATACGCCTTCCTGATTGCCCTGGCGCAGGGGACGCTGCCAGGACAAACGGAACGCTAGCTACTTTTCAAGATAGTGTTTTAACGTCAGCCGTAATTCCGGGCTCATGCGATCGAGGTTGTTGAACAGCCAGCGCAGGTAGCCCGGATCGTCTTTGGCGATTTCCGCCACCTCTTGCCCACGATATTTGCCGAAGGTAAAGGTGCGTAGCAGCGCCGGACGCCCGGTGACGTCAACCATCTGTTCGGCGCTCCAGCCGGAGACCTGCATGATATCAATCAACAGCGCGGCGGTGATGTAACAGTCGTACAGGGCGCGGTGATGGTGCAGGCCGGATGGCGTGACGACGCTCAGCTTACGCGACTTATACAGCGCCATATTGCTGTATTTAATCCCCGGCCATAAACGACGCGCCATCTTCATGGTGCAGATCCATTCGCCATCCATTTCCGGCAAGACGCGGCGGTCGAAGCTGGCGTTATGGGCGACGTACCATGGACTGCCCTGATAGAACGGTACGACCTCTTCAATCCACGGCTTATCGGCCACCATCTCTTCGGTAATGCGGTGGATGGCCATCGCCTGCGCGCTGATAGGGCGATCGGGGCGAACCAAATGGCTCATAGGATTAACTATTTTACCGTCAACAACATCGACGGAGGCAATCTCAACAACGCCTCCCTGTAAGTCGCAGGTTTCGGTATCAATTACGCGCAGCATGGCGAACTCCCGGCCAAAAACGACTAGCGTAAAGGAATGATCTCGCCTTGCCAACCCTGGGCGCTTTTTCTGCCGGTTAACAGTAGTTCGCCGCCGTCAGCTCGCACGATTAGCTGGCCGTTTTCATCCCATAGCGCGCTGCCGCCGGAAAAAGTGCCGTTGGCGTAATTGGATTTTAAGACGGCAATTGAATATTTATGTGCAAAGCGCTGCAAGCGTTCGGTGGTTCGCTGCTGTTGGGGCTCAGCCATTGAGCTGACCGTCGCCATAAGCGATGCCTGAGAAGAGAGGCCGCAGCCCTCATGGCTTAGTTCAAACACGCTAATTTGGTCGGACTCCGGCGCAAGGCAGGTCCCATGACCCTGTTGGTGCTTGGTAGGGTGAACGCTGTGTGGATTGAAAATCACGATGCCCTTAATCCGCGTACCGTTTGTGTCCATCGGCAGCCCGGCGATGATGGTCATCTGATGACGCTGGGCGGCGTCGCAAAGCGGTTGTAGTTCAGCGTCGCACGGTGGCGCGGGCAGCGGGTGATCGTCGACGGGGCCGGTGAGCGATAGCTCCGGGAAGATAAGAACCTTACATGCCTGCTCGGCGGCGGCGTCGATAAATCGCAGATGGTGAGTGATATTTTCCGCAACATCACCCTTACGAGGCGCATATTGCGCCGCAGCAATAGTCCATGTCAGCATAGTTGCATCCTTCAACACGTTGAATTGGGCTTTTATTCTGCGTAATAGTACTTGATTCTATGTAAGAAAATGTCACCAAGGGTAATGATTACTTGGATTTTGGCTCGTACGGCAGACGAGAAAGATTGACGGAGGCTAAGCGATGCGCGATCAGTCGCTCGCGAAACCAGTTGCGCAGGTGCTCAGGTTGTTCGCGCTCCACCACTTCTGCCACAATCGGCATATTGTAGCGTTCTTTGAATGCCACACCCGCGGCGGCCAAATCAACGTTCACTTTGTCCATTTCGTCTTGCGGCAGGGTAGCCAGATTGGTTTGCATGATTTTTTCTCCTTAGAATACCGGCGCAAAAGTTACTAAGAGTCTCGCAAAATGGCAAGTCCGAAGGGCCCTCATCTCGACTCGTTCATTATACAGCGTTATTCTTTGATTTAGATTGATAACAAAAAGGAATGATGGAAATGAAATTCACCACGCCTCGCGCACTCTTCGCCACGCTGTTCCTGCTAAGCGCTTTTGCTACGACGCCGGTATGGGCACATGCCCACTTGCAGCAACAGACACCGGCGGCGGATGCGGAAGTCAGCCCCGCGCCTACAGCCTTGACGCTGACCTTCTCTGAAGGCATTGAGGCGAATTTTAGTGGCATAACGTTAAAAGGTGCAGACGGGAAGTCTATCAATACTGGCAAAGCGGCGCGCAGCGACAGCGATAAAGCCCAGCTTATCGTTCCATTGACCGAGACGCTGGCATCGGGCCTGTATACCGTCGAGTGGCACGTGGTATCGGTTGATGGACACAAAACCAAAGGTCAGTACCAGTTTAGCGTGAAGTAACCATGCTGAACGCACTGTATATCGGACTCCGCTTTATCCACTTTGCCTCGCTGATGGTGGCGTTTGGCTGCACGCTTTATGCGGGCTGGTGGGCACCATCTGCGCTACGCCGCCTGCTGATTCAGCGTTTCTCATCTCTGCTTCGCGGCTCCCTGGTTTTAGGCGCGCTTTCGGCGATGTTGATGCTGATGGTGCAGGGCGGCTTGATGGGCGAGGGTTGGTCAGATACCTGGAGACCGGAGATCTGGCAAGCGGTGCTACAAACGCAGTTTGGCAGCGTATGGCTATGGCAAATCGTGTTGGCCTGGGTCACGCTCGGCATTCTGTGGGTGCAGCCAAGGCAGATGATGCGACGGCTTTTGCTTCTCTGCGTCGCACAGTTTATCCTGCTGGCCGGAGTCGGGCACGCCGCAATGTCTGACGGCGCGCTGGGCGCCTTGCAGCGCATTAATCATGCATTGCACCTGCTTTGTGCGGCGGCATGGGTCGGCGGGTTAGTGCCGTTCCTTTACTGTTTGCGTTTGGCAAACGGTCGTTGGCGTAAGCTGGCCATCTCCACGATGATGCGTTATTCCCGTTACGGTCATCTCGCCGTTGCGGGGGTGATAGCCACGGGGCTGGTCAATGCGTGGCTCATTCAGGGCGGCTTAACGACCGCGACGGCTTATGGCCTGGCGCTGTGGATGAAGTGTGGGTTGGTAGGGCTGATGGTCGTGGTGGCGTTGGCAAACCGTTACCTATTGGTGCCAAGAATGTCGGCGACCGATTCACGGGTTCAACGGCTTTTTCTTCGCACCACGCAGGCTGAAATTATTTTGGGGGCTCTGGTGCTGGCGTGCGTGAGCGTATTCGCCACCTGGGAACCCTTTTGATGAAATGGCGAAACCATGAAAAAAATCATTCTCTCTTTGTTGTTATTAACGGTCTCTGGCTCCGCGCTGGCGGCGCAAATTATTACCGTCAGCCGCTTTGAGGTGGGTAAGGAAAAGTGGGCGTTTAACCGTGAAGAGGTGATGTTGACCTGCCGCGCAGGTAACGCGCTGTACGTCATCAATCCAAGTACTTTGGTTCAGTATCCGTTAAATGATATTGCCGAGGAGCAGGTAAAAGCGGGTAAGACCCAAGCGCAGCCGCTGAGCATCATTCAGGTTGACGACCCTAAGCAGCCCGGCGTGAAAATGAGCCTGGCGCCGTTTATCGAGCGCGCAGAGAAGCTGTGCTGATTCATAGCATAACGGCTTAATAAGCAATAAAAAACCGCAGCCATTCCTGATGAATGATTGCGGTTTTTTTATTATATGCCGTTTAATCGACGAAAATTTTCCGCTCACAGAGTCTGCGGACTGGAAAACCTGTCACGGTCATCTATTCTTATAAAGCATGGCGATTGAGCCTGCATTAATGCCAACTTTTAGCGCACGGCTCTATCCCAAGAGCCATTTCCCTGGACCGAATACAGGAATCGTATTCGGTCTCTTTTTATCCAGCTTTAATTTCAGTCACTTACGGCTCTATGTCCGAAAATGTCCGAAAAATGTCCGAATTTCAATATTCGGGCTTTCTTTGTTATACCACACCGTTTTTGGCATTCACAATTCATTTACACACAGAAATCAGATCATCACGAACTCTTTTTTTCTGCTGTCAAAATACTTGGCGGCCATTATTTCTGACTTGTGGCCAAACAGACGTTGAACAAATTCCTTTCCACATTCCACTTCATACATTCTGCCTGCCAGACTTCGGATCTCATGAAACGATGGTGGGTTGTCGGTAAATTCTCTTCCTGACAAATTTCTCGCCTTCACAAAACCCTTCGTCAGACTATCCAGGTTTATGCTTCCGTCCTCGCTGTTTTTTCTAATCCCCTGACCTGCTCCCAGTTGATTAACACACTCCGATGTTAGTAATGCCTCCATAAGCAACATCCCCATGAAGAAGCGTTTTGCCAGTGTAACGAAACCCTATTGCGCTGTTGTATGGTGAACGTGAGATTAGCAGGGGTATCTTCAGTGTTGGAGACGTGGCCGAAGACATTTAAGCCAAACACGAATACGGGTGTCGAACTTGAGTAATATCAACAAGAAAGCTAGTAATGTAAAAATTTGTATCTTTGCTGTGTTAGGATAAATCTGATTACAATCAAAGGATGATCTTAATGAAAAAAATTTTAGTTGTCGCTCTTGGGGCTTTGTTACTCACTGGCTGTTCTATTCGTGTTGCTGATTTGACTGTTGGTAGTACCAAAAACTACAACATCAACGGTAATAAATTTGTCACTGGCCCCCGAGTTACTGCTGAAGATTCCTATCCGGTGGTTATTTTCCCACTAGGAATCCCAAACATGAAAACAGCAATTGATAAAGCTATTGAGAAAGATAAATGCGCTGTTGGATTGAGTAATCTGGTTATCACTCAGCTGAACCATTCCTTCCTCTTCGGCAAAATTGGCGTTCGGGCTGAAGGTAATTTAATCATCGATAAATCATTACCGGGTTGTGAAAATCACAGTTAATAGTTTTTAATATGATGAGCCACCTACGGGTGGCTTTTTTATGGGATCAATATGGCGACGATAACTGTTGCAAAAGGTGGCAGCCTGAAGCATCGCACGTCTGTGGGATGATCTGATAGTGCACAGTCGATGGTGCTCGCATGCTACTGGCGCTGGTGGACGAGGACAATCAATAATCGGCAAATTGACGTAGCACTTATCCGCAACAGCCTAGAGGCGCGCGTAGGCATCAACCGACCCCGTTTTTAATCAATAGATTTAACAGGTTTGCATTTTATGGTTTTAACTATTTGATTATTAGATGATTATAGTTATTGAAAAGCCTAAGTTCGGTTGGAAAAATAGTGGTATCCACATTACAGGAGACGACTATGCAAACCCGCATTTTTCCATTAAGCACTAATAAACAACGTACTTACATTTTACTCACCGAAGTGATGGGCTTGTTTGAACCTTCGATTCTGGGAGGGAAAAGCAAACTGTTTAGAGCGCCGCGGCTGGCAAATATACAATATGGTTATGGCCCGGTAATTGAAGATGACATTGATTCCACTAAAAAAATATTCAGAAGCCGGTCGAGATTTGTGGTTACGAAGTTCCTTGACGATAACAATATTAACGTTGGTGATCTGCTTCAGATTTCAAAAATCGCGCCTTTTTCTTACAGAATCACGGCGGTAAACAAAGCCCATCAGTAGTCATCACCAAGGCAATCTTAACGTGATGCTTTTGAAGCCAGATTAAAGCTAGTGATTGATATCTATCATTAGCTTTAACTAACCAGTACCCAGCTAATTATAACAAAGCAAACTATCCGCTGAATTATTTTGTAACGTTATTAAAAAACCCTATTTTTTTAATACGAAAAGGTGCATGCTTGCGGCGAGTTCAGCCACAGCCTGCCACGCCACACCTTTCTCTGTTTCCGCGATGTTTTGTAAATAAGCGTCCGGGCGGGGAATTAGTCGAACGTAGTACTGTCGAACACTTATACGTACCGCGTAAGACAGATGAACGGATTCGATTTCCCTTACGCGATACCTGTGCTCCACGTTACTGGAATTAATGATGTTCAAAAATTTTGATACCCGCCTGCTTCATCCGCGCAACGCGATGAAGTGGTTCGCTCTGGCTCTATTATGGCTAGTGGTACAACTCCCTTACCCGCTATTGCACACTCTTGGCACTTCCGTAGGTAAAGCATCACGCCGTTTTTTAAAGCGTCGTGAGCAGATTGCTACACGCAACATCGAACTCTGTTTCCCCAACATGGACGCTGCTGAACGGGAAAAGCTGATTGAGCAAAATTTTATGTCGCTCGGTATGGGGCTTATCGAAACCGGTATGGCCTGGTTCTGGAGCGATGCAAGAGTTAAAAAATGGTTTGACGTTGAAGGCTACGACAATCTGATCAACGCGCTGAAAGAACAGCGCGGCGTGATGGTCGTCGGCGTTCACTTTATGTCACTGGAATTGGGCGGCCGCGCTATGGGGTTGTGCCGTCCGATGATGGCGACCTATCGCCCGCACAACGATCCTTTAATGGAGTGGGTACAGACGACGGGCCGACTGCGCTCCAATAAAGCGATGATCGATCGCCGCAACCTGCGCGGTTTAGTTCAGGCGTTGAAAGCCGGGGAAGCCGTTTGGTTTGCACCAGACCAGGACTACGGTCCAAAAGGTAGTGTATTCGCGCCGTTCTTCTCCGTGAGTGAAGCGGCAACTACTAATGGTACGAATGTGCTGTCACGTTTGTCCGGTGCGGCAATGCTGACAGTGACCATGGTGCGTAAGCCGAATAAGAAAGGCTACACCCTGCATATTAGCGAGGCGATGACTGATTACCCTAGCGGTGATGAGATTTCAGCGGCGAGCTATATGAACAAAATTATTGAGCGTGAGATTTTACGTGCGCCAGAGCAATATTTGTGGGTGCACCGTCGTTTTAAAACGCGACCACGGGGAGAATCATCCTTATATAAGGTCGTCCCGCACGCCAAATAAATAACCCGCCGATAGGCGGGTTCTTTTTGGGTTAGACAAGCCGCATAACCCAGGCATCGGAAGGTTGATCGTAGTGCTTACGATAGAGAACAGAACGCTCGCCATCAAGAAGTGCCGGGATGCTGGTGTCAGCGTCCCAGGCGTCTAGCTGCATACATAAATCAGGGTCGGACTTACAAGGGATACTTAACGTTCGCTCGCCAAACTGCTCGGCGTGCAGTACGGCATCATCAATTTCAAATGCGCCGATGCGTACGCTGGTTTTACTCATAATGCTCTCCGTTAATCAGCTGACCTGTCGTGGTACGACCAGTTGGTCGCACCTATTTCAGCGTAGTCAACGCAGAGATTTACGCCAGTAAAATAATGCGTTTTTTTTATTCGCTACTCCGACCTGTTACCAAACAGCTTACCATCGCGGACCAGTTCGCGCGGATAGCTATTCTTCAGGCGTGAAATAATGCGCTTCGCCAACCCCAGAGGAAAGCCCTGGAAGGTGACAATCACATCATCGGAAGCAGGGGATTGCTGTGGATATACATCACGACCACGATACCACTCCTGCGCCTCCTCCAGCGTTAGCTCATGTCCTAACTTGTCGGTTTTAGCCAGCGCAATAACCGCTTCATGCTGCCAGCGGAAGCCTTTGTTGTGCGTCTCTGCAAGTTTTAGGCCGATACGCGAGAAGCGTACTTTACCCAGCAGCGGCTCAATTTCCGTTGGGAATAGCCAGATCTCTTTATCGCGTTGCCATAGGGTGAGCGATTCATCCCATTCGATACCCACTTTACCAGCCGCGCTGGCCACCTCGGCGGATTCGCGGGTCTTCATTGGGAAAAACGGGAATTTACCGACTTTATAGCCCGGCGTCGGTAGCGGCTCTATAGCAGCCGTTTTGCGCAGACGAGCAACAAAGAAGCCTTCACAGTCGTAAATCTGCGGGAATACATGCAAAAAACCTTCCGGTGTCAGTGCCTTACTGGCGCTCGGGAACAGTTCACCCAGCGGCACGATCTCCACTGCATCCGGGTAGCGAGACAGTAGCCAGTCAATGACCGACTCATTTTCATCGCGATTAAGCGTACAGGTAGAATAGACCAGCGTTCCACCGGGGCACAGCGCGTGGAAAGCGCTGTCGATAAGTTCGCGTTGCGTTGCGGCGATCTCAAGGTTGCTGGCCGGAGACCAGTTTTTCAGCGCGTCGGCGTCTTTACGTACTACGCCTTCACCGGAGCAGGGTGCATCCAGCAAAATGGCATCAAAGCATTCCGGCAGCGCAGCGCCGAAGACGCGACCATCGAAATGGGTGAGCGCGGTATTGGTTATCCCACAACGACTGATATTGGCATGCAGCACTTTGACGCGACTGGCGGAAAATTCATTGGCCAGCAGCATGCCGCGGTTATCCATTCGGGCGGCAATCTGGGTGGTCTTGGAACCCGGAGCGGCGGCAACGTCCATCACGCGTTCGGGTTGCACGCCGTCGGCAAATAATGCGGCAACCGGCAGCATTGAACTGGCTTCCTGAATATAAAACAGGCCGCTTAAATGTTCTGCGGTACTGCCCAGCGGCAGCGCTTCCTCATCTTCCCTTTCAATCCAGAAACCTTCCGCGCACCATGGGACCGGCGTTAGCTGCCAGCCGTACGGCGCAACTAGCGCGAGGAAATCATCGACCGTTATTTTTAGCGTGTTGACACGCAGGCTGCGGCGCAACGGGCGCTGACAGGCATCGAGAAAATCATCAAAGTCGAGATGAGCAGGCATGGCCTCACGCATCTGCGCGAGGAATTCATCGGGAAAATAGACAGAGTTTTGAGCCACTGGCGAATACCACAAGGAGATAAAGAGCGCGCAGTCTACCATAAAACGCGCCGGTGACGGGCACCGGCGCGCAGGGATTTAACGTGGCAGGGCAGTGCCCCATTCACGCCATTCTTTGGGTTCAGACTCCAACAACAAGAAGTGTTTTCCTTCCTGTGCTTTTGGTGCCAGCGGCGTTCCCGGCGGTGTGGCGAAGGCGATGCCGCCGCGAATGAACTGATTAAAGGTGCCGGTTTTCACCACGCCGCCAATCAGGCCAAAGTCGAGGCTGTAGCCCGATGCCAGCCAGAAGACCGAGTTGTTGCGAACCAGGTGCTGATAGCGCTGGCCAATACGCATTTCGATCATCACGCGGTCAGAGAGGCTGCCCAGATGCAGGGCCGTGACCGTACCGACTTCCAGACCGCGGAACAGAACCGGAGTACCGATGTTCATCGAACCAGCTTCCGGCGCTTCGACCACAATATTCAAACCGTTCAGATAGCGCGAGTCAGAGATAGTCGCTTCCTGCAGTTCAAAGTCACGACGCATTTCTCCGTGCCCTGGCTCGACGTTGACGTACGGCTGGAGCAGCGTATCAAGATGCTCAACGCCTGCCGCCGAAATCTGCGGTGTAATCACCGAGAAGCGCGTGCCGCGACGGGCGAAGGTGCTGACGTATTCCGGATAGAGCACGGCGCTGGCCTGGACTTCATTGCGTGAAGCATTCAGCTCAAGATTTTGTACCTGTCCGATGTCGATGCCTAAATAGCGAATAGGCATACCGGCGGAGAGTTTATCGGCGTCAAAAGCGTGCAGGGTTATCTGTCCACCGATGGCTCGCGCGGCGGTTTCTGACGGGAACAGCACTCGCTTGTCGCCTTTGCGGCTGCCGTTGCTGGCCTGGTTAATGTTATCGAAGCTGACCGCGCCTTTGAGCGCCCGAGAGAGCGGGGAAGCCTGAACCGTTAACCCGCTGCCGTTAAGCTGCACTTTTGCACCGCCTTCGGCCCAGAAAACGCTGTTTGGCGTCAGCAGCGAGCGATATTCCGGCTTAATGTGCACGGCAATATCAAAGGCATTGGCGCGCGGCTGGACGGCGGTGATTTCACCCACTTCAAACTTGCGGTACAGCACGACGGAACCGGTCTGGATATCCGGCAGCGTTTCAGCGGTCAGCATCAAGGTGGTAGTAGGGTAATCACTCAGGTTGTTTTCCTGCGCTTTCTCCAGATTGGCGTACAGCGGGTAGCTGGCCTTCATCGGGCCTTTTTCACCCGGCAGAATGCGGATGCCGCCGCTCAGCCACTCATTAGCGCTGGCACCGAGGAATTCCACGCCATCAATGCCGACTTTGACGTCCATTTTGCTGTTGACAACAAACTTACTGTCGCCGTGTACTAAATCACGATATTGCGGATCGATGGCGATAGCGAACTCAATCCCTTTTACGCTCAGCGTACGCTGGAGAACCTGACCAATTTTGACCCCATGTAGCATAATAGGCTGACCGCCGTCGATGCCATAGCTCTCCGGCGCCGTCAGCGTTAGCGTCATCACGCCGGGTTGTTGCAGCAGCGTTTTATCGGCTGCCAGCACCGCAAAGCGGTCTTTCGGCTCACCCTCGCCAGGGACCAGTTCGAAGGTGCTGCCGGTCAACAGCATGCTGAGGTTAGGGTTATCGAGCGTCAGTTTAGGTTGATGTAGCTCGATGCGCGTTTTTTCACGCAGCAGCGTAACCACGCTCGGATCGACGGTCATTTCGCCGGTCACCGAGCCATCAGGATTGAGCGTGAGTTTGGTGAGCTGGCCAACTTCCAGCCCCTGATAGAGCATTGGCGTGGAACCGGCTTTCAGCCCGTCACCGCTTGGAAGCTGGAGCTGGATAATCACGCCGCGCTGGCTGTGCGCCAGATCTTCATATAGCCCGTACTCATCGTTCTGCTCGGCCGCTTTAGAATCCGACGGTGAGTCAAAGGCAATCGCGCCATTGACCAGCGCCGATAGGCTTTCCAGCTGTACTTTGGCGCCGCTTAAGCCGACATCGGCTTTAACGCCGGAAACGTTCCAGAAACGGCTGCCTTTTTTTACCAGATTGGTAAAGCGACGTTCAACCAGCACATCGATAGTGACGCCCTGGTTATTCGGATTGATCGCGTAATCATAAACGCGGCCAACCGGAATTTTACGGAAATAGACCAGCGATCCGCTGCTCAGCGAGCCTAAATCGGCCGCGTGCAGGTGAATCATCAGTTCGCCGTTATTCAGCCGGTATTTTGGCTGGGTATCGAGTGCGGTAAAACGATCGCGCGGTTCGCCTTTGCCGGGCATCATGCCGATATAGTTACCGCCCACCAGTGCATCAAGGCCGGAAACCCCGGCAAGCGACGCTTTCGGCGTCACCAGCCAGAACTGGGTGTCGTCGCGTAACGCATCTTCCATATCGCTTTTAATACTGGCGCGGACCTCAATCTTGCTGCGGTCACGGGCCAGGCGAATATCCTGCACCGTTCCGACCTCAACCCCCTGGAAGCGCACGGGCGTCCGCCCAGGAACAATCCCGTCCGCCGACATAAAGTCGATGGTAATGGTAGTGCCCCTGTCTTCGTAGCTATTCCAGATAAGCCAGCCGGCTATCATCAGCGCGATGACCGGCAGTAGCCAAAACGGAGAAATGCGACGTTTCGTTTTAATTCGCGCCTCAGTCTGTGAAGCGGGCGTTTCCTGACTCATGTGCGTCCCAAAGTAAGCGGCTGTCCAGCCATTCAACAGCAAGAATAGTTAATATTACCGCAGCGCCAAAATAAAACGCAGCGGGACCCATCGTGAAAGCGAGAAGCTGATCGCGATTGATGAGCGACATGGTTAATGAAATCACAAACAGATCCAGCATTGACCAGCGGCCAATCCAGGTGACGAACCGCAGCAACAGGATACGCGTACGTAAACCATGCTGACATTTAAAACGAATGCTGATAAGCAGGGTCAGCATGACGATAATTTTGGTGAAGGGCACCAGAATACTGGCGATGAACACGACCGCCGCCACCGCAACATTACTGCTGGCAAGTGACATGATCCCCGAAAGGATCGTGTCCTCCTGACGGCCGCCGTTAACATAGATGATGGAAATCGGCAGCAGGTTAGCTGGGAAAATAAAGATGATTGAGGCGACCAACGCCGCCCAGCTTTTCTGTAGGCTCTGACGACGGCGATAGCGCAGCGGCGTGTGACAGCGGCGACAGCGACCGCGAACGTCGGCAAAACCGGTGTAATGGCACTCAAGGCAAACGCGCAGGTTTGCGTCCGGGCGTGTCGCGGGGCGCTGAGGATAAAAACGCTCCCACAATTGCTCAATATTCAGATGAATAAGCGTCAGAATACTGAGCACCACTAAGACGATAAATGCCAGCAGGCCGAGGCCGGGCTGCAAAAAGGCATAATCCTGAACTTTGATTGACGCCACGGCGATGCCGACGAGGTAGATGTCCAGCATCACCCACTCTTTAAGTTTATCGAGCATCAACAAGACGGGGCGGAGATTCATGCCTAGAATATTACCCAGCCACAGATAGGCGATAGCCAGCACCAGTACCGCGGGCGCGGCAACGGCGCAGAAAAATACCATCGCAGCCGTGACCGGATGGCCCTGATCGGTCATTTGCCAGATACCGGCCAGCAGGCTGGCGTCAATCCGCACGCCAAGCAGGTGCAGCCGCAGCAGCGGTTCGCTCCAGGCAAAAGGCATTAACAGCAGCATAGTAACTGCCATCGCGCCAAGACGGGTTAGCGACCAGTCGCGCCCTTCGCGAACTTTGGCGTTACAGCGCGGGCAGTAGGCGCTTTGTGATGATTTTACGACCGGTAACCGAAAAAGCGTATCGCACTGCGGGCAACGTTGGTAATGTGCCCACGGTAACGGTGCGCCAACGGCGTGAATACGTATTTTTTTCGTCGGTGTTATACGTGAAGTTGTCAGTGCCATTTATTACATTGATAAATGAATGTATAACTCTATCTTAACCTAAGTATGGATTCATCTTGAGCTCAAACGCACTTAATGCGTATTTTATAAGGCTGTAGAGTGAGTAACGAATCAGTAACATCGCAAACAATAGTGATTGAATAATGACCAAAACAGAATTTTACGCGGATCTTAACCGCGATTTTCAGGCATTGATGGCAGGTGAAACAAGTTTTTTAGCCGTAATCTCCAATACCAGCGCGCTGCTGTATGAGCGCCTGTCTGATGTAAACTGGGCGGGATTTTATCTGCTGGAAGGTGAAACATTAGTTCTGGGGCCGTTCCAGGGAAAAATTGCCTGTGTGCGCATCCCTGTCGGTCGCGGCGTCTGCGGGACGGCCATTGCCGAAAATCGCGTGCAGCGCGTCGAAGATGTCCACGCTTTTGATGGCCATATTGCCTGCGATGCATCCAGCAATGCGGAAATTGTGCTGCCGCTTCAGGTTAACGGCCAGGCTCTTGGCGTGCTGGATATCGATAGCACGGTGTTCTCTCGTTTTAGCGAAGAGGACGAAGTGGGCCTGACTGAACTGGTCGGCCACCTTCAAAAAGTGCTTGAAGCCACCGATTATCAAAAATTCTTTGCACCCGTCGCAGGATAATCAACGGATAACGTAGCATTTACGGATGACGTCATTATAATGTCGCCTGTTCATGCCTGCGGCTTGTTGGCTACGTCCGTTGTAATCAGGAAATTTCATGGAAAATCAACCTAAGTTGAATAGCAGTAAAGAAGTTATCGCATTTTTGGCCGAACGTTTCCCGCAGTGTTTCAGCGCGGAAGGTGAAGCTCGCCCCCTGAAGGTCGGTATTTTTCAGGATCTCGTCGAGCGTGTTGAAGGGGAAATGAACCTCAGCAAAACTCAACTGCGTTCCGCATTACGTCTTTATACTTCAAGCTGGCGTTACCTTTATGGTATTAAAGCCGGTGCAGTCCGCGTCGATCTCGACGGCAATCCTTGCGGAGAGCTGGACGAGCAGCACGTGGCACATGCCCGCCAGCAGCTTGAAGAAGCCAAAGCTCGCGTTCAGGCTCAACGTGCTGAACAGCAGGCTAAAAAACGCGAAGCAGCGATTGCTGCAGGTGAGCCGGTTGATGCGCCACGTCGTGAGCGTAAACCACGTCCGCCAGTGCGCCGTAAAGAAGGGGCCGAGCGTAAGCCGCGCGCAGCCACTACGGCGAAACCTGCTGCGAAAGTTGTCCGCGAAGTGCGTGAAGAGAAGCTGACTCCAGTATCTGATTTGTCTGCGTTGACCGTTGGGCAAGCACTGAAAGTTAAAGCGGGCAACAGCGCGATGGACGCCACGATTCTGGAAATCACCAAAGATGGCGTTCGCGTGCAGCTTACTTCGGGTCTGTCAATGATTGTACGCGCAGAACACCTGGTGTTCTGAAACGGAGGCCGGGCCAGGCATGAACAAATTCTTTAGGCTCTCCGCGCTTGCTGGTCTGTTATTAATAACAGGCCAGGCCGTAGCGGTTGATGATATTACCCGTGTTGATCAACTTCCTATCCTTAAGGAAGAGACGCAACACGCCACGGTGAGCGAGCGCGTAACATCGCGCTTTACCCGTTCTCATTATCGCCAGTTCGATCTCGATGAGGCTTTTTCAGCCAAAATTTTCAATCGCTATCTGAACCTGCTGGATTACAGCCACAACGTGCTGCTGGCCAGCGACGTTGAGCAATTTTCCGCGAAAAAAGGGCAGATTGGCGACGAGCTTCGTTCGGGCAAATTAGATGTCTTCTACGATCTCTACAACCTGGCGCAAAAACGCCGCTTTGAGCGCTATGAGTATGCGCTGAAGGTGCTTGAGCGTCCGATGGACTTCACCGGCAACGATACCTTTAACCTCGACCGCTCAAAAGCGCCGTGGCCAAAAGATCAGGCCGAGCTGAATGCGCTGTGGGACAGCAAGGTTAAGTACGATCAGCTGAGCCTGAAGCTGGCCGGTAAAGACGACAAAGAAATTCATGACACGCTGGCACGGCGCTATAAATTCGCGATTCGTCGCCTGGCGCAAACTAACAGCGAAGACGTATTCTCGCTGGCGATGACCTCCTTCGCCCGTGAAATCGATCCGCACACCAACTATCTGTCTCCGCGTAACACCGAACAGTTTAATACTGAAATGAGCCTGTCTCTGGAAGGTATTGGCGCGGTGCTGCAAATGGATGATGACTACACCGTCATTAATTCCATGGTAGCAGGCGGCCCGGCGGCCAAAAGCAAAGCGATTAGCGTAGGCGATCGCATTGTCGGCGTAGGCCAGACCGGTAAAGGCATGGTGGATGTGATTGGCTGGCGTCTTGACGACGTAGTCGCGCTGATCAAAGGGCCGAAGGGCAGCAAAGTGCGCCTGGAAGTTCTTCCTGCTGGTAAAGGTTCTAAAACGCGTATCGTCACCTTGACCCGCGAGCGTATTCGTCTCGAAGACCGCGCGGTGAAAATGTCGGTTAAAAGCGTTGGCAAAGAAAAAGTCGGCGTACTGGATATCCCAGGCTTCTACGTGGGCCTGACTGAGGACGTGAAGGTTCAGCTGCAGAAGCTGGAAAAACAGAACGTCAGCAGCGTGATTATCGACCTGCGCAGCAACGGCGGTGGGGCATTGACCGAAGCGGTTTCGCTTTCCGGTCTGTTCATTCCGTCCGGTCCGGTAGTGCAGGTGCGTGATAACAACGGCAAAGTTCGCGAAGATAGCGATACCGACGGCGTGGTTTATTACAAGGGTCCGCTGGTGGTTCTGGTTGACCGCTTCAGCGCTTCGGCATCAGAGATCTTTGCCGCCGCGATGCAGGATTATGGCCGTGCGCTGATCGTTGGTGAACCGACCTTTGGTAAAGGCACGGTGCAGCAGTATCGTTCACTGAACCGTATCTACGATCAGATGCTGCGTCCTGAATGGCCAGCGCTGGGCTCAGTCCAGTACACCATTCAGAAGTTCTACCGTATCAACGGTGGCAGTACGCAGCGTAAGGGCGTGACGCCGGATATTCTGATGCCAACCGGCAAAGAAGAGACCGAAACCGGTGAGAAGTTCGAAGACAACGCACTGCCGTGGGACAGCGTTAATGCTGCCACTTACGTGACGTCTGGTGACATGGCGCCATTCGAACCTCAACTGCTGAAGCTGCACGATGAACGTATCGTGAAAGATCCCGAGTTCCAGTACATCGCCAAAGACATTGCCCACTTCAATTCGCTGAAGGATAAACGCAATATCGCTTCTCTGAACTACGCCCAGCGTGAGAAAGAGAATAATGAAGACGATGCGACGCGCCTGGCGCGGATTAACGATCGCTATAAGCGTGAAGGTAAGCCGCCGCTGAAAAAACTCGACGATCTGCCGAAAGACTATAAAGAGCCGGATCCGTATCTCGACGAGACGGTTAATATCGCCGTCGACCTGGCGCGGCTTGAGAAAGCCAGCCCCGCAGCTCAACCCGCTGCGAGCAAATAACCCCCAACAGGCACAAGCAATTGTGCCTGTTTTTTTTATCTCTCTCTTCTTCACGTCAACAACTATGCTACAAAATGTAAAGTTGTGTCTTTCTGGTGACTTAGCCTCACGTAATCGTTGAAAATCGCCGTATTGCCCCTACGATATGGGTAATCGCATAGTGCGTTTTGTTAAAAAGAGGTTAAAAGTAAATTATGATGCGAATCGCGCTCTTCCTGATGACCAACCTGGCTGTAATGGTTGTGTTTGGGCTAGTGCTAAGCCTGACAGGAATTCAGTCGAGCAGTATGACGGGTCTGTTGATTATGGCGCTGCTTTTTGGTTTCGGCGGTTCCATTGTTTCATTGATGATGTCGAAATGGATGGCCCTGAAATCGGTCGGTGGTGAAGTGATTGAGCAGCCGCGTAACGAGCAGGAACGTTGGTTGCTGCAAACCGTTGCCCGCCAGTCGGAGCAGGTCGGTATTGTGATGCCGCAGGTTGCGCTGTACCACGCGCCGGATATTAATGCCTTTGCTACCGGTGCGCGCCGTGACGCCTCGCTGGTTGCCGTCAGTACCGGTTTGCTGCAGAACATGAGTCGTGACGAAGCGGAAGCGGTCATCGCCCATGAAATAAGCCATATTGCGAATGGTGACATGGTGACTATGACCCTGATTCAGGGCATTGTGAACACCTTCGTTATCTTCATCTCCCGCGTCATCGCGCAGATTGCGGCCGGTTTCCTCGGCGGTAACCGTGACGAAGGCGAAGAGGGGGGGAATGGCAACCCGCTGATCTATTTTGCGGTTTCGATGGTGCTCGAGCTGGTGTTCGGTATTCTGGCGAGCATTATCACCATGTGGTTCTCGCGCTATCGTGAGTTCCATGCGGATGCCGGTTCAGCAAAACTGGTTGGCCGTGAGAAGATGATTGCAGCGCTACAGCGCCTGAAAACCAGCTACGAACCGCAGGAGGCCAGCAGTATGATGGCGTTCTGTATTAACGGTAAGTCGAAGTCGCTGAGCGAAATGTTCATGACTCACCCACCGTTGGATAAACGTATTGAAGCGCTGCGTAGCGGCGAATACATGAAATAAGAAAAGCGCCTCGAATGAGGCGCTTTTTTTTGATCCGATTTCGTTTAGCGAGGTCGGATTTTAGCTTTGCGCCCGAGGTTGGGTAACACGCAGTCCGCTAAATAGCGTTGCCACCAACGCCAGCGTGCCGGCGAGCAGCAGCGAAACGTGAGTCCCGCCGTTGCCAAACACGTTGAACATCAGCGCGACCAATGCGGCACCGGTACTTTGCCCCAGTAAACGTGCGGTCCCTAGCATCCCGCTGGCTCCGCCGCTACGGTGACGTGGTGCCGACGCGATAATGGTATGGTTGTTAGGCGACTGGAACAGACCAAAACCCGCGCCGCACAGCAACATACGCCAGATAATGTCGATATCGCTCGGAGACGACGGCAGCATCGCCATCGCAAATAACCCGCAGGCCATAATGCCCATCCCCAACGCCCCAAGTAATCCCGCATGTACGCGCTCAATCAGATAACCCGCCAGCGGTGCCATCACCATGGTCGCCAACGGCCACGGCGTCAGCAGCAGACCGGTTTCAACTTCGGTTCGGCCCACGATGCTTTGCAGAAAGAAGGGCAGTGAGACCATCGCCAGCATCTGGGCGCAGAAGGAGCAAATCGAGGTGCAAATGGAAAGTGAAAACAGCGGGATGCGCAGCAGGTCAACGGGCAGCAACGGCACCGGCAGTTGAAGCTGGCGGCGAACGAAGAAGAAGCCAACGACCAGCAGAGCCACCAGTTCGGCACTCACCAGCATCAGTGATTGCCCCTGAGCAAAGCTGCTCAGCGCGGTAATCAACAGGCCGAAGGTCAGCGCATTCATTACCGCACTTGGTAAGTCAAAACGCTGTGTCTGACTACGGGTACCGTTCGACGGCAGAAAACGAACGGCCAATAGCCAGGCAATAATGCCCAATGGAACGTTAATCAGGAATAGCCACTGCCACGAAGCCAGCGACAAAATGGCGGCGGCAATCGTCGGCCCGGCGGCGGAAGACACAGCCACGACGAAAGAGTTAATCCCCATCCCGCGTCCTAGCTGTCGCTGCGGATAAATCAGGCGAATCAGCGCCGTGTTCACGCTCATCAGTGCGGCGCCACCGAAACCTTGCGCAATTCGGGCAAGGGTCAGCATTTCCAGCGAATGCGACAATGCGCAAAGCAGCGATGTGAGGGTAAAAACGATTAACCCGGCTTTATAGATACGGTGGTAGCCAATCATATCGCCGAGGAAGGAGAGGGAGAGCAGAGAGATAACAATCGCAATCTGATAGGCGTTGACTATCCAGATAGAGGACGCGGGTGACGCGTTAAGGTCGCTGGCGATAGTCGGCAGGGCAACGTTGGCGATCGCGCCGTCGAGTACCGCCATAGTAATACCAATAACAATCGTCAGAATGGCCCCGTAGCGCTGGGGCACAGGCAAACCATCAAGCAGAGCTCTAGTCATGAGGAAAAACTTGTTTTTGCGGAAATTATTAACCAGAAAATGATTCTAGCATTGATTAATCATTTCAATGTCGCAGATTTGTAACCAGGTCACAGAAGTTTCATTGCTACAAAGGGATTGCGAAATTATAATAAAAACCGGTTCTAATATTTATAAAACAGTTGCGATGAGGTGATAAATGTCAGCAGCGGATTTGGACAAACAGCCAGATTCTGTCTCTTCGGTACTAAAGGTTTTTGGTATCCTGCAGGCACTTGGCGAAGAACGCGAAATCGGCATTACTGAACTTTCGCAGCGCGTCATGATGTCAAAAAGCACCGTTTATCGCTTTTTGCAGACCATGAAATCATTGGGGTACGTTGCCCAGGAAGGGGAATCCGAAAAGTATTCGCTCACGCTGAAGCTGTTTGAGTTGGGTGCTCGCGCATTACAGAACGTTGATTTGATCCGCAGTGCGGATATTCAGATGCGTGAACTCTCTCGTCTGACTAAAGAAACGGTTCACCTGGGTGCGTTGGATGAAGACAGTATCGTCTACATCCATAAGATTGATTCCATGTACAACCTGCGCATGTACTCTCGCGTAGGTCGCCGTAACCCGTTGTACAGTACGGCAATTGGTAAAGTGCTGCTGGCCTGGCGTGAAACTGACGAAGTGCGTCAGATCCTCGAAGGCGTTGAATATAAGTGCAGCACCGACCGCACCATTGCCAATACTGATGAGCTGATCACCGTGCTTGAACAGGTGCGTAAGCAAGGGTATGGGGAAGATAACGAAGAGCAGGAAGAAGGGCTGCGTTGTATCGGCGTACCGGTATTTGACCGCTTTGGCGTGGTCATCGCTGGGTTGAGTATCTCTTTCCCAACGCTGCGCTTTTCTGAAGAGCGTCTGCATGAGTATGTGGAGATGCTGCATACGGCAGCACGTAAAATTTCAGAGCAGATGGGCTATAACGATTACCCATTCTGAGTCTGACAATAAAAAGCCCGGCGATGACCGGGCTTTTTTTTCATCTTTTTTAGCCTTCATCGATGACGCTGGTGCTTTTACGCAGCAGTGGGCAGCTTGAGCGGCCAACGATGCCGTTGTCACCGTGCAGGTAAAACGCAGTACTGAATCCCTGAGCCGTCAGATACTTGCACTGTAACCCTAAGCCTCCGGCGGTCTTCTGGCTGCCTGCCAGTACGCCGTATCCGCTCAGGAGAACGCCAATGCCGACGATAACCAAAAAGATGACGGTTCTGATAAACAGGCGCATAAGAATTCCTCTTCTATTATTTGTTTCATCAATACTACGTTACTTCGATAACCGATTGACACAAGTCTATGATTCCTAAAAGTGCAAGATGCTATTACAGTTAGCCGCGGTTTAAGGTTAGCATGCTAACTTGGTTGCATCTGAATAAGAAGTCATGCGGAGAGTGGAGTGAAAAAGTTTCGGTGGGTATTATTGATACTCGTGATTGCTGCTTGCTTACTGCTGTGGACGCAAATGATCAACGTAATGTGCGATCAGGACGTTCAATTTTTCAGCGGTATTTGCAGTATCAACAGGTTTATACCCTGGTAAAACATTTTTACTGGCAGCGATTTCCTTCCGTAGTGTGAGTGGTAGAATAGATCGTTCCTTTTGAGGTGGTAAAATGAGTGATCTTGTAAGTTCTGGGGCATTAAATCTGGTTTCTCTGGCGTTATCCTTCCTTCTGCTATTAGTCGGTCTGGTTTTGTGGTTTTTTGTGAACCGCGCCAGCTCACGTACTAATGAGCAAATCGAACTCCTTGAATCACTGCTCGATCAGCAAAAGCGTCAGAATGCGCTGTTGCGTCGGTTGTGTGAGGCAAGTGAGCCAGAGAAAAAAGAAGAAGAAGCACCAAAAAATGAAGCAGTAGAAGACAATAACGAAGATGATTTTATTCGCCTGGTCGCAGAGCGGTAATCTCGTTGTATGACGATTCCGGGCAGCCTGTGATAGGCTGCCGGACGAAATCCGATGCCCTTTCCCGATGTGTCTCCCCGTGTTCCTCTGGTCGATGACTTCCCTGCGCGCCATGTTGGGCAATCTATAACGATTTGTTATTGTTATTAGCCTACGATTGGTGAGTTTAATTTACGACGGATATATTATGGCTCGAATTAGCATAGTATCGCTGCTTAATTAATAGCCGGATAATCTGCATTTAATTAGCGAAACGTTTTTATTGCGCCGTTATGAGGCAGTGTCACAAAATTTTCATTATTTTAGTGCACACTCGATGTGTTATTAACCAGATAACCCGTGTAAGTTCTCCGTGTAAATGCGCCGCTCTTATAACTTCCAGCAAAAGGCATGTGAAAAAGTTATAGCGAAAATATATCTAACGATATATAGAAAGATGAAGCATCTGGATGAATCTGAACACAGATTAAATGTGGGGCTATGTTAAAAAAGTCTTACGTTACCGTAATCTAGGTCACATTTAAGGTCTGCTAACATCGCGCGAGGACGATGCTTCAGGGCGTACAGATGCGTAGGCGGACAAATGATTTGTTAGGATTTGTGCGGCTGATCGAGACACGTTTAAAAATGGCTTGCCATTAATTACGTTGTATGTGATAACACGTTTTGGGTTAAACGAGGTACAGTTCTGTTTATGTATGGCATTATCAGTAAAGAAGTTCTGAGTAAACACGTTGACGTTGAATACCGCTTCTCTGCCGAACCTTATATTAGTGCCGCATGCAGTCATGTCTCAGTTTTATCTATATGAAAACGCCTGCGGGCGCAGAAAACACTCTAAGGAATTTTGCAAATGGCAAAGATTAAAGGTCAAGTTAAGTGGTTCAACGAGTCTAAAGGTTTTGGTTTCATTACTCCTGCTGACGGCAGCAAAGATGTATTCGTACATTTCTCTGCAATCCAGGGTAACGGCTTCAAAACTCTGGCTGAAGGCCAGAACGTTGAGTTCGAAATTCAGGACGGCCAGAAAGGCCCAGCGGCTGTTAACGTAACCGCTATCTGATTCGACAATCACTGATCTTGCGGCGCGTCAGCGCATCATTATCAGATATAAAGCCTCGCGAATGCGGGGCTTTATCATTTTTAGCCCTGCCATTTTTACCACCGCTTCGCCTTCCTCCCTTGCCTGAATAGCGGTACACTTTCGGCCTTTAAGATTATGCCGGAGTCGTTATGTCCTACAGTTGTCCGCTCTGCCACGCGCCCCTAACGCGCAGCGGCAATAGTTACCTTTGCCCACAGCGTCATCAGTTTGACCAGGCGAAAGAGGGCTACGTCAATCTCCTGCCGGTACAGCATAAGCGTTCCCGCGATCCGGGAGACAGTGCGGAAATGATGCAGGCACGGCGCGCGTTTCTGGATGCCGGGCATTATCAACCGTTACGCGATGCCGTCAGCGCGAAGCTAAATGCGATTAAACCTGAACATCTGCTGGATATTGGCTGCGGGGAAGGGTACTACACGCACGCTTTTGCTGCTGTAGCAAAAGAAACCTGGGGGCTGGATGTCTCTAAAACGGCAGTTCGCTATGGCGCGAAGCGTTATCCGCAGGTGAACTTCTGCGTGGCGTCCAGCCAGCGTTTGCCATTTGATGACGTCAGCATGGATGCGGTGATACGCATTTATGCCCCCTGCAATCCTGCTGAACTTAAGCGCGTGGTCAAACCGGGCGGCTGGGTGATAACGGTCACACCGGGCCCGCGTCATCTTCTCGAAATGAAAGGGTTGATTTACAACGAAGTGCAGCTGCATGCGCCGCATTCTGAGGTAATAGACGGTTTTACCTTGCAAAGCCACGAGGCGTTAGCCTATCCGATGCAGTTAAGCGGTGAAGAAGCGGTGACGCTTTTGCAGATGACGCCGTTCGCATGGCGGGCAAAACCAGAGGTGTGGGAAACGTTGAAGCAGAGTGAGCGGTTCGATTGCCAGACGGATTTCGCGATTCACGCCTGGCAAAGAGAGAACGATTAACCCATGTAGTGCGCGTAGAGGATCTGCGCGCCAATGGCGATTAACACGATACCACCGAGAATTTCCGCCCGTTTGCCAAGCAGCGGGCCAATGTAACGCCCGACCATCATTCCCAGCGTCGACATAATAAAGGTCGCACAACCAATCGCAAAAGCGGTAGCCAGAATATTGACCTGCAGGAATGCCAGACCTACGCCGACGGCCATCGCATCAAGACTGGTGGCAATGGCCGTCGTGACCAGAAGCCAGAAACCGTGACGACGCGGCGCCTCTTTATCTTCTTCACCATCATCACCGCGGAAACCTTCGATGACCATTCGCCCGCCGAGGAAAATCAGCAGCGCGAAGGCGACCCAATGGCTCCACGCCATCACGAATTGACTGGCGAGCATTCCCAGACCCCAGCCAATGAGCGGCGTCAGCATTTCGATCACGCCAAAAATCAGACCGGTACGCAGGGCTTCAGAAAACTTAGGTTTATTGAGCGTCGCGCCTTTACCGATTGATGCAGCAAACGCGTCCATCGACATGCCAAAGGCAAGAAGAATTGTTGCGGTTAAATTCATGAAGATGTCCAGACCGGGAAGTTTCCATATGACACATTACTGCCCCCAGTAATCAGCAGTGAATGCGTCTATGGTCTCGCTTGACTACGATGTGTAATCCGTACGCACCACGTTTTTCAACGAGTATGTTGACACGTACATTTCCAAGGGATGGAAATCAGCTACTCCCCAACGACGGGCGCAACCTTAACATATTTTTAGAATATAAAACAACAATTGCTATTGCTTATTTTATCTTTTGATGATAACGATTTTCATTTAGATTTATTGCGTAATCAATACGTTAATAAATATCGGGAAGTTTTGCGAAATAAACATAGCCAACGCTATAAGTTATCTGCTCTTAAATAGTACAGATATAGCGATGGCTATATTATAAGTTATTGATTATTAACGAGTAGGTTGTATATTTTTTCCAGGTCGTCAATATTCTTGACGCGGACAAGCAGGCGACGCTTTTCTAATTGCATCACCAGTACACCGTCTTCGGATAAATTCATTTTTTGGATGCGGCTATATTTTATCCACACATTACCAAAGAAGAAGCCTTCCGTTTTAAAGATGATTTTTGGGCTGCGGATCCAGAACAGATAAAAACCCATCAATGCGAGTGCGCATAATAACCATGTGGTAATAAGCGCGCCGTGGCTGGTGACATTGTTGTATACCAGGATGACAATCAGCACGACGAAGATAACGCTGTCTACGCGACCAGGGCGCAGGAGAGGGACGGCGAGTAGCGTGGAGCTATGACGGCGGGGCATGATGAACTGGTCGTATATAGCGAAAGCCAGTAGTGCGACGATGAAAAGGACCAGTACTAGATCCGTTATGGACATTAAGCCTCCAGATAAAAAAACCGGGGGCAGGGCCCCCGGCGTACTTCAGATATTACAGACCCAGCAGGCCGACAGCGTAACCCGCGATACCGATGACGAAGAAGCCAACGATAATCCACAGGGCGTTAACTTTCTTACGCAGCAACCACATACAGGCGAAGGTCAGCAGCAGAGGAACCAGGCCCGGCATCAGCTGGTCAAGGATTGTCTGCACGGTGGTGACACGCGTTTGGCCATCCTGACCTGTGATGGTCGAAACCACCAACGGGATGTTCACGTGCGTCCACTTGTTAACCAATGCCCCCATGACAAACAGGCCGAGGATTGATGCCCCCTCAGTCAGTTTCTGCAGGAAGCCGCCGCCCATGTCCGAAACGATATCGATACCTTTACGATAACCGTAAGCCACACCGTAGTAACGGGTTGCCAGACGCACCAGGTTGAACAGGATGAAGAACAGCAGTGGCCCAAGCAAGCTACCGCTCATCGCGATACCGGCACCCAGTGCTGCGAATACCGGACGTACGGTACCCCAGAAGATTGGGTCGCCCACGCCAGCCAGCGGCCCCATCAGACCAACTTTGATACCGTTGATGGCAGCATCGTCAATCTCGGCACCGTTCGCACGCTGTTCTTCCATCGCCAGTGTAACGCCCAGTACCGGCGCGGCTACATATGGATGGGTGTTAAAGAATTCCAGGTGACGTTTGATGGCTTGTTTACGCGCATCGTTATTCTCTGGGTACAGGCGACGAATCGCTGGCACCATAGAGAAACAGAAACCCAGCGCCTGCATACGTTCGAAGTTCCATGAACCCTGAAACAGGTTAGAACGAAGGAACACGCCACGAATATCACTCGGAGTGAGTTTTTTCTCGGTGGTAGTTTTAGTCACATCAACCATTTCGCTCACCTGTTAGTCCAATTCGTTATCAAGATCGTTAGAACCAGCGGCCTGAGCAGGGGCACCTGCAGCGCGGTTATATTTCGGGCTGAGCTGGATGTAGAGGATTGCCATTACCGCACCAATCACGCCCAGAGCAACCAGGTTAAAGTTAGTAAATGCAGCAGTGACGAAGCCGAGGTAGAAGAACGGCATCAGGTAGCCTGCGCGCATCATGTTGATGACCATCGCATAACCTACTACCACGATCATACCACCGGCAATGTTCAGACCGCTGGTGACGACTTCTGGAATGGCGTTCAGCATGCTCTGAACTTCGCTGGTACCGACGGAGACCGCAACAATGACTGCTGGAATAGCAATACGCATCGCCTGCAGGAACAGGGAAGAAACGTGAATCCACGACAGAGCCGTGAGGTTTCCGTTTTCCGCCGCTTTATCCGCTGCGTGCTGGAATGCTACAGTGATGGTACGAACGATAATGGTCAGAACCTGACCAGCTGCTGCCAGAGGGATAGCCAGGGCGATACCTGCGCCGATACCCTGGTGGCCTGCAATGACCAGAATGGTGGAAATAATGGACGCTAGTGCGGCATCAGGTGCAACGGCTGCACCGATGTTCATCCAACCCAAGGCGATCATTTCCAGGGTACCACCGATGATAATACCGGTTTTCATATCCCCGAGAACGATACCGATCAGCGTACAGGCGACCAGCGGACGGTGGAACTGAAATTCATCGAGTATCGACTCCATACCCGCAATACATGCGACGATGAACACCAGCACAATCTGAAGAGTGGTAATCTCCATTGTACTTCTCCTATTGCTTATTCAGACTTAAGTGTGAAGGCTAAAAACATTGCCAAATCAGTTATTTCGCTATTTTGGCAATCAGATCCATCATTTTCAGTTTCTGATCGGTGGAAACTTTACGGACTTCCAGCTCGATCCCACGTGCGTTCAGTTTGTTAAAGGCCTCAATATCCTTCTCGTCAACGGATACAGCATTGTTTACCTGGGTTTTACCCTGGCGGAACGCCATACCACCAACGTTTATGGAGGTCACTTTCACGCCGCCTTCCACGATACGTTCAACGTCGGTCGGGTTGGTGAACAGCAGCATCACACGTTCACCCGCATATTTCGGGTTGTTGTAGACGCGGATCATTTTAGCGACATCGACAACGTGCGCCGTGACGCCAGGAGGTGCAACCTGAGTCAACAACGTTTTACGCACGGTATCAGCGGCCACTTCATCGCTGACCACAATAATGCGCGTAACGTTGGTTTCTTTGGTCCAGCGGGTGGCAACCTGTCCGTGAATTAAACGGTCATCAATACGTGCCAGGCCGATTTGCATGTAATCGTTTGGACCCATTGGCTTAGCAGGTGCTGCAGCTTTCGGCTTAGCAGGTGCTGGAGCGGCTTTTTCAATAGGTTTCGCTTTCAGCGCTTTCACGCCTTCACGACCGGTTTCAACAGCCAGCGCCACCAACTCATCAAAGCTTGGGTTATCATCGCGAGACATAAAGGTTTCGACCAGCATCGGTACGTTGACGCCAGCGATGACTTCATAGTTTTCTTTATCAACAACAATGCGGCTTGCCGCGTTGAATGGGCTACCGCCCCAGGTATCGACCAGGAACAATACGCCTTTACTGGTATCAAGCTTCGCCAGCTGTGCGGTGTATTTTTCGATTAACGTTTCTGCATTCTCGCCAGGCACGAAATCGATCCAGCCAACATTTTCCTGCTCGCCCAACAGCATCTCTGCCGTTTTCAGCAGTTGCTCTGCTGCCCAACCATGTGTGCCTATTACAATAGCAATCGTCACTTGCTACCTCCTTTTATTATGTGTGTATCAGTAGGGCTGATACCATATGAGCCGATGTCGTTACCGAATCGATTCAGACAAGGGTTAGAGAGATAAACCAATAGTTACCGAGAATTATTTTAGACAGTGAAAGAATATTTAATGTGATGAAGATCCGTAATTTAGTTAAAGGGTTGCAATTATTTTGCGGCGTAAAAAATAGCCTTACATTTTGCAAAGACTGGTAAATCTTTGCCAAAAATTCTCTTTATTTTGCTATGTTAATGTTTCGTTTAATCACACAGGAGTATAGGGCATCAGCCCGTAGTATGGATCGTCACCGACGCCTTTTCGCATTTGCCCGCTTTTGCGGCACATCTCCCGGCCATACGCGCCAACTTTTTCTATCGTCAGGTATCGTCTCGCTTAAACATGACATAGCGATGACCCGTCTTGTCTCTCGTTGGAGTGGTTTATGGAATTGTTAATGGACCCGTCAATCTGGGCCGGATTGTTAACGCTTGTTGTGCTGGAAATTGTTCTCGGTATTGATAACCTGGTGTTTATCGCCATCCTTGCCGATAAACTGCCGCCAAAACAACGGGATAAAGCCCGTCTTATTGGTCTTTCGCTGGCGCTGGTGATGCGACTGGGCCTGCTCTCCGTTATTTCGTGGATGGTGACGCTTACCGCGCCGCTGTTTAGCGTGTGGGGGCAAACCTTCTCGGGGCGTGACATGATCATGCTGGTCGGCGGTCTATTCCTGCTGTTTAAGGCGACGACAGAGCTTCATGAGCGGCTGGAAAACCGCCAGCATGACTCCGGTCACGGCAAAGGTTATTCCAGCTTCTGGGTGGTCGTGGCGCAGATTGTGGTGCTGGATGCGGTCTTCTCGCTGGATGCGGTGATTACCGCGGTGGGTATGGTGGAGCATCTGTGGGTGATGATGGCTGCCGTGGTTATCGCGATGGGTGTGATGCTGCTGGCTTCTAAGCCGCTGACCAACTTCGTTAACCAGCATCCGACGGTGGTGGTGCTGTGTCTGAGCTTCCTGCTGATGATTGGTCTGAGTCTGGTGGCGGAAGGCTTTGGCTTCCATATTCCGAAAGGCTACCTGTACGCCGCAATAGGCTTCTCGGTGCTTATCGAACTGTTTAACCAGATCGCACGCCGAAACTTTATTCGTCATCAGTCCACGCAACCGCTGCGTGCCCGTACCGCAGACGCTATTTTGCGCCTGATGGGCAACCGTAAACCTGTTACGGCGGTGAGCGATGAAGGCAATAAACCGAAGATGCCGGTCCCGGAAGGCGCGTTTGTTGAAGAAGAACGTTACATGATCAACGGCGTACTGACGCTGGCATCGCGCTCGCTGCGCAGTATTATGACGCCGCGTGGCGAAATTAGCTGGGTTGATGCGGACCTGAGCACCGACGAAATTCGTCAACAGCTGCTGTCGTCGCCACACAGCCTGTTCCCGGTATGTCGCGGCGAGCTGGATGAGATTGTCGGGATTGTGCGGGCTAAAGAGCTGCTGGTGGCACTGGAAGCCGGTGAAGACGTGCTGGCGATAGCCTCTGCCTCTCCGGCGATTATCGTGCCGGATACGCTGGATCCTATTAATCTGCTGGGGGTTTTGCGTCGGGCGCGCGGTAGTTTCGTCATTGTCACCAATGAGTTCGGCATGGTGCAGGGGCTGGTGACGCCGCTGGACGTACTGGAAGCGATTGCCGGTGAATTCCCGGATGCTGATGAAACGCCTGAAATCATCGCTGATGGTGATGGCTGGCTGGTCAAAGGCTCCACCGACCTGCACGCGCTACAGCAGACGCTGGGTCTAGAGAATCTGGTCGATGAAGATAATGATTATGCGACGGTTGCAGGGCTGGTGATTGCGGTTAACGGCCAGATCCCCGCGGCGGGAGAAAGCGTTGAACTGCCGTCCGTGCAGATCACGGTGACTGAAGCCAACAATTATCGTGTGGATCAGGTGCGTGTGGTGAAGTTGGCCTCACCTCACGACGAAGACGAGTAACAATAAGCCGTAACCCGGATGAGGCGTACAAGTGCCGATTCCGGGGATGTCCCGGGAAGCGCAAATTTTACACTATCAGCGCTTCCCGCTCTGCCATCCAGCGCGGGAAATCTTCCAGCGGCATTGGCTGAGAGAACAGATACCCCTGCAGTAAATGAACGCCGTGACGCTGGAGATAACTGGCCTGCGCATGCGTCTCCACCCCCTCCGCAATCAGTTCAATATTCAGCCGTTGCCCTAGCGCGATGATCATATCCGTCACCGTTGAGTTCACCGCATCTGTACCTATCGCCCCAGTAAATGATTTATCGATTTTCAGTACATCCGGGTGCAGCATCTCGAGCCAGGATAACGAACTGTTGCCGGTACCAAAATCGTCTATCGCCAGCTTAATCTCGCGGTTGCCCAATTCACTGCGCACCTCGTAGTTCACGTCGTGCAGCGCGTCACGTTCGGTCAGCTCTACCGTCAGTTGTTGAATCGGTTTAACGCTGAACCAGCTTTGCTCTAAGTCCTTCAGCAACAGTCCATCATTAAAGTGCGGCGCCGCAATGTTAATGCCTATCTGGAATTCTGGATCCTGCGGAAAGAGGTGAAGTTTTTTCGCCGTTTCGCTAATGACATAGCGGGTGAGGGGGATTATCAGGTTTTGCGTTTCGGCAATCGGGATGAAAACATCTGGGTCGACCCAGCCGACACGCGGGTTATTCCATCTGAGCAGGATCTCAACCCCGGTGCAGCGCTGCACGCGGGCATCTATCTGCGGCTGGCAGTACAGACTGAACTCCTTCCCGGCAATACCCATATTGATTTCCCGAGAGAAGCTCAGTCGTCCGGCGGTCGCCAGCCAGGCAATCCAGGTAAACAGGACGCTCATGATTATCGCCAGCGGCAATTCAGAATACAGATTATGTAAGGCCAGCCACTCAGAGCCGGGACTTAATGCGCTAATGCTAAAAGGGAACTCCGAGGAACTCAGCGTGTAGGCACTATCGTCGGAATTAACCAATTGCGAGGTAATCCCGGTCTCATGCTGAAAATACTGGCTGCCGACATTGAGACTCATGTGGTTAATCAGCGGCGGAGAAGACTCAAGAATAATGTTGCTGACTAAATCAATATTGATCGAAGCCAGCACGCCGTCCTGGCCATCTGCTGACGCAGGAAACCACTGGATAAGAATGGGCGTGCCTTTAATTAATGAGTGATCGGTAGTTAATTGCAACACCGGCTGTGGGCTGGGTAACTGCGCCTGAAGCGAGTGAATCGAGATATTACGTGCGCCGAGGGCGCTGGAGCAATAAAGCTGGCCTGATTTAATCAGCGCGATAGAGCGGACGGTTTGCAGCTCAACGGCCAGTTTACGCAACTGCAGATGAATGGCTTCACAGGGACGGCCTACCAGCGCCAGCATTTCATTGCGCTGGGTTTCCAGCGGCTGCAGTATTTTGTTCAACCGCTCTACCGAATGGCTGGTGAGCGAGTCTATCTGTTTGTGATTTACGCTACGCTGTGAAATAAATCTCGTCCCGAGCGTTAATGCAAAAGCACAAACGGCGATAGTCACACAAACGGCGATTCGCTTACGTAGATACTTCCTGATAATCCATTGTGCGCTTTGCATGTCCGATGCCCGGTGCGGATATATTGATAAAGAAAATACCAGTGACGTCAGAGCAAGTGTAGTGGGAGGCGAAAAAAGTGAGAGAAAAGAGGTAAATAAATCACCCACCCGTATTAGGGGTGGGTGAGAGAGGTATTAGTCGCACTGAACCTTAATGGCCAGACCGCCGCGCGACGTTTCGCGGTATTTGGCGTTCATGTCTTTACCTGTTTCGTACATAGTCTCAATAACTTTATCCAGCGACACGCGCGGTTCGCTAGTACGGCGCATAGCCATACGCGAGGCGTTAATCGCTTTTACTGAGGCAATGGCATTACGTTCGATACACGGCACCTGAACCTGTCCGGCGACAGGATCACAGGTCAGACCGAGGTTATGTTCCATCCCGATTTCTGCTGCCACGCAGACCTGCTCTGGACTTGCGCCCAGCAGTTCAGCCAGGCCCGCCGCTGCCATTGAACAGGCCACGCCAACTTCACCCTGACAGCCGACTTCAGCACCCGAAATTGAGGCGTTCATTTTGTACAGCACGCCAATGGCACCCGCCGCAAGGAAGTAGCGGATGTAAGTTTCAGGATTCACCGGTTCGATAAAGTGATCGTAGTAGGCGAGCACTGCGGGAACAATTCCGCAGGCACCGTTCGTCGGCGCAGTCACCACTCGGCCGCCGGCCGCGTTCTCTTCGTTGACCGCCAGCGCAAACATATTGACCCAGTCGACCACGTTCATGGGATCGTGGGAGAGCTTGTCATTGGCTACCAGCAGACGGCGTAGCGCTGAAGCACGGCGCGGTACACGCAGCGGTCCAGGCAGAATACCTTCGGTATTCATTCCGCGATCGATACAGGCGCGCATGGTTTGCCACACGTTGGCGAAATAGTCTTCAATTTCTTGCTTGCTGTGCAGCGCCAGTTCGTTTTGCATCACCATGCCGGACAGAGACAGCCCGGTCTGCTGGCAATAGCCAAGCATCTCGGTTGCCGATGTAAACGGATAAGGTACCTGCACCACGTTGCTGGCTTCTTTGCCAAAATGCTCTTCGTCAACGATAAAACCGCCGCCGATGGAGTAATAGGTTTTGCTGTAGACCAGCGTCTCGCCGGACCAGGCGTGGATCTGCATGGCGTTCTCATGCAGTGAGAGGTTCTCACTACGAAAGCGCATACCGTCGTTAGCCGGGAAGTCGACCTCGACGCGGCCTTGCGCAAGCAGCAGGCGTCCGCGTGTTTCTACATCGCGAATAAACGCGGGGATAGCATCAATATCTACGGTATCTGGCTGGTTGCCCGCCAAACCCATAATGATCGCTATATCGGTATGGTGGCCTTTACCGGTGAGGGACAGTGAACCGTAGACGTCGACGGCAACGCGCGTCACGTCATCAATCAGTCCCTTTTCGACCAGGTCATCGACGAACTGTTTGCCAGCCTTCATCGGCCCTACAGTATGGGAAGATGAGGGGCCAATCCCCACCTTAAACATGTCGAATATACTAATCACTTTAACACTCCTGACAGGGTTGCCGCGTTGTTGCGGCAACGATGTAATAACTGCGCATAGTGTATGAGGGAACCCGGAAATCAGCTTAACTATTCACATGAATTTAACTAATGAATAGCCTCGATTTTACTAATACTGAGTACCGGACTTATTGATAAGTATAGTCAGGGTTTAAGGCCCACTTGTAGCGCCAGTTCACGAATGATGCCAGCGGTCATACCCCAGACAAAATAGTGCTGATACCACGACAGCCAGACGCGGTGAGAATCGCCGCGACGATGGATATCCAGCGGGTGATAGCGACCTAAGCGCAGCGCTTCGGCCAGCGGCATCTCAAACACCGAGGCGACTTCGTCTTCGCTGGCGTGATAGTGGAGATCCGGCGGAATGACCCCCAGCACGGGAGTGACCTGAAAACCGGTCACGCTGTCGACCGGTGGAAGTACGCCAATGATATCAACGCATTCGGGTGGGATTGCCACCTCTTCCTGGGCTTCACGCAGCGCAGCCGCAATCAGTGAGGCATCGCTGCTGTCCACCGCGCCGCCGGGGAACGCCACCTGGCCGGGATGTTTGCGCAAACGCGCAGAGCGCTGCGTCAACAGCAGTCCGGGCTGTGGACGACGCACAATCGGCACCAGCACTGCCGCCTGGCGGGCATTTAACGCCGCGCGAGTGGTTTGCGGGCGCAGCAGCTGAAAGCGGGAGAGAAAATCATCCAGATTCAGCGCGTTGACATCCATGGTTATGACTCCAGTTGCGATAAGATACGATTAACTTTATCAAATGTTTCCTGATATTCCGCCGCTTCTTCGCTATCCGCCACCAGGCCACCGCCCGCCGAGCAGTACAGCGTGCCTTTTGTCGCGGTGACGGTGCGGATAGTAATACTGGTATCCATATTACCGCAGGCGCTGAGATAGCCAATGCTGCCGCACCATGCGTTGCGGCGATGCGGTTCCAGCTCGTCGATAATCTCCATTGCCCGCACTTTTGGCGCGCCGGTAATGGAGCCGCCCGGAAACGCGGCGCGCAGCAGATCGGTGGCATGCAGCGTCGGTGGCAACGTGGCGGTAATGGTACTCACCAGATGGTGGACCGCCGGGAACGGCTCAACCACGAACAGTTCCGGCACCCGTACGCTGCCCGGTACCGCCACGCGGCCAATGTCGTTGCGCATCAGGTCGACAATCATCAGATTTTCTGCACGGTCTTTTGCCGAATTCGCCAGTCGAGTGGCCTGTTCGACGTCAGCCTGCGGGTCATCTAAGCGGGGTAACGTGCCTTTAATCGGGCGAGTCTGGATCTGTCCCTGCTCAAGCTGAATAAAGCGTTCAGGGGATAAGCTCAGAATTGCGCTGTCGTCGAAACGCAAAAACGCGCTAAACGGCGCTCGGTTGGCGTGGTTAAGGCGCACAAATGCCTGCCACTCATCGCCCTGGTAGTTTGCCTGAAAGCGCTGGGCAAGGTTCACCTGATAGCAGTCACCGCTGTGCAAATAAGCCTGCACCTGACGGAATTTCTCGCCATACTGCTGGCGACTCATATTCGATTGCCAGCGCGAGGTGAGGGCAAATGGCAGCGCTGTCGGAGCCGATTGCTGTGCTAACCAGGCCTGGCGCGCGTGAACGTCGCCGTAGCTTAGCAGCGTGACCACCTGACGATGATGGTCGACAACCAGCGCCCAGTCATAAATCCCCACCGCCATATCCGGCACCGCAATGTCGTTCAGCGCTCGTTGCGGCAACGTTTCAAAACGCCGCCCGAGATCGTAACCGAATAAACCAACGGCACCGCCGATAAACGGCAGTTCCGGAAGCGGCTCGTTGCTAAATGGGCCGTTTGCCAGCATATTGTGCAGCAGCGCTAGCGGATCATCCGTGGACGTGGTGACGGTGCCGTCGGCCTCGCAGATTTCAGTGGTGCCACCACGTGTAACCAGCGTTGCGCGCGGTTCGGCAACGATAATATCGTACCGGTTGTGCGGATGATCGGCGTAGCCTGAGTGTAATAGCATGGCCCATGGCGAGGCGCTTAACGGGGCAAAGTAGTGTTCTGCTGCGTCCTGTCGCCAGGGAAGCGTCACGGTTGAAGGGGGTAACATCGTTATTCTGTCCAGCCTTGTCTGCACTGCCTATGGTGATTATTCGGGCAGCATGGAATAATAAGCGCCCACAATGTAGCAGGAGTCAATGATGTTTGCAGGATTACCTTCATTAAGCCATGAACAGCAGCAAAAAGCCGTTGAACGTATTCAGGAGCTGATGTCGCAGGGCATGGCGAGCGGTCAGGCAATTACGCTGGTGGCTGGAGAGCTGCGCGCGAACCATACCGGCGAGCGAATCGTTGCCCGTTTTGAGGACGAAGACGAGGACGAGTAAGCCGATGGCGTCCTTGCTAAAACCTCTGCTGCTGGTAATGGCGATTACGCCTTTACTGGCGGCAGCCGGTTCCTCCTGTCAACTTACCGACCCCTCTCTTACAGTACAAAGTTTTCTCGCCGATCCTCATCACCAACGTATCGCCATGTACTGGCGCCAGGCCAACGGCAAAGACTATGGTTCACTGCGCGCGCTGCTGGCCGATATCAACGGCGATGGGCGCGTGCTGATGGCGATGAATGGCGGCATCTATGATAAAGCCTATGCGCCGCTCGGTTTGTACATTGAGAAAGGCCAGCAGAAGGTGGCGGTCAATCGCGCTTCCGGCGGCGGCAACTTCTTCATTAAACCCGGCGGGGTGTTTTATCTGCGCGGTCAGCAGGCGGGGATCGTCAGTCTGGATAAACTGAAATCGACCAAAGGGATGGACTATGCGGTGCAGTCCGGACCGATGCTGCTTGAAAACGGGGTCATCAACTGGCGGCTTAAGCCTTCTGCCAGTTCGCGTAAATTGCGCAACGGCGTGGGTATTACCGCGCAGGGGAAGGTGGTGTTTATGCTAAGCGACCGCGAAACCAACTTCTATGATTTTGCCTGTTATGCCAAAACGCGACTCAACGTGCGCCAGATGCTCTATCTCGATGGCACTATTTCGAAAATGTACCAGCAGGGGGGAAGTATTCCCTGGCAGTACCATCCTTTTGTGTCGATGATCACCGTCGAAAAACGTTAAAAAAGCCTTCCGTTCCCGGAAGGCGTTGTCTTAGCTAATTACATCCGGTAGCAGCTCCGGGTCATCATATAGCGTCACATGGCTGACGTTTTCGCCGCGCCAGAACGAGAGCTGAGTTCCAATCGGCGTATGGTGGACGTTAACCTCGGTGAGCGGTGCTGACTTGGCCAGATCCCACAGGCAAACAAAGCGCGCCTGCGGCAGATGGTTACGTAGCACCAGATAGCTCAGATTGCCTATCGCCGGGTTATCCGGTGCCAACCCTTGCCACAATTCGCCGTCACCCGCGAGCCACAGCGCTACCGTCTCTTCGCCTCGGCTAAAGTGGCGCGGTTGACAACCGTGCAGCGGCGTCATGGTCGAGTCTTCCATATGACGTAGTGGCCCACTCAGCGCGAAGGGCTGCGACGTCCCGGTTTGATCCAGCGCCCGCGCCGCCAGATGTAGCGTCCAGTCGAGCTGCTGACGATGCGGGTTGGCAACCGTCGACAGATCGATAATCACATCATCCAGCCACAATAACCGGCGGCGAAAACGGATCTCTTGCCATGACTGAGTATCCCATTCGACCCGCGTATGGCTGTTTAACTGTGGGGGCGGTTTACCCCAATCCACTTCCGTATCCAGCCATAAATAGTCGTCACCCATATGCCAGCCCAGCACATCTGGATTGGCGGGAGGTTGGTTGCTCTGATTAACCGTCAGCGTGTTATGGGTGGCGCTGTTTTTGTAATAGTCGTAGTGCATTTGGGCACCGTAGCCGGTGGTGCCCAAATCCGGGAGCAGCCAGCCGTCGTGCTGCCACAGCATCAGACCCAGTCTGTCATAGTGATCGTGTTCGCCGCCCCACGGACTGTGTTTGATCAACAGCGCCTGCTGTTGCTGCGCTTTGCGCCACAGGGTGATGCCCGCGCCCGGCGCAAACAGCGACCGCTGAGGAATTAACGCCACTGGGGTTTCCGGCAGCGGCTGGTCGCGCCACAGCAGGGTTTCGCGCTCGTCAGGCTCGCTTTCGGTGAACTGCAGCACGGCGGCATAAAGCGGGTCGCGCCAGATGAACCAGGCAAACTCGTACAGATCCCGGTGGTGCAGTTTTTCTTGTCCTGCAAGGCAGTCGTTAAGACGCGGGAAGGTGCCGTCCGGCAGCAGCAAAGAGAGCGGGAAACTCAGCATCGGCTGATACCACGGGCCATCAATCAAGCTCCAGCGGGTGCCGCGCGCCAGCTTCTCAAAGGCAAAGAAACCCTGCAGCGCGTAGTAGTGATAGTGCACCGATCCTTCGAACCACAACCCTTCAGCCAGCAGACCATTCTCTAACTGCCAGCGTAGGCCGTACGGTTGATTCACGGCAAACTCCAGCAGCGCCTCATCTTCCAGCACAAACCCGAGTACACCGAGTGCGGCGCTGATTTTAACCTCGTGATTGTGGATCTGCGGGCTGCGATGCTCGCGCAAAAAATTCGCGGCGCAGCGCAACAGATTCTCACTGATATGTTGCTGCTCCGCCGGGGTTAAGGCCTCACGAATAAAGTCATAGCCCAGCGCCATATCCAGAATGCAGTTGGCCTCGCACAGGGTTTGGGCATTCATCTTGCCCGGCCCGTTATGCGGAATATCTCCATGGACTTCATAACCGGGATAGACATCGGCGTAGCCCATCAGCAGCGTGCGCACTTTATCGCGATAGGCGGCAACGCCGGTCAATTGCCACAGCAATCCCAGCTGTTGACAAGCGTTGGCGTTGCGTCCGTTCATCTCTCGCCACCAGGCACCATCCCACGGCTCACCGCGAAAAATTTCGCCGTCTACCGGACAGGCGTGCTGATGGGGAGAGTCGGCCGCCCACGTGAGCCGCACGCCATGGTGAGGGCAGAAGTAGTAGAGATTCCAGCTGGCAATCCCGGTCTGCGGGATGCGCACCTCGGCATCCAGCATCGGTTGTGCATTCTTCACGAGCTGTTCAATCAGGCCGTTATTGCCGGCTGCACGTCTGGCAATCTCGGGCCATAGCCCAGAAAATTGTTTCATCAGTGGTTATCCTTGACCTCTGCTGATACGGAAAGTGGGGCGATGAGCGTGGTGATATCGTCGGGATATTTCGCGTGCAGCCATTGGGCCTTTTCGCGGAACAATGGATCCTTTGGCCATGCGTGAGCCGCGGTGACAATATTGCGCAGCGCTTTTTTATCATCCATTTTGTCGAGATCTTTCCACGGCCACGGCGTGTCGCTGTTAATAAATCCAGCAATGTAGTGATAGCCCTTGCGCAGACTATGGTTGTCGAGCGTGAAGTTCCAGATATCGACCCCGGCTTTCTCACCCAAACGCCCCAGACGGTTGTAGGCTTCAAGATTGAAGTTGCTGTAATGCCACGGACGGGTGCGCTCAAGCTCCGCCATCTGCCGACCTTCAATATCAAATTGCCCGGCGATGCGTCTTAGCTGGGTGACATACAGGCGCTTTTTGGCCTCGTCGGTTTTACCGCTAAACAGCGCAAAGGTCGCCGCCTGCATATCGAAATAGGTGCCGTGGTTGTTGTGCCAGTTCTCCTCTTCAAAGCCGTTCTGGCTGGTGGTCATCCAGTGATAAAACTCGCCGAACCACTGTTTGAGATCCGAAACTTCCTTGTCGCTGAGCGACCCGGAGGATTGCAGTAGGGCGATAGCATCCACCACATCGACCAGCGCGCGGCTGTCGATAATGCCAATACCGCGACCGGTATTAATGCCTGGAATCGCCTGGGCGTGCTGCAAATTAGGCGTCATACGGGTTTCAGGGTTGAGGAACCAGCTTTTTAGCTGTTCGACGGCCTTCTGCGCGTAACGACTATCCTGGGAGAAGTACCAGGCCAGTGCCAGCGTAGACACGTCGTTACTCATCTTGACCAGCCGATTTTTATCGGTGGCGTCGCTATTGGCATCAGGGTTGGTTTGCCCATCTTTGCGGATGTACGGCAGCCCGTCTTTGGTGTCCGGGTTTGGCCACCAGTACGGCGGGAAGCTGTAATAGTCATGCTTGTTACCGCTGGCGGCGACCAGCGTTTTATCCATCACCGAGAATAGCGGGTGCTTTAATGCGAGGTCTGCTTTCTTCAGCAGCGCATTTTGCGCCTGGACGAACAGCGGCTCTTTGGCTGCAATCTGCTGTCGGCTAAAGGCCAGGTCTTTGCTATCAAGCGTGTACGGCTCGGCGGCATACAGTGAAGTACTGAGGCCAGAACACAGCAGCGCAAGGCCTAATAATCCTCGGCGAGGTATTGAGTTCATAGTGATAACCCTTCTGCAAATATGAGAAAAGATAACAACAGAATTATACCTGTCGCGTATTTAAGATACGTGAAAGGCAGGCGATTTAATTAAAAATAAAGCATTTTTAAATACGATGGCGTGCAGTGTAAAAGACAAAGTGATTTTTTTTGTGATGCTCATCATATTTAACGGGATGGTTAAAAAATAACGCTTTTAATGCAGTGCGAATCACATAATTAGGCATTTTTCTATTTTTGTTTAGTTTATCAACAAAAAATTGAAAATCATAATGCATTGATATTTATCTGTTTTATTTTTTCGTCACTTTTATTGTCACTTCTTGATGTGATCTGATTCAACCTTTTTGTTTTTGAAATGGGATTTCTTTTTTGTGTGGTTGTATTGAAAAATATAATTCTATTTAATGTTGTGAAATAGATTTTTACGCATCATGCATTAATACCAAAATGCTTATTTCTTTCATTGAATATGCATTTATTGAGAATTTAATTACCTTTGTGCCCTACAATAAAGGATATGCAATCATGTCTGCGAATAAATTACGTTCAATATTACTTCTCTCCGCGCTGGGACTGGGGATCGGGCAAAGCTACGCTGCCACGACCCTTAACGTCTGGATCCGCGCAAGTAACGACTCCAAAAATATCTACAAGCAAGAGGCGGAGAAGTTCGAAGAAAAAACCGGGATCAAAATTGAGTACTTCAACGCGACTACCGATTTTGAGCAGCGCCTTGCGCGTGCCACAGCTGGTAACGCGTTACCGGACCTGATCTTTAACGATGCTGCATCGCTGGGGCAATTCATCCAACTCGGTATTGCACAAGAGATTGATCCTAAAACGATAAGCGGTGGCGATAATCTTTATCCGACCGCATGGAACAGTACCCGCTATATCGACGGAAAATATTACGGCGTGCCAACCTCGGCGCAGACCTTCGCACTTTTCGTGCGTAAAGACTGGCGTGAAAAGCTCGGACTGCCGCTGCCGAAAAGCTGGGACGATATTCAGACGCTGGCAAAAGCGTTCACCACCCAGGATCCGGATGGTAACGGCAAAAATGATACCTACGGTTTTATCGTTCCAGCCTCTACCACCCGTGGCTACGCCAGCTGGTTTATGAGTAGCTTTATCTGGCAGGCGGGCGGCGATTTTGTCAAAGACAACAACGGCAAGTTCAGCGCTTCCCTTGATACGCCGGAAGTGGCTCAGGCGATGACCTTTATGCGCACCATGATGTGCGAAAAAGTGACTCAACCAGGGGCCATTAATGCCACCACCGCTGATGTTATCCCATCTTTCCGTTCTGGCCAGAGCGGCATGTTCTTTAGCGGCCCATACCATATCGCCTTGTTTGATAAAGACCCAGGCAAAGACAACTTCGAAGTGGTGCCGGTTGTTGGGCCAAAAGGCGAAGCGACGCTCGCCGAAGGGACCACGGTCTTCATGATGAAGAGCAGTAAGCAGAAAGAAGACGCGCGGAAATTCATCGAATTCATGATTTCGCAGGAAGGCCAGGAAATCGGCATGGGCAAAGGCAGCCAGCATATTCCTGTAGTTCGTCTGCCGGTGAACAAGAATGTCGATGTTAAAGCCGTCTATCAGGATGCGCGCTGGGAAACCTTCGCCCGCCTGTATAACGAGCAGGGCCGCTATGTTCCGCAGATCCCAAACTGGACACCGGTACGCCAGGTGGCCGCCGATGGCTTTAACCGTATTTTTGCCGACTGCAACAGCGATATTCGCGCCGAGCTGAAGGTTATCGATGGCAAGGTGAACGCCGAGCTGGAAAAACAAAATGTGCTGGCTAAGTGAGGAACTGAGTTATGACGCTGCATGAGACGAAGTCCTCGCCGCTAAAGCAAGCCGCTTCGCCTGACGCTACCGGATGGCTGACGTCAAAACGTAAACGAGCGCTCATTCCGTGGCTGTTTCTCGCCCCGGCGCTGATTATTTTTAGCTGGTTTAAGTTCATCCCGATGATTCAGGGTCTGGTGATGAGTTTCTACAAGGTCAACTTTAATCAGCCCAATGAGTGGGTCGGGTTTGCCAACTTCACTCGCGCATTTGCCGATGTTGAGCTGCATGCGGCGGTGGTTAACACCCTGCTGTACGTGCTGGTCACCATGTTTGCCGCTGCCATCCTGGCGTTTTTCCTCGCCATGCTGCTGGAAGGCCCGGCGCGTCATCTGCGCTTTATCCGTACCGCCATCTTTTTACCGGCGGTGACCAGTGCGGCAATCGTCGCAGAAATGTGGCGCATTCTGTTCAACCCAACGCCGAACGGGGTGATGAACCATATTCTGAGCTGGTTTGGCGTGGCCGATCAGGGCTTTCTTGCCAGCTCGGATCAGGCGCTATGGGTCATCATGCTGCTGCATATCTGGAAGGCGGTGCCGTACAACATGGTGATATTCATCGCCGGTCTGGCGGGGATCAGCCGCGACCTGTACGACGCCTCTAACGTGGACGGCGCGAACTGGTGGAACCGCCTGCGCTACGTCACGCTGCCAGGAATGATCCCGGCGCTGTCGGTGGTGCTGATGCTCTCCTTTATTCGTGGGTTCCGCGTGTTTGCCGAGGTGTATGCCACTACCGGCGGCGGGCCGTCTAATTCCACGGAAATGGTCATGACCCACATCTATAAACTTGGTTTTGAGCAGTTTGATTATGGCTACGCATCGGCGGTGTCGTTCCTGCTGTTCACCTTCACGGTGATCTTAACCATCTGTCATCTGACGCTGAAAAAACGTATCGCACGTTACTAAGGAGCCGTGATGTTAAGTAAACGTTGGGATACCGCAGGACGCTGGTGCATCTACGCGCTGTTATTGATTGTCTTTGTGGGACCGTTCTGGGGCATCGTCGCCACCGCCTTTAGCGGCGCGCCGGTGAAACCGGGTGAACTGCTGGCCTGGCCAAATCAGTTCTCGTTTGAGAACTTCATCTTTGCCTGGATGGATATCGGCGTCTGGCAGTATCTGCTGAACTCGATTCTGGTGGTGTTCTTTGGCACCGTATTACAGGTGTCGGTGAGCGCGCTGGCGGCCTATGCGCTGGCACGTAAAAAGTTCCGCGGCGTAGCGCTGGTGAGCCTGGTGATCCTCTCCACCATGATGCTGCCGGAAGAAGTTATCGCCATTCCGCTGTACATGATTATCAACTGGCGGCTGCCGTTTATCGACGCCTCACTTTATAACAGCTACCTCGGGATGATTCTGCCGGTAGTGGGCTGGGCGTTCTCCATCTTCGTGCTGACCGAATTTATGTCGGCTATCCCAAAAGAGCTGGAAGAGGCGGCTCGTATCGATGGCGCTAACGAATGGCAGATTTTCTTCCATGTCATCCTGCCGCTGGTGAAACCGGCGCTCGGTACGGTGGTGACGTTCGGCTTCATTATGATTTGGGACCAGTACCTGCTGCCGTTGATTGTGGTCAACCAGGATAGCCTGAATACGATTCCGGTGATCCTCGGCACGCTGCGTACCGATGAGAGCATTACGCCGAACATTTTTATCGCCATTACATTACTGGCGATGCTGCCAAGCATCATTGTCTATCTGGGTCTGCAAAAACATTTCAATCGCGGGATTATGTCCGGCGCGGTCAAAGGATAAGGAGTTACCGATGGGATCTGTTGTACTGAATAGCGTGCGGAAGTCTTATGGTGATGCGCACGTCATTAAAGATGTGTCGCTGACTATCCCGGACGGTGAGTTCTGCGTCCTTGTAGGCCCGAGCGGCTGTGGCAAATCGACGCTGCTGCGCATGATTGCCGGGCTGGAGGAAATTTCCGCTGGCGAAGTGCACATTAACGAGCGCAACGTCACCGAAGTGGAGCCGAAGCTGCGTGATATCGCGATGGTGTTCCAGAGCTATGCGCTGTACCCACAGATGACGGTGCGGGAAAATATGGGCTTTGCGCTCAAGATGGCGCGTTTGCCGAAGAGCGATATTAACCAGAAGGTCAACGAAGCAGCGGCGCTGCTGGGGCTTGAGCCGCTGCTGGAACGTCTGCCGAAAGATCTCTCCGGCGGTCAGCGTCAGCGTGTGGCGATGGGGCGTGCCATCGTGCGTAAACCGCAGGTGTTCTTGTTTGATGAACCCCTGTCGAACCTCGATGCCAAGCTGCGTACCCAGGTGCGCGGTGAAATCCGCGAACTGCACCGCCGGTTAAAAACCACTTCGGTATACGTGACTCACGATCAGATTGAAGCGATGACCATGGGACAGATGATCGTGGTGCTGCGCGACGGGCGCATCGAGCAGGCGGGCACGCCGCTGGAACTGTACGACCAGCCGGCAAACCTGTTTGTGGCAGGGTTCATCGGTTCGCCGGAGATTAACCAGTTGCCGGGGGAAGTGGTGCTGAACGGCAGCGTGACCAGTTTGCGCCTGAAAGACGGTTCGCTGCTGGCGCTGCCGGCAGGCATGCAGGTCAAAAACGGCCAGCAGGTGGTGTACGCCATTCGTCCTGAACAGGTGAACGTGGTACATGAAGCGCGCGACGATGCGCTGGCGGCGAAAGTGACGGCGGTGGAGAATACCGGCTCGGATATGCAGCTGTTCTGCGATACCGGCGGCGGGGCATTTACTTCCGTGTTTAAGCAGCGCTTGCCGGTCAAAGAGGGCGACAATATCTGGCTGCAACCGAAACTCTCTGGCGTGCATCTGTTTGATGCGCAGAGCGGTCTGCGTATTGCGTGTGTGGAGGAGCAGTAAGGTGGCGATGAAGCTGTACACCCTTGATGAAAATTGTCTGGAAAATGCCCGCGCGGGCTTAAAGCAGCCGTTTTCGCCGCTGCAGCTCGCGCTGAGCAAGCTGGTCTCGGAGGCCGATTTCTTACGACGCGAACCGCCGGAAAGCGTGGTGCATAAAAAGCTGCGACCGGCGAGCGGCGATGCTCACGACTATTACAGTCTGGGTACCTACTGGTGGCCAAATCCGCGGCGGCCCAACGGGCTGCCGTATATTCGCCGCGATGGGCACATTAACCCGCAGTGTGAAAACAACGATACCGACACCTCGCGCATTATTCGCATGTGCGAGCGTTGCCTGACGCTGGGCCTGGCATGGTATTTTACCGGCCAACGGCAGTACGCGCAGGCCGCCGCGCAGCAAATTCGCTGCTGGTTCCTTGATGCGGATACGCGAATGAATCCGCATCTGAATTACGGTCAGGCGATCCCTGGAATTGTCTCCGGGCGCGGCACCGGGCTTATCGATACGCGACTGCTGTGGATGGTGGTCGACACTATCGGCCTGATTAACACCGCCAGCGTGCTGGATACCGACGATATCATCGGCCTGCATCAGTGGTTCCGCGATTTTAACCATTGGATGTACTACAGCGAAATCGGCCATTCGGAATACGTCTGGCACAATAACCACGGCACCTGGTACGACGCCCAGCGTACGGTTAATGCGCTGTTCTACGGCGATAAAGGGCTGGCGGCGCGGATTATCGAGCAGGGGATCACCCAGCGCATGGCGGCGCAAATTGACCAGGACGGTAAGCAGACGATGGAACTGGAGCGCACCATTCCCTTCCACTATTCGCTGTTTAATCTCGAAGCGCATCTGTTGCTCAACCGCTACGCGGAGCACGTTGAGTTTGACCGCTGGAATACCATCCGCGATGGGCGAGGGGTGAAGCAGGGGATTGATTACCTGGTGCCGTTTGTGCGTGAACCGGATCTCTGGCCGTACAGCGATTTACAGGGGATTGTCTGGGACAGCGCGCTGCGCGTGTTGTTGCAGTCGGTCCGCGGCTATGCCAAACAGGCGGTCAGCTATCGCGATGTGCTCAAGTGCCTGCCGCAGGAAACGCTGCAACTGAAAGAGCAATTGATGTGGTGCCCGGGTTCGTAGATCTAAAATTGTAGGTCTGATAAGGCAACGCCGCCATCCGACGTTCTGCGCCGAGACGTCTGATGGCGCTGCGCTTATCAGATCTACAGGATTGTCGCTTATACCGCGGCGATAATCTTAATTTCGACTTTATACCGCGGGTTCATCAGCTTTGCCTGCACCGTACAGCGCACCGGAGCATGACCTGCAACCACCCAGGCATCCCACGCTTTATTCATCGCGGCAAAATCATCGCCGTCAGGCAGGAAAATGGTGGCATCGAGAATACGTGACTTATCGCTACCCTGTTTTTCCAGTACTGCATCAATCTGCGCCAGCGTATTTGCCGTTTGCTCAAAAGCGTCGGCGTCCAGATTTTCGGGAACGCCGGTGTAATACAGCGTCTGATTATGGATAACGACGTCAGACCAACGCGCTTCAGCATCAATACGTACAATTGTCATTTCAATTTCCTTTTAACATCACGGGTACACTTATCTTTTAAGCGGCATCAAGGGCGCTCAATAAACGCCGCCTCGCGGATGCGGCTTAAAATATGAGGTATCCAAACGCGCTAAGACTGCCACATTGTCGACGCTGCGTCACGACTTCGACTGGCATAAGCGGGGTTGGCCTGACATAATCACTGGGAATTTTTCCAGGGGGTAACGTGACGGACGATTTTGCAGCAGACGGCCAGCTTGCGCAGGCGATAACCGGCTTTAAACCGCGTGAACCGCAGCGCCAGATGGCACACGCCGTCATGAAGGCGATTGACGATGGTCAACCGCTGGTGGTGGAAGCCGGTACGGGTACCGGTAAAACCTATGCCTACCTGGCGCCCGCGTTGCGTGCTAACAAAAAGGTCATTATCTCGACAGGCTCGAAAGCGCTACAGGATCAGCTCTACAGCCGCGACCTGCCGACGGTGTCAAAAGCGCTTAGCTATAGCGGCAAATTGGCGCTGCTGAAAGGCCGCTCCAACTATCTGTGTCTGGAACGCCTTGAACAACAGGCGCTGGCGGGCGGCGATCTGCCGGTGCAGACACTCAGTGACGTGATTTTGCTGCGCAGCTGGTCTAATCAAACCATCGATGGCGATATCAGCACCTGCGTGAGCGTGGCGGAAGATTCGCAGGCGTGGCCGCTGGTGACTAGCACTAACGATAACTGTCTTGGCAGCGACTGCCCGCAGTATCAGGAGTGTTTTGTGGTTAAGGCGCGTAAAAAGGCGATGGATGCCGACGTGGTGGTGGTGAACCATCACCTGTTCCTCGCCGATATGGTGGTCAAAGAGAGCGGCTTCGGCGAGCTTATCCCAGAGGCTGAAGTGATGATCTTCGATGAAGCCCACCAGTTGCCGGATATTGCCAGCCAGTATTTCGGCCAGTCGCTTTCCAGCCGCCAGCTGTTGGATCTGGCAAAAGACGTCACCATTGCCTACCGCACCGAACTCAAAGATACCCAGCAGCTGCAAAAGTGCGCAGACCGCCTGGCGCAGGCGACCCAGGATTTCCGTCTGCAGGTCGGCGATCCCGGCTATCGCGGAAACCTGCGCGAACTGCTTGCCGATAACAATGTCCAGCGCGCGCTGCTGCTGCTGGATGACGCGCTGGAGCTTTGCTACGACGTGGCAAAACTGTCGCTCGGCCGCTCGGCGCTGCTCGATGTGGCGTTTGAACGGGCCACCCTGTATCGCGCGCGGCTGAAGCGTTTAAAAGAGATTAATACCCCAGGTTTTAGCTACTGGTACGAATGCAACTCGCGCCACTTCACGCTGGCGCTCACGCCGCTGACGGTGGCGGATAAATTTAAAGAAGTGATGGCAGCCAAACCGGGGAGCTGGATTTTCACCTCCGCGACGCTATCGGTGAACGACGATCTGCACCACTTTACCGAGCGATTGGGGATTGAATCGGCGGAATCGATGCTGCTGCCCAGCCCATTTGACTACGCCACCCAGGCGCTGCTGTGCGTGCCGCGTAATTTGCCGCTGCCGAATCAGCCGGGCGCCGCGCGGCATCTGGCCGCCATGCTGCGCCCGCTGATTGAAGCTAACAACGGCCGCTGCTTTATGCTGTGCACCTCGCACGCCATGATGCGCGATCTGGCCGAACAGTTCCGCGCCACCATGACGTTACCGGTGTTGTTGCAAGGGGAAACCAGTAAAGGTCAACTGCTGCAACAGTTTGTCAGCGCCGGTAACGCCCTGCTGGTGGCGACCAGCAGCTTCTGGGAAGGGGTGGACGTGCGCGGTGACGCGCTGTCGCTGGTTATCATCGACAAGCTGCCGTTCACCTCTCCGGACGATCCGTTACTCAAGGCGCGTATGGAAGACTGTCGTCTGCGCGGCGGCGATCCTTTCGACGACGTACAGCTTCCCGATGCGGTCATTACCCTCAAACAGGGCGTGGGACGTTTGATTCGTGACGTGACCGATCGCGGGGTGCTGGTTATCTGTGATAACCGCCTGGTGATGCGCCCGTACGGTGCCACGTTCCTCGCCAGCCTGCCACCTGCGCCGCGTACCCGCGATATTCGCCGGGCGGTGCGCTTCCTGGCGCTGTCATCGACGCGGTAATGCGCGCTAAAGTGTGATAAGATGCGCGCCATTTTGTTGACCCCTACGCCAAATCGACCGGGTTATCTGAAAGATAAGGCGTATATAACTGCGAGAGCGCGACTAATCCATGCGAATTCTGGCTATCGATACCGCCACGGAAGCCTGTTCGGCTGCCCTGTGGAATGATGGTAATACCTGTGCCCACTTCGAGCTTTGTCCTCGGGAACACACCCAACGTATTCTGCCTATCGTGCAGGATATTCTCACCCAAGGCGGCGTAAGCCTGACCGATCTCGACGCGCTGGCGTTTGGTCGCGGTCCGGGCAGCTTCACCGGCGTGCGTATCGGTATTGGTATCGCACAAGGGCTGGCGCTGGGCGCTGAACTGCCGATGATCGGCGTTTCGACTCTGGCAACTATGGCGCAGGGCGCATGGCGTAAGCAGGGCGCGTCCCGCGTGCTCGCCGCCATCGATGCGCGTATGGGGGAAGTGTATTGGGCTGAATATCAGCGTGATGCGCAGGGTGTCTGGCACGGTGAAGCCACCGAAGCGGTGCTCAAACCAGAAGCGGTACAGCAGCGTCTGAGCGAGCTGGAAGGCGAGTGGGCTACCGTGGGGACAGGCTGGGCCGCATGGCCTGATATGACCCAGGGCGCGAATGTGACGCTGAGCGATGGCGATGTGCTGCTGCCGGAAGCTGAAGATATGCTCCCTATTGCCTGCCAACTGCTGGAACAGGGCAAAACGGTCGCCGTCGACAAAGCGGAACCAGTTTATTTGCGTAATGAAGTTGCGTGGAAGAAACTTCCTGGCCGTGAATGAATCTCAATAGAGAGATATTGAGAATAGGAGCAGCATCATGGCAGTTAAAAAAAGGGTCATTCGGGGTGTTATCGCAGGGCTTATCGCGGTTGCGTTAAGCGGTTGTGTCACCGTGCCTGATGCCATTCAGGGCAGTAGCCCCACGCCGCAGCAGGACCTGGTACGCGTGATGTCCGCGCCGCAACTGTATGTGGGTCAGGAATCGCGCTTTGGCGGCACGGTGGTCGGTATTGAAAACCAGCAGGGTCGCACCCGGCTGGAGATCGCCACGGTCCCTCTCGACAGCGGCGCGCGGCCAACGCTGGGTGAAGCCTCTCGCGGGCGTATCTATGCCGATATTAACGGTTTCCTTGACCCGGTGGACTTCCGTGGTCAACTGGTGACGGTTGTCGGCCCTATCGTCGGGACGCTGGAAGGGAAGGTGGGCACCACCAAATATACCTTCCTGCACATGCAGGCGACGGGCTATAAACGCTGGCGCGTTACCCAGCAGGTGGTGATGCCGCCACAGCCCATCGACCCGTGGGCCTTTGGTCCTCGCCCCTGGAACTACGGCTACGGTGGTTGGGGCTGGTATAACACGGGGCCAGCAGAAGTCCGGAACGTCGTAACTGAATAAGATCTGAAGTCTGAGTGACAAAAAAGAAACAGCGGCTAGCCCGCTGTTTCTTCGTTGTAATGGATATAAAAAAAATAAAGAGTGACGTGCTTCGCAACCTTAATTTCGAGTGATTCTTAAACTGGTACGCTGAGTTAATATTATGTTAACGAAAGTTTGCCAATTGGGGTTGTGATGACGACAAATACGTATTTTAGAGGTGATGCTTTGAATAAGGTTTGGCTCAACCGTTATCCTGCTGATGTCCCGGCAGAGATCAACCCTGACCGCTATCAATCCCTGGTGGAACTGTTTGAACAGGCAACAACCCGCTTCGCGGATCAGCCTGGCTTCGTCAACATGGGCGAAGTGATGACCTTCCGTAAACTTGAAGAGCGCAGTCGCGCCTTCGCCGCGTATCTCCAGCAGGGGCTGGGGCTCAAGCAGGGCGACCGCGTCGCGCTGATGATGCCTAACTTGTTACAGTATCCGGTCGCGCTGTTCGGTATCTTGCGTGCCGGGATGATCGTGGTTAACGTCAACCCGCTGTACACCCCGCGCGAGCTGGAGCACCAGCTTAACGATAGCGGTGCCCAGGCGATTGTTATCGTCTCGAACTTTGCCCACACCCTGGAAAAGGTGGTGGACAAGACTTCGGTGAAGCACGTGATTTTGACCCGTATGGGCGATCAGCTTTCTACCGCGAAGGGAACGCTGGTTAACTTTGTGGTGAAGTACATTAAACGTCTGGTGCCTAAATACCATCTGCCGGACGCTATCTCTTTCCGTCGTGCGCTGCACTCCGGCTACCGTTTACAGTACGTAAAACCGGTGGTGAAAGCGGACGATATTGCCTTCCTGCAATATACCGGCGGCACCACTGGCGTAGCGAAAGGGGCGATGCTGTCCCACCGTAACATGCTGGCCAACCTCGAGCAGGTCAAAGCCACCTACGGGCCGCTGCTGCATGAAGGGAAAGAAGTCGTCATCACCGCGCTGCCGCTGTACCACATCTTTGCGTTGACGATGAACTGCCTACTGTTTATTGAGTTAGGCGGTAAAAATATCCTGATAACCAACCCGCGTGATATTCCGGGGCTGGTTAAAGAGCTGGCGAAGTACCCATTCACCGCCATGACCGGAGTGAATACGCTGTTCAATGCGTTGCTGAATAACAAAGATTTCCAGCAGCTTGATTTTTCTACTCTGCACTTGTCTGCAGGCGGTGGGATGCCGGTTAACCACTCGGTTGCCGATCGCTGGGTGAAGCTGACCGGACAATATCTGCTGGAAGGCTACGGCCTGACCGAATGTGCGCCGCTGGTGAGCGTGAACCCGCACGATATCGATTATCACAGCGGTAGCATCGGTCTGCCGGTGCCTTCTACCGACGTGAAGCTGGTCGATGATGACGATAATGAAGTTGCCACCGGCGAACCGGGTGAACTGTGCGTGAAAGGACCGCAGGTGATGGAAGGCTACTGGCAGCGTCCGGATGCGACCGATGAAATCATCAAAAATGGCTGGCTGCATACCGGCGATATCGCGGTGATGGATGACGAAGGCTTCCTGCGCATCGTTGACCGTAAGAAAGACATGATTCTGGTCTCCGGCTTCAACGTTTACCCGAATGAAATTGAAGACGTGGTCATGCAGCACTCCGGCGTGCTGGAAGTGGCGGCGGTTGGCGTTCCATCCGGCAACAGCGGCGAAGCGGTGAAGATTTTCGTGGTGAAAAAAGAGGCCAGCCTGACCGAAGAGGCGTTGATCACCTTCTGTCGCCGCCAGCTCACCGGCTACAAAGTACCGAAACTGGTTGAATTCCGCGATGAACTGCCGAAGTCGAACGTCGGGAAAATTTTACGACGAGAATTACGTGACGAAGCCCGTGCCAAAGTGGACAATAAGGGATAAGCCACGAGTCATGATGCCTAACGCCAGCTCTGCTGGCGTTTTTTTTGGCAAAAAATAAGAGAGTACGATTTGAACTATCAGATGATCACCACCAACGACCAGCTCAGCACCCTGTGCGACGCGGTTCGTCAGACAACCGCTGTGGCGCTGGATACCGAGTTTGTCCGTACCCGCACCTACTACCCACAGCTGGGGCTGATTCAGCTTTTTGACGGTGAGCGTACGGCGCTGATTGATCCTCTGGGTATTACCGACTGGTCGCCGCTGCAGTCGATTTTGCAGGACCGGGACATCACTAAATACCTGCACGCGGGTAGCGAAGACTTAGAAGTTTTCATGAATACCTTTGGCGCGATGCCGCATCCGCTGATTGACACTCAGGTGCTGGCCGCTTTCTGTGGTCGCCCGATGTCATGGGGATTTGCGGCGATGGTTGCCGAGTATTCCGGCGTTGAGCTGGATAAAAGTGAATCCCGTACCGACTGGCTGGCACGTCCGTTGACCACGCGTCAGTGTGAATATGCGGCCGCCGACGTTTGGTATCTGCTGCCGATTGCCCATAAGCTGATGGTGGAGACCGAGCAGGCGGGGCGTCTGGCGTGGGCGCTGAACGAATGTCAGTTGATGCAGCAACGTCGCCAGGAAATTACTGACCCGAGCGACGCCTGGCGCGATATCACCAACGCCTGGCAGCTGCGTACTCGTCAGCTGGCGTGCCTGCAATTGTTAGCTGACTGGCGCTTACGTAAGGCGCGTGAGCGCGATCTGGCGGTTAATTTCGTGGTCCGCGAAGAGCATCTGTGGAGCGTGGCGCGTTATATGCCGGGCAGCCTTGGTGAACTCGATAGTCTGGGGTTGTCGGGGAGCGAAATTCGCTTCCACGGTAAAACGCTACTGAGCCTCGTAGAGAAAGCGCAGGCGCTGCCGGAATCGTCGCTGCCGGAGCCGTTGCTCAACCTGATGGATATGTCGGGCTACCGGAAAGCGTTTAAAGAGATTAAAGCGCTGGTACAGGAAGTCGGGCAGGAAAACGGCGTGAGTGCGGAGATGCTGGCATCGCGTCGCCAGATTAACCAACTGCTGAACTGGCACTGGCAGTTGAAGCCACGCACTACCGCCCCGGAGATGATTTCCGGCTGGCGCGGTGAGCTGCTGGCAGGGCGTCTGGACGCACTGTTAGCGCAGTACCCGCGTTAGAAATGTGTCTGATGGCGCTACGCTTATCAGACCTACAAGGTAGATACCCGTAGGTCGGATAAGGCAACGCCGCCATCCGACGGTCAGCGCCGATATGTCTGATGGCGCTGCGCTTATCAGACCTACAAGGTAGATACCCGTAGGTCGGATAAGGCAACGCCGCCATCCGACGGTCAGCGCCGATATGTCTGATGGCGCTACGCTT
>NZ_JBEFLV010000023.1:0-74829 GCF_040149365.1 Kluyvera huaxiensis
GTCACTGTCGTTCTCAAAATCGGTGGAGCTGCATGACAAGGTCATCGGGCATTATCTGAACATAAAACACTATCAGTAAGTTGGAGTCATTACCAGATGTTTCATACCAGGTAATTTTCCGTAGAAACAATAGGTATTAAATTGTTGCGTATTTTCGTTGAGAAATAGTTTCCTTATTTGCATATTCATTACAAAACACCATTTCACTCTATGAGCTAAGGCGAAAACCTCTTTGGTTTAATCCCTGACCCTATATAGGGATATGATGGCGTTTAAGCTGACTTAAAAATGTACGATTTGGCCGCCGACAGCTAACGTTATAGTGGCAGCGATCACACTTTTCGCTCATCCCTGCGACTCCTCCCTGGCTAATCCAGGACAGGATGAGGAAGTCGCGCAATCAGCCCGGCACACTAGCGCTAATGTTTATGTAAAAAGGATTCTAATTCGCTATGTCACAGCCTACCTTTAATCACGATTCATTCCAGGCTGCCCTGACGCGTCAGTGGCAGCGCTTTGGCCTACAGGCCGCTTCCGAAATGACGTCTCACCAGTGGTGGCAGGCTGTGAGCGGCGCGCTGGCGGAGCAGCTTTCCGCACAGCCGGTAGCTAAGCCGGCAAAAAATCAGCGTCATGTGAACTACATCTCCATGGAGTTTCTGATTGGCCGTCTGACCGGCAACAATCTGCTCAACCTCGGCTGGTACGAAGGCGTCAGCGAGGCGCTGAAAGGCTACAACATCAACCTGACTGACCTGCTGGAAGAAGAGACCGATCCGGCTCTTGGCAACGGTGGGCTGGGGCGTCTGGCAGCATGCTTCCTCGACTCCATGGCCACCGTTGGCCAGTCGGCGACCGGCTACGGCCTGAACTACCAGTACGGCCTGTTCCGTCAGTCCTTTGACGACGGCCATCAGATGGAAGCGCCAGATGACTGGAAGCGCGGCAGTTACCCGTGGTTCCGCCATAATGCGGCGCTGGACGTTCAGGTAGGTATCGGCGGTAAAGTGGTGAAAGGAGAATGGCAGCCGGCATTTACCATCACCGGTGAAGCCTGGGATCTGCCGGTGCTGGGCTACCGTAACGGCGTGGCGCAGCCGCTGCGTCTGTGGCAGGCCACCCACGCGCACCCGTTTAACCTGACCAAATTCAACGACGGCGATTTCCTGCGTGCAGAACAGCAGGGCATCGACGCCGAAAAGCTGACCAAAGTGCTTTACCCGAACGACAACCATACCGCTGGTAAAAAGCTGCGCTTGATGCAGCAGTACTTCCAGTGTGCCTGCTCGGTAGCCGATATTCTGCGTCGTCACCATCTGGCGGGCCGTAAGCTGCACGAACTGGCCGATTTCGAAGTGATTCAGCTTAATGACACCCACCCAACGATCGCCATTCCAGAACTGCTGCGCGTACTGATTGATGAGCATCAGCTGAGCTGGGACGACGCCTGGGCCATCACCAGCAAAACTTTCGCCTACACCAACCACACGTTGATGCCGGAAGCGCTGGAGTGCTGGGATGAAAAACTGATTAAAGCGCTGCTGCCGCGTCACATGCAGATTATCAACGAGATCAATAAGCGCTTTAAAGTGCTGGTCGACAAAACCTGGCCGGGCGATGAGGCAGTTTGGGCGAAGCTCGCCGTGGTGCATAACAAGCAGGTTCGCATGGCGAACATGTGCGTCGTTAGCGGCTTTGCGGTCAACGGCGTGGCTGCACTGCACTCGGATCTGGTGGTGAAGGATCTGTTCCCGGAATATCACCAGCTGTGGCCGAACAAATTCCATAACGTCACCAACGGCATCACGCCGCGCCGCTGGATCAAACAGTGCAACCCGGCGCTGGCCGCGCTGCTGGATAAATCGCTGAAGAAAGAGTGGGCTAACGATCTTGATCAGCTGATCAATCTGGAAAAATACGCCGACGATGCGAAATTCCGCCAACAGTACCGCGAGATCAAGCTGGCGAATAAACAGCGTCTGGTGAAATTTATCAAAGCGCGTACCGGTATCGAGATTACCACTAACGCCATTTTTGATATTCAGATCAAACGCCTGCACGAGTACAAACGTCAGCACCTGAACCTGCTGCACATTCTGGCGCTGTATCAAGAGATTCGTGAAAATCCGCAGGCAGACCGTGTACCGCGCGTGTTCCTGTTCGGCGCAAAAGCGGCTCCGGGCTACTACCTGGCGAAAAACATCATCCTGGCTATCAACAAGGTTGCCGAAGCGGTGAACAACGACCCGAAAGTGGGCGATAAGCTGAAAGTGGTGTTCCTGCCGGATTACTGCGTGTCGGCGGCTGAGATGCTGATCCCGGCGGCAGACGTTTCCGAACAGATCTCCACAGCGGGCAAAGAGGCCTCCGGTACCGGCAACATGAAGCTGGCGCTGAACGGCGCGCTGACCGTCGGTACCCTGGACGGTGCGAACGTTGAAATCGCCGAGCAGGTGGGTGAGGAAAACATCTTTATCTTCGGTCATACCGTCGAGCAGGTGAAAGAGCTGAAGGCGAAAGGCTACGATCCGCTGAAATGGCGTAAAGCTGACAAGCAGCTGGATGCGGTGTTAAAAGAGCTGGAGAGCGGCAAATACAGCGACGGCGACAAACATGCGTTTGACCAGATGTTACATAGCATCGGCAAGCAGGGCGGCGACCCGTATCTGGTCATGGCCGACTTCGCAGCCTATGTAGAAGCGCAGAAGCAGGTTGATGTGCTGTACCGTGACCAGGAAGCCTGGACGCGTGCCGCAATCCTGAATACCGCGCGCTGCGGCATGTTTAGCTCCGATCGCTCTATCCGCGATTATCAAAAACGTATCTGGCAGGCAAAACGCTAAGGACAGGCAATGGAAAGCAAACGCCTCGATAATGCCGCGCTGGCGGCGGGGATTAGCCCAAACTACATCAATGCCCACGGTAAGCCGCAGTCTATCGGTGCCGACACCAAACGGCGTTTGCTTGACGCGATGCACCACGGTGCTGCTGCCGAAGTGGCAGCCACGCCGGTACCGAATGTGATGGTCTGGACATACGGCAAGAAAATGGCGCTGCCGGTGGAGGGAAAAGGCGAGTTTAGCTGGATCCTCACCACTGAAGAGGGCAAGCAGTACCAGGGGCAGGTGGCTGGGGGGAAAACCCTCAGCCTGCCGACCCGCTTGTCGGAAGGGTATCATTCACTGACTTTGACGCAGAGCGATGAACGCTGGCACTGCCGGGTGATTGTTGCCCCTGAGCGCTGCTATGAACCGAAGCCGCTGAAGGAAGCGAAAAAGCTGTGGGGTGCCTGCGTGCAGCTTTACACCCTGCGCTCAGAGAAAAACTGGGGGATTGGCGATTTTGGCGACCTGAAGGCGATGCTGCCGGAAGTGGCCAAACGCGGCGGCGCGTTTATTGGCCTCAACCCAATCCACGCGCTCTACCCGGCGAACCCGGAAAGCGCTAGCCCTTACAGTCCTTCTTCACGCCGTTGGATGAACGTTATCTACATCGACGTCAACGCGGTAGAAGACTTTGCTAAAAGTGATGAAGCACAGGCGTGGTGGAAACTACCGGCGACGCAGAAGAAGCTGAAAGCAGCGCGTGAAGTGGCGCAGGTGGACTACACGGCGGTTACTGAGCTGAAAATGACCGCGCTGCGTATGGCGTGGAAGCGCTTTGCTAAACGCAATGATGAGCAGATGACGGCCTTCCGCTACTTTGTCGACAAAGAAGGTGAGAGCCTGTACTGGCAGGCGGCGTTTGATGCGCTGCACGCCAACCAGGTGAAAGAAGACCCGATGCGCTGGGGCTGGCCGGTTTGGCCTGAAGCGTATCGCACCACCGATAGCCCGGAAGTACACGCATTTTGTAAAAAGTATGCCGACGAGGTGGATTTCTACCTGTGGCTGCAATGGCTGGCGTATAGCCAGTTTGCCGACTGCTGGGAAACCAGTCAGCGCGATGACATGCCAATTGGCCTCTACCGCGACCTGGCGGTGGGCGTGGCAGAAGGCGGTGCGGAAACCTGGTGCGACCGCGAGCTTTACTGTCTGAAGGCATCCGTCGGTGCGCCGCCGGATATCCTCGGGCCGCTGGGGCAAAACTGGGGGCTGCCGCCGATGGATCCGCATATCATCGCGGCCCGTGCCTATGAGCCATTTATCGAACTGCTGCGCGCTAACATGAAGAACTGCGGCGCGCTGCGTATCGACCACGTTATGTCGGTGCTGCGCCTGTGGTGGATCCCGTACGGTGAAACCGCCGATCATGGTGCCTACGTACAGTATCCGGTGGATGCGCTACTGTCGATTTTGGCGCTGGAAAGTAAGCGTCACAACTGTATGGTGATTGGCGAAGACTTAGGAACGGTGCCGGTTGAAATCGTCAGTAAGCTGCGTAAGAGCGGTGTTTACTCCTACAAAGTGCTCTATTTTGAGAATGACCACGAGAAGACGTTCCGCTCGCCAAAAGCGTATCCGGAACAGTCGATGGCCGTGGCCACCACCCATGACCTGCCAACGCTGCGCGGCTATTGGGAGAGAGGAGATCTGACGCTGGGCAATGAGCTGGGACTTTACCCTGACGCGGACGTTCTGCGCGGGCTGTATCAGGATCGCGAACTGGCGAAACAAGGGCTGCTGGATGCCCTGCACAAGTACGGCGCGCTGCCGAAACGTGCGGGTCACAAGGCGTCGCTGATGTCGATGACCGCCACCTTAAGTCGCGGTATGCAGCGCTATATTGCAGATAGCAACAGTGCGCTGTTGGGGCTGCAACCGGAAGACTGGTTGCAGATGTCCTCGCCGGTGAATATTCCGGGAACCAGCACCGAATACCCGAACTGGCGGCGTAAGCTCTCCACCTCGCTGGAAGCGATGTTTGCCGACGACGGTGTGAACAAGCTGATTAAAGATTTGGACAAGCGCCGGAAAGCGGCGAGTAAGAAGAAGTAAAAACAAAAACGCCGGGGCAAGCCCCGGCGTTTTTTTATCTGTCATTTGTGGTGTTAAACCACCATCCCCAGCAGCAGACAACCTACCAGACCGCAAACCGAGATAATGGTTTCCAGCATCGACCAGGACTTGATGGTCTCGCCGATAGTCAGGTTGAAGTACTCTTTGAACAGCCAGAAACCTGGATCGTTCACGTGAGAGAAGATGACGGAACCGGAACCGACCGCGATAACCATCAGCTCTGGGCTGACGCCGGTGGTGGCAATCAGTGGTGCCGCGATGCCGCCTGCGGTAATGGCCGCAACGGTCGCTGAACCCAGTGCAATACGCAGAACGGCAGCGATAGACCACGCCATAAACAGCGGAGATACGTTGGATTCGTGCATGATAGAGGCGATGTATTTATCCACGCCGCTGTCGACCAGAACCTGTTTGAACGCACCGCCACCGCCGATGATCAGCAGCATCATGGCGATGATTTTGATGGAGGAGATCAGCGTATCGTTGATTTCGTCCATCGAACGGCCACGGTTCAGACCGAAAGTGAAGATAGCAATCAGGACTGCAATCAGCGTTGCCATCACCGGGTCGCCGAAGAACTCAGCGGCAGGCAACAGGGCGTGGCCTTTCGGCAGCACCATTTCAGCAACGGCACGCAGTGCCATCAGAATAACCGGAACCAGAGAAGTCCAAACGCTGACACCGAAGGACGGCATTTCTGCATCGGTGAAGGTTTTCGGGTTGTGCAGACCTTCTGGAATTGGCTTGTCGATGCCTTTCAGGCAGCGAGCGTAAACCGGGCCTGCCAGAATAACGGTAGGGATTGCCAGCAGCGTACCGTACAGCAGCGTTTTACCCATATCCGCATGGAAGATGGTGGCGATAGCCGTTGGACCCGGGTGCGGTGGCAGGAAGCCGTGGGTAACGGACAGAGCCGCAGCCATTGGCACACCGACGTACAGCAGAGGAATACGCGCGGAAGCGGCGATGGTGAACACCAGCGGCAGCAGCAGTACGAAGCCGACTTCATAGAACAGCGCGAAGCCCACGGTGAAGCCGGTCAGTACAACGGCCCACTGGATGTGTTTGCGACCAAATTTATCGATAAGGGTAGTGGCGATACGCTGTGCGCCACCGCAGTCGGCCAGCATCTTACCGAGCATGGCACCAAAGCCCATAATCAGCGCCAGACCACCGAGGGTGCCGCCTACGCCGTTTTTAATGGAGACGATCACTTTGTCCAGGGGCATGCCCTGCATTAATCCGACGGCAAGTGCCACCAGAACCAGTGCGATGAATCCGTTCATTTTGAAGCGGATCATCAACAGTAATAAGAGGATAACCCCGATTGCTACGATGATTAATGGCATAATTTTTCCAGCCTTTAATATGTTATGGGTAACGTCATTGTTGCTGCGACAACTTCCAATTGTCCCTACAGAGGGAATAGGTACTGACTACTTCACGCCACCGCAATGTTGTATGACTCAGACAGAGAATAGCTGGCTATTATTTAACACGACGGCGTATGGCTGGATGATACGGGTAACATAGTGCGCTTGAGAATATGCCAGAGGGTGGAAATGTGAAATATGCGACTCCAGTCAAACTATTGACTGGGTTTTTGCAGCGTTGCGGATAGCAAAATGAGAGAAATGTTGCGCGGTAACATGGGAAATGAGGGGGTATCTTCCGGACGGGTGAAGCGCCATCCAGGGAATACTGATACTAACCCGGGGTCGGCAAAACGCCTTGCCCGGGTCGTGGGAAAACACTCGAATACTTAGTAGTAAGAGTGCTCGCCGCGCTGGTGTTCGGTGAGATCGCGTACGCCTTTCAGCTCAGGGAACTCAACCAGCAGCTGTTTCTCGATGCCTTCTTTCAGGGTCACGTCGACCATGGAACAACCGTTACAACCGCCGCCAAACTGTAGGATGGCCAGGCCGTCGTCGGTGATTTCCATCAGCGTAACGCGGCCGCCGTGGCCTGCCAGCTGTGGGTTAATCTGTGATTGCAGCATGTACTCAACGCGCTCCATCAGCGGTGCGTCGTCGGTCACTTTACGCATTTTGGCGTTCGGCGCCTTCAGCGTCAGTTGGGAACCCAACTGGTCGGTGACGAAATCAATTTCCGCATCTTCCAGATACGGAGCGCTCAGTTCATCGACATAGGCGGTGATCTGTTCAAATTTCAGTGCTGTGTCACTTGCTTCCACCGCATCCGGCGGGCAATAAGAAACGCCGCATTCTGCGTTAGGCGTACCAGGGTTGATCACGAATACACGGATCTGTGTCCCTTCTTCCTGATTTTGCAGAAGTTTGGCAAAGTGCGCTTGCGCAGTATCGGAAATACGGATCATAGCTTTGACCTAATAGTTGACTACTTTAGTTGGTTATAATACGCCCATCGCTGGGGGTCTACAAGGTGCGACACAGACACCATACCTGAACGCTCGCCGCGCCATTTCGCAAAAGCAGGCGGGAAATCTCGGCCACGGTGCTGCCCGTCGTAACAACATCATCCACAATAACCATATGGCGACCCTGTACCGGTAATTCAAGCTGGAAAGCATTTTTCAGGTTGTGCCGACGCAGCCTGGCGCTGAGTTGATGTTGCGTAGCGGTGGGGCGGATGCGGGCAAGCGTTCGTGGGTCATATTCGCAGGGCAACCATGCGCTGAGCGCCTTACACAGCAGTTCACTTTGATTAAAGCCGCGCCGCCAGTGCCGTCGCTGCCATAGCGGCACGCTGATAAGTTGCTCGGGGGCAGGCAGTCCAGAGTGCTGGCGAACGGCTAAAAGCAGCAAGCGCGCCAACGTGGATGCCAGTTCGGCCTGGCCGCTGAACTTGAAGCGATGCACCATCTGGTTGAGCGGCGGCTGGTAGTCATTCACCGCCACTAATCGTTGCCACGGTGGCGGCTTTTGCAGGCAGCGGCCACACGGTGTATTCACGCTGGCTGATGGTAATCCACACTGCGGACAACCGCACATCTCGCTAAATAACGTTCTGGCACAGCGTGAACAAACGCCCCATGCGGGCAGCGCCAGCGGCATTTTGCATAGCCAGCATAAGCCGTGGACTGTTAGCATAATCCCCCCTTGAAGCGAAGAAATGAGAACAATAGCTGATGAACGACATCTGGTGGCAAACCACGGGCGAAGGAAATTGTCATCTTGTGCTGCTGCACGGATGGGGACTGAATGCACAGGTCTGGGATTGCATCACGGCGGAATTAGGCGCGCATTTCACATTGCATCTGGTCGATTTACCGGGCTACGGACGCAGCGTCGGTTTTGGCGCTTTATCGCTCGAAGAGATGACCGAGAAGGTGCTGGAGAAAGCGCCAGCGCAGGCCGTCTGGCTTGGCTGGAGCCTGGGAGGATTGGTCGCCAGCCAAATTGCATTACGTCATCCTGAACGCGCACAGGCTCTGGTGACCGTTGCGTCATCGCCATGCTTTGCTGCGCATGATGAGTGGCCGGGCATCAAACCCGAGGTATTGAGCGGTTTTCAGCAGCAGCTCAGCGATGATTTTCAGCGTACCGTCGAACGTTTCCTGGCGCTGCAAACCATGGGCACCGAGAGTGCCCGTCAGGATGCCAGAGCGCTGAAGCAGACGGTACTGTCTTTGCCTATGCCGTCATCAGAGGTCCTTAACGGTGGGTTGGAGATTCTAAAAACTGCCGACCTGCGTCAGTCGCTGGTGGAACTGAGTGTGCCATTTTTGCGTATGTACGGGCGGCTGGATGGGTTGGTTCCGCGTAAAATCATCCCGCTGCTCGATGCGTTGTGGCCAGCGAGTGAATCGGTGATGTTTGATAAGGCAGCGCACGCACCGTTTATCTCTCATCCGCAGGCGTTCTGCGAACCGCTGGTGGCGCTGAAAAAGCAGTTAGCGAATTAATTCTTGTGGGACGTGGTAAAAAAGATATTCATAGCAATACTTAAGCTGTTACGACAGGTGATTATTTCATCCGAACGTCGTGGCGCAAAAACAACCCTTATGGAGAGTAGAGGCTATGAAACTTATTACAGGTATTGTTGCATCTCTGGTAATTGGCTCCCTGTCGTTCGGTGCGTTTGCTGCTAAAGAGATCCAAAAAGATGATGTCGCCAAGATGAAGTTGACCAAAATCGGCAACATCACCACCTCACGAACCACGTCACCAATGGACGCTAAGCGCGATCTGTCTAAAAAGGCGGATGAGCTGGGCGGGAAGTACTACGTGATCATTGCGGGTGGGAAAAACGAAAAAACCGTTCACGGTAATGCGGACGTCTACAAATAGCTTCTAACCTTCTGTTCCCGGCGTCAGGTTAACGCCGGGAACAGGGTATCAACGCAGTGCCCACCATTCTCGTAAGCAGGCTTTCCCTTCCGGGCAGCTTTTGCAGCTGCCGGAAAGGCAGCCATCAGGATCTTCGCTAATCTTCACGACTTTTCCCATGGCCTCCAGGCGGCCCAGCATGGCATCGACCAGCGCCTGTGGTGTATGCAGTTGGGCGCTAAGCTGTGCAGCTTCCATGCGTCCTTGCAGTGCCAACATATCGCGTACTTCGATCAATGATGCCATTTTGATTCCTAGTGGCAATCGCCAGCCGGGCTGGAGCAGCATGACGCTGGCGTTTTGCGCGTTGCCAGCAGCGAAACTTCTACGCGGCTACGGGCACGGCGCAGTAGCCCCATTAGCACTACGTTGAACAGAATCACCGCCAGAATGCACACCAGGCTGTAGCGCGGATGCTGGCTAAAGCTGACGGTCTGGTAGTACAGCGTGGAAAGCGAGTAGGCGATGTTCAGACCCCACAGGATAGAGAAGGTCATCCAGCCACGGCTCGATTCGCGGGCAACCGCCCCCATTACCGAGATGCATGGAATGTAGAGCAGAACGAAAATCAGGTAGCTGTAGGCTGCCGCCGCGCTGCCAAACTTGCTGCTCATCACGCCCATCGCGCCGGTTTCCATTTCACCATCGCCTTTACTGGCTTCAATTGGGTTTGCCAGTACGCTCAGGCTGAAGGTGTCTTTCAGGCCCTGCCAGGTTTCATCCGCGGCGGCCAGCAGTTCATTTCCAAGGTGGAATTCCTGCGGGTTAAACTCTTCGTTCTGAATGTTTTCCGCGGTGTAGAGGGTGTTCAGCGTACCGACAACCACCTCTTTGGCCATGGCACCAGTGAACAGACCGACGGTGGCCTGCCAGTTATCTTCGTGGACACCAATCGGTTTAAATACCGGCGTGATGACTCGGCTAACGGATGCCAGAGCAGAATCGTTGATGTTATCGACAATCTTACCGCTGAACGAGAAGCTGTTCAGCGCGCTGAGGAAGATGCTGACGATAACGATAACCTTACCGGCGCGCAGCACGAAGCCTTTCAGACGTTGCCAGGTCTGGATAATCAGGCTCTTCACGTGCGGTACGTGATACACCGGAAGCTCCATCACGAACGGCGATGCTTCACCACGCATGATGGTGTATTTGAGCATCAGGCCGGTCAGGATGGCGATAGCGATACCCAGTACGTATAGCGAGAAGACGACCAGCGCGCCGCCCTGACCGAAGAAGGCCGCGGCGAAGACGGCAAAAATCGCCAGACGCGCGCCGCAGGACATAAACGGCGCCATCATGATAGTCATCAGACGTTCGCGAGGCGCATCCAGCGTACGCGCACCCATCACCGACGGCACGTTACAGCCGAAGCCGACGATCAGCGGCACGAAGGATTTACCCGGCAGACCTAAAGCCTGCATTAGACGGTCCATCACGAACGCGGCGCGGGCCATGTAACCGGAATCCTCAAGGAAGGAGAGGAACAGATACATCATGCCGATTTGCGGCACTAACGGCAGGACGGTGTTGATACCGCCGCCGATACCTTGTGCCAGGAACACGGTGAGCCAGTCAGGGAAGTGCAGCGTGTAGCCAATCCACTGAATGCCGTGGATAAAGATAGCGACCGAACCGCCGTCAAAAATAGGCTGTAGCGCGCCGCCGATGTTGATCGCCAGTAAAAACATCAGATACATGACGAACAGGAAAATCGGTAATCCCAGCACCCGGTTAAGGATGATTTTGTCGAGTGCAGTGGTGAAACGGCTCGGTTCTGCGGTTAAGGTATTGCTGACGGCGTCGCAGATTGCGGCGATGCTCTGGTAACGCGCATCGGCGATATACAGCGCCGGGTCATCCATCTCTCCGCTCAGATTGGCGAGCGAAATATCCAGCTTGTGCGCGGCGTCGCCGGCATAGGCGCGGCTATAAATATCGCCTTCGAGCATTTGCATGCCCAGCCATTGGCGCTGACGCTCTGGGATATCCTGCGCCATTTCGCGGGCCAGATTATCCGCTTCGCGCAGCAGCGGTTGCGGGTAGTGCACCAGCTCCAGCGGCTTATTCGCCTGGTGGCGGTCGATGGCCATCTTCAACGCTTCAATACCGCGACCACGGGTTGAAACCAGTGGTACAACCGGACAGCCGAGGCGAGCGGCGAGGGCGTCAACGTCAATGCGAATTTGTTGCTTCTCGGCAATATCCAGCATGTTCAGTGCGACCACGCAGGGAATGCCTAGCTCCAGCAGCTGCAGCGTCAGGTAGAGGTTACGCTCGAGGTTGGAGGCGTCGACGACGTTAATCAACAGGTCCGCATCGCCGCTGAGGATATAGTGACAGGCGATCTGTTCATCCAGCGAGGTCTGCGACGAGATGGTGGTGAGTGAATAGGTACCCGGTAAGTCGACCAGCGTGACCTGATTGTCGGTGGTGGCAAATGCCCCTTCTTTACGCTCAACCGTGACCCCGGCCCAGTTCCCCACGCGCTGGCGCGCCCCGGTTAACTGATTGAATAACGTTGTTTTGCCGGAATTAGGATTGCCAATTAAACCAATGGTTAATTTTTTCATATTTCAGACTCTTAGTACCAGGCTGGAGTTATTGTGCAACGGCTTCTAATTCAATGAGCGCGAGATCTTTCTTACGCAGCACCAGGCTAACGCGACGGGTTTCGATATGAATAGGATCGCCGAGCGGAGCCACGCGAACTACGTTAAATGATGAACCCGGAAGCATCCCCAGAGACAGCAGTTTCTGACGATAAGCTGGGCTAATTTCGCGGGAGAAACCGACAATCTTCCACGCAGTATCAGGTGTAAATTGCATATAACCTACTTGTGTATCAGCTAGCTGAACAGCGGAGATACCGCCGCGCGCTGTGAGCAGCGGCAGGGATATCGTCAACAAATGAAGAGTAAAGGCTTACTGGATATAATGATAATGAGAATGGTTTTTATCATCAATACATAACATGCGATTGAAAGAAATTTCGGCGGAAATTTGCACTTTTTTTGATATGACGCAAGCAACGCCGTGTAGCGGTAAATGAATTAAATATTCTTTACTTCACTTAATGTTTAATTAAGGTTTCATTGGTTAATAAAATAAAAACGGCTGAAGCGTATTATTACAAATGGAAAATAATATAACGTTGGAGAGAGGTTCCGGAATTATTGCGCTCGATTTCGGGTATTGCCGGATGATGGCGTGAACATCTGATTGGCCCTGTGAGGGATTATGTAGCCCGGCGTCGCAGCGCTCGACCGGGCTAAAAGAACGACCGATTAGCGTTTTTTACCCATGGCGGCTGCGAGGGCATCCATCATGGCGCTGTTACCCGCAGGCTGAGCTTCGCGAGCACGTGGTTTAGCCGCTTTCGCCGCCGGGCGGTTGTTGCCCTGGCTACGATCGTTGCCTGAACTGCGGCGGGCGTTAGTTTCCCCTGGCTGCTCGTCCAGACGCATAGTCAGCGCAATACGCTTACGCTGCAGGTCCACTTCCATCACCTTCACTTTGACAATATCGCCCGCTTTCACCACGGTATGTGGGTCTTCGACGAACTTATCCGCCAGCGAAGAGATGTGTACCAGACCATCCTGATGCACGCCAATATCGACAAAGGCGCCAAAGTTGGTGACGTTGGTCACTGCACCTTCGAGGATCATCCCCGGCAACAGGTCGTTCATGGTTTCCACACCGTCGGCGAACTTCGCGGTTTTAAACTCAGGGCGCGGATCGCGACCCGGTTTTTCCAGTTCTTTGATGATGTCGGTAACGGTTGGCACACCAAATTGCTCATCGGTGAAGTCGCTAGCTTTCAGGTCGCGCAGTTCGCTGCTGTTACCCATCAGGTCTTTAAGTGCCTGCTGGGTCGCTGCCAGAATGCGTTCAACGATAGGATACGCTTCCGGGTGAACGGTGGAGGCATCCAGCGGGTTATCGCCGTGGTTGATACGCAGGAAGCCCGCGCACTGCTCGAACGCTTTCGGCCCCAGACGGCTCACCTTGAGCAACTGCTGGCGGTTCTGGAACTGACCGTTTTCATCGCGCCAGGCGACGATGTTCTGCGCCATCATGCGCGTTAAACCAGCCACGCGAGTCAGCAGCGGTACGGAAGCCGTATTCAGGTCTACGCCAACGGCGTTTACGCAGTCTTCCACTACCGCATCCAGTTTACGCGCCAGTTGCGTCTGGCTAACGTCGTGCTGGTACTGGCCCACGCCGATGGATTTCGGGTCGATTTTTACCAGCTCTGCCAGCGGATCCTGTAAACGACGGGCGATAGAGACCGCGCCGCGCAGGGAAACATCAAGATCCGGGAACTCGAGTGCAGCCAGCTCGGAGGCGGAATAAACCGATGCGCCCGCTTCGCTGACAATCACCTTCTGGGCAGTGACTTTCGGGAACTGCTGCTGCACATCGAGGAAGAAGCGTTCAGTTTCACGTGAGGCGGTACCGTTACCGATAGCCACCAGTTCAACGTTGTGCTTTTCACACAGTGCTGCGACGGCGACTGCGGCTTTCGCGGCTTGCCCGGTATGTGGGTAAATAGTGTCGGTGGCGACCAGCTTGCCGGTACCATCAACCACGGCGACTTTAACCCCGGTACGCAGGCCTGGATCGAGGCCCATGGTGGCGCGCAGGCCAGCGGGCGCGGCCATCAGCAGATCGTGCAGGTTACGGGCGAAGACGTTGATAGCTTCATCTTCCGCGCGCTCGCGTACGGTACCCATCAGCTCGGTTTCGAGGTGCATCAGCACCTTAATTCGCCATGTCCAGCTAATGACGGCTTTACGCCAGCTGTCTGCTGGAGCGTTGTTTAGACGCAGGCCGAGGTGGTCAATAATAATTTGCTCGCAGTAGCTCTCTTTTGGCGGCTCATCGAACTGCGGGTCGGCATTCAGCGCCAGCTGCAACACACCTTCGTTACGCCCGCGGAACATCGCTAGCGCGCGGTGGGAAGGGGTGGTTGAAATCGGTTCGTGGTGGTCGAAGTAGTCGCGGAATTTAGCGCCTTCCTCTTCCTTACCGCTGACCACGGTGGCGACCAGATGGGCATTTTTCCACAGGTAGTCACGCACTTTTGCCAGCAGCCCGGCGTCTTCAGCGAAACGCTCCATCAGGATATAGCGTGCGCCATCGAGGGCTGCCTTACTGTCAGCGATACCTTTATCGGCATCGATAAATTTGGCGGCTTCCGTTTCCGGATCGTGGGATGGATCGCTCCACAGCAGATCCGCCAGCGGTTCCAGACCGGCTTCAATGGCTATCTGTCCGCGCGTACGGCGTTTTTGTTTGTAAGGCAGGTAGAGGTCTTCGAGCTCGGTTTTGTTCAGCGTGCCGTTGATGGCTTTCGCCAGTTCATCGGTCAGCTTTCCCTGCTCAGAAATGGATTTCAGGATGGTCTGACGGCGGTCTTCCAGCTCACGTAAATATCCCAGTCGGGTTTCCAGATTACGCAATTGCGTATCATCCAGACCGCCGGTGACTTCCTTACGATAACGTGCGATAAACGGCACGGTGTTCCCTTCATCAAGCAGGCGAACGGCGGATTCCACCTGTTCTGCTCTGGCCTGAAGTTCACCCGCAATAATGCGGCAGAGCGAATCATTCAACATGGCTTGGTTTCACTGTTAGGTCATAAAATCAGGGGACAGTTATACGGATTGACTGGCAAAAATGCCAGCCATCAGCAGGGTCTTCGGATTGTTCCGGCTCATTTAACGTATTCAATCTCGTTAACGTACCAGCTGGCTTCACCGGCAGGGGTGTTGACCACCGCCAGGTCGCCCACCTCTTTTTTCAGCAGCGCGCGGGCCATCGGAGAGTCGATGGAAATGTAGTCGTTACGGCCAAAGATTTCATCATAGCCGACGATGCGAAAGCGCTTCGTCGCGCCGTCGTCGTTTTCTATTTCGACCCAGGCGCCGAAGAAGACTTTGCCTTCCTGCTGCGGTGAGTAATCAACTATCTTTAAGTATTCGAGGCATTTCGTTAAATAACGGACGCGGCGATCGATTTCTCTTAGCCGCTTTTTATTATATTGATAGTCAGCATTTTCACTGCGATCGCCAAGGCTTGCCGCCCAGGTTACTTTTTTGGTGACTTCCGGGCGCTCTTCGCGCCAGAGATAATCCATCTCTTTTTTGAGCTTTTCGTACCCTTCACGGGTGATCAACGGTGTTTTCATCTTTGAGTGTTTACCTGGCTACCGGGTCATCATTGCGCACAATACGTATTACGTCAGCATACCGACAGAATAAATAATGTGTACTAAGATCCATTGTATACTTAACTCGCTGTTAAATATGCTTTGTAACAATTTAGCCTGGAATATATACCAGATTTAGCTGGTCGTTCGTGTCGGCTTTTTTGAGAATACGTACTGAATAATTGTTGCGAACCTTTGGGAGTAAAAACAATGCAAGAGAATTATAAGATTCTGGTTGTGGATGACGATATGCGCCTGCGTGCGCTGCTTGAACGTTATCTGACCGAGCAGGGTTTCCAGGTTCGAAGTGTCGCTAACGCCGAACAGATGGACCGATTGCTGACCCGCGAATCCTTCCATCTGATGGTGCTCGATTTAATGCTGCCTGGCGAAGACGGTTTGTCTATCTGCCGCCGTCTGCGTAGCCAGAGCAACCCGATGCCGATAATCATGGTAACGGCAAAAGGGGAAGAAGTTGACCGTATCGTAGGGCTGGAAATTGGCGCCGACGATTACATTCCGAAACCGTTCAACCCGCGTGAACTGCTGGCCCGTATCCGTGCGGTGCTGCGTCGTCAGGCGAACGAACTGCCGGGTGCGCCGTCCCAGGAAGAGGCGGTGATTGCCTTTGGTAAGTTCAAGCTGAACCTCGGCACCCGCGAAATGTTCCGTGAAGATGAACCTATGCCGCTGACCAGCGGTGAGTTTGCGGTTCTGAAAGCGCTGGTGAGCCATCCACGTGAACCGCTGTCCCGCGATAAACTGATGAACCTGGCGCGTGGCCGTGAATACTCCGCGATGGAGCGTTCTATCGATGTACAGATTTCTCGTCTGCGCCGCATGGTGGAAGAAGATCCCGCGCATCCTCGTTATATTCAGACCGTTTGGGGTCTGGGCTACGTCTTCGTCCCGGACGGTTCTAAAGCATGAGGCGATTGCGCTTCTCGCCACGAAGTTCGTTTGCCCGCACGCTGTTGCTGATTGTCACCCTGCTTTTTGTCAGCCTGGTGACAACCTATCTGGTGGTGCTGAACTTCGCGATTCTGCCAAGCCTGCAGCAGTTTAATAAAGTCTTAGCCTACGAAGTCCGTATGCTGATGACCGATAAACTGCAGTTGGAAGACGGGACGCAGCTTGTCGTGCCGCCGGCATTTCGCCGCGAGATTTATCGTGAGCTTGGTATCTCACTCTATTCCGACGAAGCCGCAGAGGAAGCGGGGCTTCGTTGGGCGCAGCACTATGAGTTTTTGAGCCAACAGATGGCCCAGCAGCTTGGTGGGCCGACCGAAGTTCGCGTTGAAGTCAACAAGAGCTCCCCGGTGGTCTGGTTGAAGACCTGGCTGTCGCCCAATATTTGGGTGCGCGTGCCACTCACCGAAATCCATCAGGGAGACTTCTCTCCGCTCTTCCGTTATACCCTCGCGATAATGCTGTTAGCGATAGGCGGCGCATGGCTGTTTATCCGCATCCAGAACCGACCGCTGGTCGATCTGGAGCATGCGGCGCTACAGGTCGGGAAGGGGATTATTCCACCGCCGCTGCGTGAATACGGTGCATCGGAGGTGCGTTCGGTGACGCGCGCCTTTAATCATATGGCGGCGGGGGTGAAACAGCTTTCTGACGACCGTACGCTGCTGATGGCCGGGGTTAGCCACGATCTGCGCACTCCGCTGACGCGTATTCGTCTCGCCACCGAGATGATGAGCGAGCAGGATGGCTATCTTGCAGAATCGATCAACAAAGATATCGAAGAGTGCAACGCCATCATCGAGCAGTTTATTGACTATCTGCGTACCGGTCAGGAGATGCCGCTGGAGTTTATCGATCTCAACGCCGTGCTCGGCGAGGTGATTGCGGCAGAAAGTGGTTACGAACGAGAGATCGATACGGATCTGTTCACTGATGAAATTCCGGTACGTGTGCATCCGCTTTCCATCAAGCGCGCGCTGGCCAATATGGTGGTGAACGCTGCGCGTTACGGTAACGGCTGGATTAAAGTCAGCAGCGGTCGTGAAGCGCATCGCGCCTGGTTCCAGGTGGAAGATGACGGCCCGGGCATAAAGCCCGAGCAGCGTAAGCATTTGTTCCAACCGTTTGTGCGCGGCGACAGTGCCCGTACCATCAGCGGAACAGGGCTGGGGCTGGCGATTGTGCAGCGTATTATCGATAACCATAACGGGCTGCTGGAACTGGATACCAGCGAACGGGGTGGACTGTTGATTCGCGCCTGGCTACCGGTACCGGCAAGCCGCGTACAGGGGCCGATGAAAGAGAGTTAAAAAAAACCGCTGGGGGAGACCCCGGCGGTTTTTTCATATTGCATCTGCGTTGGCTTTATTCGGCCATCGCGGTGACGCTTAGCGTTTATTCCACTACAGCTTTGGCCCTGCGCTCACCAGCGCGGCGCCTGCAGGCGTATCGGTGTACTTTTCAAAGTTTTCCGTAAACAGCGTAGCCAGCTTCTCGGCTTTCTCTTGCCACTGCTCTGGCGAACCGTAGGTGCTGCGCGGGTCGAGGATATGGCTATCGACGCCTGGCAGTGCGGTTGGGATTTGCAGGTCGAACATTGGCAGGGTGAAGGTTTCTGCATTATCCAGAGAACCGTCGAGAATCGCATCGATGATGGCACGCGTATTTTTAATCGAAATACGTTTGCCGGTACCGTTCCAGCCGGTGTTGACCAGATACGCCTGGGCACCTGCGGCCTGCATGCGTTTCACCAGCACTTCTGCGTACTGCGTTGGGTGCAGTGATAAGAACGCTGCGCCGAAGCAGGCGGAGAAGGTTGGGGTTGGTTCGGTCACGCCGCGTTCAGTTCCTGCCAGTTTGGCAGTAAAGCCGGAGAGGAAGTGATACTGCGTCTGGTCGGCGGTGAGGCGCGATACCGGAGGCAGAACCCCAAACGCATCTGCGGTCAGGAAGATAACTTTGGTGGCATGGCCCGCTTTCGACACCGGCTTAACGATATTGTCGATGTGGTAAATAGGGTACGAAACGCGGGTGTTTTCAGTTTTGGAACCGTCGTCGAAATCAATGGTGCCATCTTCGCGCACTACCACGTTCTCTAGCAGCGCGTCGCGGCGGATAGCGTGATAGATATCCGGCTCTGCAGCTTCGGAGAGTTTGATAGTCTTCGCGTAGCAGCCGCCTTCGAAGTTAAACACGCCGTCGTCGTCCCAGCCGTGTTCATCATCACCAATCAGACGACGTTTCGGGTCGGTAGAGAGAGTGGTTTTACCGGTTCCGGAAAGACCAAAGAAAACTGCCACATCGCCTTTCTCGCCAACGTTCGCCGAGCAGTGCATGGAGGCAATGCCCTGCAGCGGCAGCAGGTAGTTCATGATAGAGAACATCCCTTTTTTCATCTCGCCGCCGTACCAGGTCCCGCCGATAAGCTGGACGCGCTCTGTCAGATTAAACGCGACAAAGTTTTCTGAATTCAGACCCTGCTCTTTCCACTGTGGGTTAGTGCATTTCGCACCGTTCATCACGATAAAGTCTGGTTTGAACGTCTCCAGTTCTTCATCGGTGGGGCGAATAAACATGTTCTTGACGAAGTGTGCCTGCCAGGCCACTTCGGTGATAAAACGGACCGACAGACGGGTGTCTTCGTTGGCGCCACAGAAGGCATCAATAATGAACAGGCGTTTGCCGGACAGCTGTGTAGAGACCAGGCCTTTAAGATGTTGCCAGATTTCAGGTGACAACGGTTTGTTGTCATTTTTCCCGTTACCCTTATCAGACCACCATACCGTATCGCGAGTTGTCTCATCGCGAACGATATATTTGTCCTTTGGGGAGCGGCCGGTAAAAATACCGGTGTCGACAGAAATTGCGCCCAGACTTGTTAGCACACCGCGTTCGTAACCTTCCAGGTTAGGATCGAGCTCTTCTTGATACAATGTATCGTAGTCTGGGTTATAGACGATATTCTGTACGTCGTTGATACCATAAGCCTTGAGGTCCTGCGGGGTTATACCGTTGCGCATTTCACTGCTCCTTAGCCAATTTGTACTACCATAAATTCTATGGGTATTTCAGGGGTGTTGACCGCGACCAGGCTCATAGATTTACGTATCCCGACAAACGTCTTACTTACGAAAACGTTGTGACTCCTGTCACGAAGCGACAGGGATTATGACAGGAAAACCCGAGTATTTGGCGTGAATGTTCTTAAATGGTTAATAAATGGTTTAACTGACGGCATAAATGTGAAATTAATCGCATTTATGAAAGAAAATTACGTAATGCTTTCATGAATAAAATCGATTCACCTCGCTGAGCGAAATCCGTCTTTTTGATTCTAACGGATACCTAAAATGGCCTTATTCTTTACTTCAGGAACGAGATTATCGATATGGATGCTGTGACTCCTCTTTCATCACCGACGCGTTGGGGCATGGTGATAACGGGCGTAGTACAAGGGCTATTGTGTTATCTGCTCACGGTCTACCTGATTCCGAAAGAGATCGGGTGGATGTATTACGGCCTGCCGGGAAGCCTGGCATTATCTTCTGTACTGCTATTTACCGTTGTCTCCTTCAAACAGCGGGCGTTGTGGGGTTGGCTGGCGCTGATCCTTGTGGTGGTGCTGGGAATGGGGGGATGGCTGAAGAGCAGTCTCAGCGGCGAGACCTGGCGGCAGTACAGCGCCATGTGGAATTACGACTGGTGTCTGCTGCTGATGACGTTACTGGTGCTGCCGTGGATGCAGTATCGCCTTCAACCCCAACCTGGAACAACGCGCTACGCGCACTTCTATACGCAACAGTGGCAAAACACGCTGACCTTACTGCTGATTGCCGTGGCGAATGGACTGGTCTGGCTAATTTTGCTGTTGTGGAGCGGGCTGTTTGAGCTGGCGAATATTACCTTCTTTTCGCGGCTGTTCTTTGAAACTCAATGGTTTGTTTACCTGGTCGTGGGGCTGGTTACTGCGCTGACGGTGATTCTTGCGCGCCAGCAAACGCGACTGATTACCGCCATTCATAAGCTGCTGGCGCTTGTCGCTACCGGCTTGCTACCGCTGGTATCGCTGCTGGCATTGCTGTTTCTGGCCACGCTGCCGTTTAGCGGGTTGGCGGTGATTTCTCAACGAGTTTCAGCCGCCGGGCTGCTCTCGGCGCTCGCGCTGATTCAGCTCCTGTTGACGGCAATGGTCTGGGAGCCGCAAAAATCTCAGCTTCCCTACCCGCAGGCGCTTCGCTATCTGATCCTTGCGGCAATTGCGTTAATGCCGGTCTACGCACTGATTGCGGGCTGGGCACTGTGGCAGCGTATTGGACAATATGGCTGGACGACGGATCGGCTGTATGGCGCGCTGGTGGTAGTGGTGCTGCTAGTGTGGTCGGTAGGTTATCTGGTGAGCCTGTTACGCTATCGCGGAGATCCTTCTGCGTCGATGGGCAAGGTGCATTTGGCCGTATCGCTGTTAGGCCTGGTTCTGCTGGTGTCGCTCTATACGCCAGTGCTTGATAGCTGGCGCATCAGCGTGAACAGCCATATGGCGCGTTATCACAGCGGAAAAATCACTGCGGACCAGGTCAGCCTGTATATGCTTTCACGTAGCGGTAAACCAGGGCGCAAGGCGCTTCTTGAATTACAAAACGATACTGAATTTACCAAAGATGCCAAGCGAGCACGGCTGCTTACGCGCTTGATAAAGGGCGATCTCAGTCCGGTAGAAACACTGACGGCAGCGACGCTGGCGAAAAATGTGCTGGTGGCAAAGGGCAGCTTGTCAGCGGATGACGCGCTATGGGCCGCGGTGATAGAGCGGCGCTATCAGGTTGAATCATGCAACGATATGGATAGCTGCGTGCTGGTGAGTCAGGATTTGAACGGTGATGGCCAACCGGAGCAGGTTCTGTATGCCTTTGGCGATCGCACGGTGCTGGTATTTGGCCGCGGGGAGAAAGGCTGGGAGTTTAAGGCCAGCGCATCGTTGCCCGCAGGGATAACCAAAGCGACGTTGCTGGAGGCGGTGAAAGAGGGCCGCGTAGGGGCCAAGCCAAAAGCCTGGCGCGACATGACGCTGGGAGATGAGACGGTGGTGCTAGAGTACCGGCGGTAGTGTGGGCGACCCGCCACAATAGAAAAAGGCGCCAATGGCGCCTTTTTTATCGTCCGACGAAGCAACGCCCGCCGGAGTGGGGACGAACTTAATGAACCTGCGGATCGGCCGGAGAAGCGTTGTGACGGATCTCCGCAATGTTCATGGAATTGAACACGTAGTGGCTGCCGCAGTAATCACAGTGCATGTCGATCTCGCCTTCTTCTGCCAGGATGCTATTAATTTCTTCATCCGGCAGCGTTCTCAGCGCGTCGGCACAGCGTTCGCGTGAACAAGTACACTTGAATTCAACGCCCTGTGGATCGTACAGCGTGACTTCTTCTTCGTGGTACAGACGCCACAGCACATCGTTGGCCGGCAGCGTAAACAGCTCTTCGGCTTTGATGGTGTCGGTCAGTGCCGCCAGGTGTTCGAAATCTTCCGGCTGCGCGTTTTGCGCTGGCATGACCTGCAGCAGCATACCGCCCGCAGCAGGTTTGCCTTCTGACTCACCGGTACGGATGATCAGACGCGTTGGCAGCTGTTCGGAACGCTGGAAGTAATCTTCCAGGCACGCCGCCAGCGTATCGCCTTCCAGACCCACCACGCCCTGATAACGCTCACCTTCCGCCGGGGAAATGGTGATAACCAGATAGCCGTTGCCAATCAGCGTTTTCAGGTCAGCATCTGCTGGAATATCGCCCTGCACGCGCGCAACGCCGCGCAGCTGCTGGTGATTGTTGCCGTTAATCACCGCCAGCGTCATCGGGCCATCGCCCTGAAGCTGAACGGTAATATCGCCTTCGAATTTCAGCGTAGCGGTCAGCAGGCTGGTGGCGACCAGCAGCTCTGACAGCACGTTTTTCACCGGCTGCGGGTAGTTGTGGCCAGCCAGGATCTGTTCGAGCGTTTCGGATACGGTGACCAGTTCGCCACGCACGGCATAGTTTTCAAACAGATAGCGATGTAATTGATCGTGTTGAGTCATAATTTTCTCTCTTGGGGTGGCAGTTATTCACTGTCGCCGTATTTAAATCTCATCAGGTCGCGCCGCTCCTTTTTATCCGGTCGTCTGTCCGGATGCGGCATCGTCAGCGCATTGAGCTTGCGCGCGAGCGCGACTTTTTCGCGCTTCTCGATACTTTCCGCCGTCTCTTCATACAACACTACGGCTTCTGTCGCCGGGCGTCGCTGTTCCGTGATGGCTTTTATCACCACGGTGCGTTCATCATTTCCTTGACGAAGCGTGAGCTGGGCGTTGAGTTCGACCACTTTGCTGGGCTTGCTGCGCTGCCCGTTGTAGTGGACTTTACCGCCTTCAATCATCTCTCGTGCAATGGCGCGGGTTTTATAAAAACGCGCGGCCCAGAGCCATTTATCCAGCCTGACGCCTTCGATGGACTTCTCTTTCACGGTTACTCCTTCACGTTAAGTGAGGGGATCAAACGACGATAATCGTTAAGCGCGGGATGACGCAGGTACTGCTTTTCCGCCAGACCCGAGTCGGGATTGGAGACACCGAGGCAATAGCGGATCCCAAAGTGGGCGGCAGCGTCCAGAATCGGCTCGCTATCGTCGATAAACAACGTGCGTCCGGCTTCCAGACCCGTATGTTCCGTGACTGCCTGCCATAACCGCTGATCCTCTTTCGGATAACCAAATGTATGGGTGGAAAGTAATAAATCAAGGTGCGAGTCCAACCCGGTGTGCTCAAGTTTTACCGCCAGATTGTGCGGGTGAGCGTTGGTCAGCAGAATACGCCGCTTGCCGCTGGCCTTGAGGGCATCAAGGAAGGGGACGGTATCATCACGCAGCGCCGCGCGTGGACCCTGCTGGCTGGTCATGGCACAAATATCCAAACCCAGGCGCTCGCTCCAGTAGTCCAGGCAGTACCAGTTTAGCGTATGTTGCACCGCATGATACTCCTGACTGATGGCCACCTGAGCTGCCTGAGGGCTGATACCCAGCTTCGCACCGTAAGTTTCCGGCACCAGTTTCTGCCAGAAATAGTTATCGAATGCGAGGTCAAGAAGGGTGCCATCCATGTCCAGAAGAACGGTATCCACCTCTTGCCAGGCGATATCAAAATGCATGGTGAGTCTCCAGACGGAAGAATTGCGCGACAGAGTAGCACAACCTGTCGCGCGGTGTGATGGGGCTTAGTTCGTCGGGAAGTCCGACTTAAAGTTATCCGCGGCTGGGAGCAGGACGGGATTGATGCAGCTTTCGTAGTATTTCTGAATATCCGCCAGACGTTCCCGATGGCGCTGATAGCGGCGAAGCGCCTGCACTCCGTTGTAAATTGCGCACACAATCATCGCCAGCATCAGCAGCGTGGTTTCGATGTAGTGCCACAGCCCGCTGCTGTCCGGCATCCGGTGCAGGTTCACGTGCTGCGTGCCGTTGGCATCGGTGAAGACATTGGTGACAATCCCTTCGGCGCGGAATGGAGTATGCATCAGCATGCCAGCCAGCCGCTGGAATTCATCCCATTGCTCACGCGCAGGATAATCATACAGGCTGGTAGAAGGGTACGGCTGGCTGACCAAATCACTGCCTTCATCGCTGGTAATCAGAAAACCGCCGGGAGCCGGGCTGTTCAACGACTGCGCCGCGCGTGCGGTTTCGCGCAGGATGAACGGAGCCGTGGAGGTATCAACCAGATTATCCAGAGACTCTGCGCTGACCGGGCGTAGCAGGACGTTCACGCCGTCGAGCTTGCCGGAGTTGGCGCGCTTGACCAGCGCATCCCAATCGCGGGTATTGCCGAGGTTCACCAACGCATTTTTCAGCCGCACACAGTCGTCGGCGGCTGCGCACAGATCTTTGGTCTTCAGCACGATATCGGCGAAGTCGTCGAGCAGCACCATCCCTGATTTTTGGATGGCTGAGCGCAGGGCCGGGCTGACGCGAGAATCATCATCCGGCGTTGGGTGCAGTTGTCGACTGACGGCCTGGACCAGCGCGGTGGCTTTATTGACGGTTTCCGATTCCGGAAGCGGCAGACGAGGCGCGTCGTTCCAGATTATCTGCGAGCAGTCAAACGGCAGGAACGGCGAGTTTTCCTGGGCAGTCCAGGTCCCCGGGGAATGAATGTTACACATCCCGGTGCCGCGGATGTGCAGCGTATCACCGACGCGAATTCCCGCTTGCGCCAGCTGGCGTACGTCGCTGGCTTCAATGGTTTGCGCACCTTTGAGCCAGGAGAGAGTAAATTTGAATGGCATATTCAGCGGCACGCTGACCCACATCATCACCACTACCAGTAGCGCGCCGCAGCCGATAACCATGCTGCGAAGCCAGTGCTGAAGCGGGAAATTTTTAACTTCATCGTGCAGGGAGAGAAAACGTCCCTGACGCACAACGTGCCTGTCCAGGTAGATATCGATATCGGTTTTCTGCCCCAGATCCTGAGCAACAAACGGCTGCCAGTGACGCGGATAGATGAGGTCGATTATGCCCAGGGAAATATTGTTGATCTGCTCTTGATCGTTTTCACCAAACAGCCCCCAGCGCTTTGGTGTGCCGCGCAGGCAGTGGATCTCGCGCAGTGATGATTTGGTCGGCGGTGCAAACAGTCCCCATAGCCCACCGCATAGCATGAGCACGGCTCCGCATAAAATCCATGGGCTAAATACGACAGGTGAAATCAAGCTACAGTAAAAGAGCAAGAAGGCGGCCGCAATTAGCAGGGCTTCTCGCAGACCGTCCGGGCGGCTGAGCGCGTGCTCTTCGTGGGTTTCCTGACGAATATTTAGCAGCTCTATCTGCTCGCTTTCTTCGCCGCGGATGGAAGCCTGAGTTGAGGATGAGGACTCGAGTACGAACTGTCTGTTTTCCTGAGAGTAGGCTTTGAGCGAGTGGCCATTCAGCGTAATCACCAGTGGCATATCGTCAGTAACGATAAGCTCAATGCTGTTTTCATCGGTGATGTGCTGCTCCCAGAACGGCGGCAGGTGAACTTCCACGGAGTCGAGGAAATAGCGCCATTTATTAGGGTCGTCAGTGGTGATGCCGTAGCGCGTAATGGCGCGGGTCAACCGGAAAACGGTGTGGCTTTGGGCGCTGAGCGTCAGCGCAGCAGGCGCGATGGTTGCTCCAGAAGCCGGTACCTGTCTGTCACGGTTGAGATCGCCGAGGTAGTTTTCAACGCCCTGACGTTCTTCATCGGTCAATTTACGTGTCGTTGCGCCTGGGAACAGGTGCAGCCACGGAAGTTGCAGACGTTTAGTCCTTTTACGAAACAGCCAACCGACCAGCACGGCGCAGATCAGTATCGCTATGGTAAAGATCATCAGTGTGCCCATGCTTTTCCCATCATACTTATATTAGAGGTCTCTTTAGTTGCCTGCTTTTTGTATAAACCATTGGCACGTATTGCAGAGGTTATCAATTGAGAGCTTATAGACTCCCGCAACACGTAAGCATAACAAACCCATAGCGCGTCGAGTATCAGTTAATTCCCAATTGTAATTCAACCTCTTGACATTTATCCATAAATGAGCGATGAGAAGTAAAAGGTTGCAACAATGTAAATAAAGCGCTTTATGCATTGCTGGAACCGCATACCTATCGCACAATGATAAAAGTCCCTACAGCAAAGATCCCGGCCCAATGAGCAAATCATTACAGAAACCCACCATTCTTCATGTTGAAACCGTCGCGCAGTCTCGTCTTTTTAATGTGGAAAGCGTTGATTTAGAGTTCAGCAATGGCGTACGTCGCGTTTATGAACGTATGAAGCCGTCCTCGCGCGAAGCGGTGATGATCATGCCCATTGTCGACGATCACATCATCTTGATCCGTGAGTATGCGGTGGGCACTGAATCCTATGAGCTCGGCTTCCCGAAAGGACTTATCGATCCTGGTGAAACGGTGATGGAAGCGGCCAACCGCGAGCTGAAAGAGGAAGTGGGTTTTGGCGCCCATCAGATGGTGTTTCTCAAAAAATTGAGCATGGCACCGTCCTATTTCTCCAGCAAAATGAATATTGTGGTGGCGGAAAATCTCTACCCAGAATCGCTGCCTGGCGATGAACCGGAACCTCTGCCGCAGGTGCGCTGGCCGCTCGCCAATCTGATGGCGCTGCTGGATGACCCTGATTTCAGCGAGGCGCGTAACGTCAGTGCGCTGTTTCTGCTGCGCGAGTGGCTGCAGGCGCAGGGGCGTTTTTAAGGCACGTATCCACAATAAAAAAGGCGCCGAGGGCGCCTTTTTTGTCACCAGAGCAAACCTCGCTCGGGTGGAACTGGAACTGCCACATAAACTGGCAGCCCTCCAGGTTTGACTAGAACAGCTCGTGGGTTTCCCCGTTATCAATAACCTCAGTACCCACTTCATGAACCGCCTGCTGCGTTGGCTGCGTTCCCTCAATAAAGTACTCCTGACGGCTGCTGCCACCGTTGGCTAACTGCCCGGTGTTGCGGTCAATATTGACCGTGATGATACCCGGTGGCGGGGTCAGCGGCTCAACGGGAACGCCGGCCAGAACCTGCTTCATAAAGGCATCCCATGCGGGTTGTGCGCTCTTCGCGCCGCCTTCGTAGCCGGAGATCTGATCTTTAATCGCCCCGGATGCGCTGGTACGACCCAGATCGCGGCGGTGATCGTCAAAGCCAATCCATACCGACGTCACCACACCCGGACCATAACCGGAGAACCAGGCATCTTTCGAACTGTTGGTGGTGCCGGTTTTGCCGCCGATATCCTGACGCTGCAGGTCACGGCCAGCACGCCAGCCGGTGCCCTGCCAGCCCGGTTCACCAAAGATGTTGGTGTTCAGCGCGCTCTTAATCAGGAACGACAGCGGCGTATTGATCACGTGCGGAGCGTATTCCTGGGCGTTGTTTTGTGCGACCAGCTGCTGATTAGCTTGCTCAAGCGCTGGCATTGGCACCACTGAGTTACGTGGTTCCTGGGAGACGGCAACGTCTTCAACGTCATTGTTTTCCAGGACGTTAGACTTTGGTGTATCGCCGTAAATGACCGGCAGATTGCATTCGGCGCAGGCAATTTTTGGCTTCGCCTCAAACAGCACGCCATCCTGATCGTTCTCAATCTTACTGATGTAGTAAGGGTCAACCAGGAAACCGCCGTTCGCCATTACCGCATAGCCGCGAGCGACCTGTAGTGGGGTAAACGATGCAGAGCCGAGCGCTAGCGACTCGGTATGCACGATGTTACTTGCCGGGAAACCAAAGCGCTGCAGATACTCAGCCGCGTAGTCGACGCCCATGGCGCGCATCGCGCGAACCATCACCACGTTCTTCGATTGCCCCAGACCCTGACGCAGACGAATCGGCCCGGCATACTGCGGTGGGGAGTTCTTCGGCTGCCAGTCAGAACCGGCGCCGGCATCCCAACGGGAGATAGGGACATCGTTCAGCATGCTGGCGAGGGTTAACCCCTTGTCCATGGCGGCGGTGTAGAGGAATGGTTTGATATTGGAACCGACCTGGCGCATCGCCTGCGTGGCACGGTTAAACTTGCTTTGGTTGAAATCGAAACCACCGACCAGCGCAATAATGGCGCCGTTTTTTGGGTTAATCGATACCAGCGCGGAGTTGACGTCAGGAATCTGCCCCAGCCACCAGCTGTCACCGTTTTGACGCACCCAAATTTGTTGTCCTGCCTGAACCACATCCGTGACTTTGCGCGGCGTCGGGCCTTGCGCCGTATCGGAACGATAAGGACGCGCCCAGCGCATGCCTTCCATGGTTAACGATACTGACGTGCCATCGGCTAGTTTAGCGGTGGCTTCTTGCGGATTGGCCGCTGTCACAACCGCTGCTTGCATCGGGCCATAAGACGGCAGTGGTCTGAGCGAGGCGCGGATTTTCGCGCTATCCCAAGCGGGTTCGCCAGTTTTCCACAGCACGTTGGACGGGCCGCGGTAGCCGTGACGCATGTCGTAATCCATCACGTTATTGCGCAGCGCCTGTTGGGCCGCCTGCTGGTTCTTCCGGGTGATGGTGGTGTAAACGCGATAACCGTCTTCGTAGGCCTGTTCACCGTACTGCTTCACCATATCCTGACGTACCATTTCGGTGAGATACGGCGAGGAGAAGGCGATTTCCGGCGCGTGATAATTGGCATCAATCGCTTCGCTACGCGCCTGGTCGTACTGCTGCTGGCTGATATAGCCTTCGCTCAGCATGCGCGACAGCACGACATTACGACGCGCGGTAGCACGGTCCATCGAGTACAGCGGGTTGAACGTCGATGGTGCTTTTGGCAGACCGGCGATCACCGCTATCTCGCTTAGCGAAAGCTGGTCGGCGGGTTTACCAAAGTAAACCTGCGAGGCCGCCCCCACGCCATAAGCGCGGTAGCCGAGGTAAATCTTGTTCAGATACAGTTCAAGAATTTCATCTTTACTCAGCAACTGCTCAATGCGGATAGCAAGGAACACTTCCTTTATTTTACGCATCAGCGTTTTTTCAGGGCTGAGGAAGAAGTTACGGGCGAGCTGTTGGGTAATGGTACTGGCACCCTGTGACGCATGGCCGTTGACCAGCGCTACGCTTGCAGCACGGAAGATCCCAATTGGATCAATCCCGTGGTGCTCGTAGAAGCGGCTATCTTCGGTCGCAATAAACGCCTTCACCATCACCGGCGGGATCTGGTCAAGGGTCATTGGGATACGACGTTTCTCGCCATATTGCGCGATCAGTTCGCCGTCCGCGCTATAGACCTGCATTGGCACCTGCAGGCGCACGTCTTTGAGCGTAGCTACGTCTGGCAGCTGCGGCTCAATATATTTGTAGAGGCCATAGATCGAGCCTGCTCCCAGCAGAATGCAACAGACTGCAAGGATGAATAAATACTTTACGAACTTCACCGGAGATTTCCCATTGAGTGTCATTTGGGCAGTTTATAAACAAACGCGCGGTAGTATAAAGGCAAGCCTGAATCATTGATATAGCCGTCATTATCATGGCGGCGTAAGGATAATCGTGAAATGGCTTTCAAATATTGGCAAGTGGGTATTCATCTCCAGCAAGAGAATGTCTTCATCGTTGCACTTCAGCATAGTCGAAATAGATGGTCGCTGAAGCGCTGGTGGCAACTGCCGCTGCCGCCAACCACCTCTTCACAACAGGCGGATGATGCGCTGCTGGTGGTTCTCTCTTCCTGGCGGCGCGAACTGCCCTGGCAGCATGCGGTTAGCATCGCGTTTCCCGCGCATCGAACATTGCAGAAAACCCTACCGCGTGCGGCGATGACGCTGCGGGAAAGCGAACAGTCTGCATGGATTGCCAGCGCAATGTCACAGCAACTGGAGATGTCACCCGCTTCTTTCTGCTTTGATTACCATTCGGCGGATGAGCAAGGGCACTGGAACGTAACTGCCGCCCAGCAGCAGGATGTTTTACGTCTTCAGCGACTGGCGAAGATTCTACGTCTCCAGATTGCGGCTATCACTCCGGACGCCTGCGCGTTACAGGCATTTCTGCCGTACCTGGAGATGGGCGACGCGGTATTGGTCTGGCGCGACCAGGCGCAGTGGCTATGGGCCAGCCGGGAAGGTTGGGGGTATGAGCCACAGGACCACGCCGCATCACCGCTGTCGCTCGGCGAACGGCTCGGCGTTGAACCACAACGGCTGGTGCACTGCATGGCGCAAGCTGGTGATATCCACGGTTTCGACCCTTGGGAGGCCGTCACCCAGAAACAGCCGCCACTTCCCGCCTGTGGTGATGATTTCGCGGTGGCCATTGCGCTGGCGATGAGAGTGTCATGGTGATGACGGCAAGCGTAAATTTTCTGCCCTGGCGGCGCATCCAATTTTACCGAGGCCTACGGATCTGGGGGCTACGGGTTTGCAGTAGCTGGCTGGTGTGTGGCTGCCTGACGTTTTACGCCATCCTGAACTGGCAGGTGGAGCAGCGAATGAACGAGCTTCACGTATCGGCTGAGCGACAAATTCGTCAGCAGATGTCGCGCTGGGAGCAACGGCTTAACGTGGATGCACAGCAAAGAGCGCAGGCTCAAAAACGTCGGGCCGCCAGGCAAGCGACTCAGGCCTGGTCATCGCGGTTTGAGTCGCTAGCGGAACATCTTCCGCCGCAGGCCTGGCTTAATGAATTGACCTACCAGCGTGGCGCGCTGTCAATTTCGGGAGTGCTGACACCGTTTTCCGCACTGACGAGGGTGGACCGCCAGCTCCAGAGTATTTCAGGTTTTTTACCCGGTAAAGCCGGAAAGATTCAGCGCAATAGTGAGGGGTATTGGCAGTTCCAATATCAGCTACCGGAGGAGGCGACGTATGCAGCTCCCAGATAGTTGGTTGAGGATTTCATCGACGACGCTCATCGCTGGAGGGGCATGCGTTGCCATTCTGCTCGGTGTTTATGCCGCTTATGCGGTTGGGCATCAGGCATATCAGCGGGTGTCAAAAAGTCACCAGTCATGGCAAACCGGACGGGTACACAACGCGGAGAGCTGGCGTCGGATGATGCAAATAAAGGCCGCAGCGCAGCGCGAAACAGAGCTGGGCGATGCGCCGCTGATTCCATTCTCTCCGGTGGATTTACAGCGTGAGGGCGTCCGGCTGGTGAGCTGGGTGCCTTCAGCTGTAGGAGGGGAAATGTCGCTGGAAGCCGACTGGCAGCAAGTCCCCGCTACGTTTTCAATGCTGGCCGAGCGCGGTATGCAGGTTATCGCCTTCTCCCTGAGTCCCGGAAACGGTGCACTGAACTTCAACCTCCAGTTGGTACGAGATGATGAACCCTAGCCGCCGGTGGTTTTTATGCCTCATCGTCCCGCTGATTTGCGGTATGCGCGATCCTTTTGCACCGGTTGTCGATACGTGTCAGACGGCTCAATTTCCCCTATGGCACTACCGCGGTGTAACGCAATCAGCGGAGCGGTTGATTGGCATTGTGCAAAACGGTGAAGGCAAATGGCAGCGCATTGAGCAGGGAAAGCGGCTCAATACGGGTTGGCGGGTCAGTGAAATAACGTATGACAACCTGACCGTCGATGCTGGAGAAGGCTGCGAGCCACGATATGGACAATGGAAAAGACAAGGAGATCGTAATGATAAAAAGGATAAGTCTACTGATGCTTCTGGCCGCGCCGCCGTTGAGTCCGGCGAAAAACGTCACGCTGGTGGTTGACGATGTACCGGTAGCACAGGTGCTTCAGAGCCTGGCGGATCTGGAACAGAAAAACCTGGTGATAGCCCCGGACGTTCAGGGCGTTGTCTCGCTGCAGTTGCGTAATCTCCCCTGGAAGCAGGCATTACAAACGGTAATCACCAGCGCAGGGCTGGTGCAGAGCCAGGAGAACGGTGTTTTGTATGTACACGCGAAAGGCTGGCGTGAAGAGGAGAGAGCGCGGGCGGAAGCGGAGAAAGAGCGGCGTCAGTCAGCGTTGCCGCTTAGTAATAGCAGCGTCGTGCTGAACTATGCCGATGCTGATGAATTGGCGAAGTCCGGAATGAAACTTCTCGGCAAACGGGGAAGCCTGACCGTGGATAAGCGGACTAACCGGCTGCTCGTGCGCGATGATGGTGAGCATCTTGCGGCCTTTGCCGCATGGGCTCACGAGATGGATATTCCTGTCGGTCAGGTGGAGTTGGCGGCGCATATTGTGACGATTAATGAGACGAGCCTGCGGGAGTTGGGGATCAAATGGAGCCTTGCGGATGCCGAAGGAGCAACTGGAGCGGGAAAAATAACCACATTAAGCAGCAATCTCTCGGTCGCCGATGCCACCACGCGTGTCGGTTTTAATATTGGCCGTATTAACGGAAGGCTGCTGGAGCTTGAGCTTTCCGCTCTGGAGCAAAAGCAGAAGGTCGATATTATCGCCAGCCCACGGCTGCTGGCGTCGCATTTGCAGCCTGCAAGCATCAAACAGGGTAGTGAAATCCCTTATCAGGTATCGAGTGGCGAAAGCGGTGCCACCTCGGTGGAGTTTAAAGAAGCGGTGCTGGGTATGGAGGTCACGCCGACGGTTTTGCAAAACAATCGTGTGCGCCTGAAGCTGCGGATCAGTGAAAATATGCCGGGGCAGGTGCTGCAACAAGCCGATGGCGAAATTATGACTATTGATAAGCAGGAAATTGAAACACAGGTCGAAGTGGTCAGCGGCGAGACGTTGGCGCTGGGCGGTGTCTTCTCACAGAAGCATAAAAATGCCAGCGATAGCATTCCGCTGCTGGGTGATATCCCTCTGTTAGGCCATCTTTTTCGCCACGACGGCAAAGATAATGAACGGCGTGAATTGGTGGTGTTTATTACCCCGCGTATTATTTCTGCACAATAGCAGCCGATAAACAGGACTATTTAGGGGGGAAGGAGTGCCCCGGGTTTGACGTGGGACCAGATTTAGCATACAAGGAGTACCGATTTGAGTGTCACTGATACCATCTCGTCTCATGCAGTCTGCTGATTTAATCTGTTGCCAAACCAGTCGTAGTATTGAGATAATTTTCAGTCTGACTCTCGCTCTATTGCATAAGAGGTTTCAGTTCATGTCCTGCGACGCGCGATCGACTGCGGCGCGGATTTATCATTAACGAATAGTCTTAGTAGTACCAAAAAAATGGCAGAGAAACGCAATATCTTTCTGGTTGGGCCCATGGGTGCCGGCAAAAGCACTATTGGGCGCCAGCTGGCTCAACAGCTCAATATGGAATTTTACGATTCTGATCAAGAGATTGAGAAACGAACAGGCGCTGACGTGGGCTGGGTCTTTGATGTCGAAGGCGAAGAAGGTTTCCGTGACCGCGAAGAAAAAATCATCAATGAGTTAACGGAAAAGCAGGGCATCGTTCTGGCAACAGGCGGCGGCTCTGTAAAATCACGTGAAACGCGCAATCGTCTCTCCGCTCGTGGTGTCGTCGTTTATCTGGAAACGACCATTGAAAAACAGCTAGCACGTACTCAGCGTGATAAAAAACGCCCGCTGCTGCAGGTTGAAACACCGCCACGCGAGGTGCTCGAGGCGCTGGCTGATGAACGTAATCCGCTGTATGAAGAGATTGCTGACGTCACCATTCGCACCGACGATCAGAGCGCAAAAGTTGTCGCCAACCAGATTATCCATATGCTGGAAAGCAACTAATACTGGCCCGCAAGGTAGAACGCCAGCGAATCTAAGTCACTAAGGTGGACGTCGCGTTATGGAGAGGCTTACTGTAACTCTCGGGGAACGTAGTTACCCGATAACCATCGCGGCTGGTTTGTTTAACGAGCCAGCTTCCTTCTTACCGCTCAAGTCTGGCGATCAGGTTATGCTGGTCACCAACGAAACGCTGGCACCTCTCTACCTGGACCAGGTTCGTTCCGTGCTGGAGCAGATTGGCGTGAAAGTTGATAGCGTCATTCTGCCGGACGGCGAACAGTATAAAAGTCTGTCGGTCATGGATACCGTCTTTAGCGCGCTTTTGCAAAAACCGCACGGTCGTGACACCACACTCGTCGCATTAGGCGGCGGTGTGATTGGCGACTTAACCGGTTTTGCTGCGGCGAGCTATCAGCGCGGCGTACGCTTTATCCAGGTACCTACCACCTTGCTGTCGCAGGTGGATTCTTCGGTTGGCGGCAAAACCGCGGTCAACCATCCTCTCGGTAAAAATATGATCGGTGCATTCTGGCAGCCAGCGTCCGTCGTGGTTGACCTTAATTGCCTGAAAACGTTGCCGAAACGTGAGTTATCATCCGGCCTTGCTGAAGTGATTAAATACGGCATCATTCTTGATGCACCGTTCTTCGACTGGCTGGAAGAGAATATCGATGCGCTGATGGTGCTCGATGAAAAAGCGATGGCGTACTGTATTCGCCGTTGCTGTGAGCTGAAAGCCGATGTTGTCGCTGCCGACGAGCGCGAAACCGGGTTACGTGCTTTACTCAATCTTGGACATACATTCGGTCATGCGATCGAAGCTGAGATGGGTTACGGTAATTGGCTGCACGGTGAAGCGGTTGCTGCCGGTATGGTGATGGCGGCGCATGCCTCCGAACGTCTGGGGCAATTTGCTGCCAAAGATACGCAGCGCATTATCACTCTGCTTAAGCGTGCGGGTCTGCCGATTGCCGGGCCTCAGGAAATGTCAGCAGAGGCCTATCTGCCTCATATGATGCGAGATAAAAAAGTCCTGGCGGGCGAGATGCGGTTAGTGTTGCCGCTGGCCATCGGGAAGAGTGAGGTACGCGGTGGCGTATCCCACGATGTGGTTCTTGGCGCTATCGCTGATACTCAGCGGGCGCAAATATAAGAAAGGTCTAGCCGCGTTTTGCGGTGTTTTAACTTCAGGCGATATGCAAGAGTCGTAGCATAAGCCTTTTAGTGGGGTGTGAAATGGATGAATTTAAACCAGAAGACGAGCTGAAACCCGATCCCAGCGATCGTCGTACTGGTCGCTCTCGTCAGTCTTCCGATCGTGACAGCGAGCCACAGATCAATTTTGATGATGTGGAACTCGATGCCGACGAGCGTCGTCCGTCCCGTAGCCGCAAAGCACGTGAAGAAGCTGAGCCGGAAGACGAATACGATGAATCTGATGATGAAGATAGCGCAGATGAAGCGGTAGAGCGTCGTCCGCGGAAACGTAAAAATGCGGCACCGCATAAACCGGCTTCCCGTCAGTACATTATGATGGGTCTGGGTATTGTCGTGCTGCTGGTGCTGATTGTTGGCATCGGTTCGGCATTGAAAGCACCTTCATCGTCCAGCGATCAAAGCGCATCAACTGAAAAGAGCGTCTCTCTTTCCGGTGATAGTGCCTCGCAAACTGCGGCAACGACTACGCCATCTGCTCAGGAAACTAACCCGCAGCAGGATGTTTCTCTGCCGCCAATTTCCTCCACGCCGACTCAGGGCCAGGAAGCGACTGCGCCAGATGGTCAGCAGCGTGTGGAAGTGCAGGGCGATCTGAACAATGCGCTGACCCAACAGCAGGGCCAGATTGATAACGCTGTCGTGAACTCTACGCTGCCGACTGAACCTGCTACCGTTGCACCGATTCGTAACGGCGCGCGTCCAGCGGTGACTGCTCCGGAAACCCCGCGCCAGACCACGGCAGTAACGCCGCGTCCTGAGCGTAAACATGCGGTTATCGAAGCGAAACCTCAGCCAGTGGCCACGGCGAAAACGTCGACCACGCCTGCGCAAAGCAAGCCTGTTGTCGAAGCGAAGCCGGTGACTACCGCGCCTAAGGCGACGGCAACGACCACCACACCGGTGAAAGCGCCAGCAACGACGACTGAAACGGCTAAACCAGCAGCGACCACCGCACCAGCGGCAACTGCAACGGCTGCCACTACGGCGCCTGCCGCAGCGGCAACCGGTAAATCTGCGGGTGACGTTAACGCGCTGAAGTCCGCTTCGGGTTCGCATTACACCCTGCAGCTCAGCTCCTCTTCCAACTACGACAACCTGAACGGTTGGGCGAAGAAAGAGAATCTGAAAAACTACGTTGTGTATGAAACCTCCCGTAACGGCCAGCCGTGGTATGTGCTGGTGAGCGGTATTTATGCGTCTAAGGATGATGCAAAAAATGCTGTAACCACGCTGCCTGCCGATGTTCAGGCGAAGAACCCGTGGGCGAAACCGCTGCGTCAGGTTCAGACCGACCTGAAATAAGCGTCGTTTTAATATCGACACCGTTCCTTCGTGTGGCCCTTACGGCACATGAAGGAACGTAGAAGCGCAGGATGCTGTCGGAGCCTTTCTCCACAGCCGGAGAAAGTGTAATTAGTCAGGCCGCATGAAAAAAAATCGCGCTTTTCTTAAATGGGCGGGGGGCAAGTACCCTCTACTCGACGATATAAGACATCATCTGCCGACTGGCGATTGTCTGGTTGAACCCTTCGTTGGTGCTGGATCGGTATTCTTGAATACCGATTTTTCGCGTTATATTCTGGCTGATATCAACAGCGACCTTATCGAGCTCTACAAAATCGTTAAAACACGTGCCGATGAGTACATTACGCAGGCGCAGGCTCTGTTTGTGCCTGAAACCAACGATGCCGAATGCTATTACCAACTGCGCGAAGAGTTTAACCGTAGCACCGATCTGTTCCGTCGCGCGGTGCTGTTTTTATACCTCAACCGTCATGGCTACAACGGCCTGTGCCGCTATAACCTGCGCGGTGAGTTTAACGTCCCGTTTGGGCGTTATAAAAAACCTTACTTCCCGGAAGCCGAACTGCGTCACTTTGCCGAGAAAGCCCAAAATGCTGAGTTTTACTGCGAATCTTATGAAGAGTGCATGAAGCGAGCTGGGAAGGATGCGGTCGTTTATTGCGATCCACCGTATGCGCCGCTCTCGGCGACGGCGAATTTTACCGCCTATCACACCAACAGCTTCAGCCTCGAGCAGCAAGAAATTCTGGCAAAGAAGGCTGAGGAACTGATGGCAAAGCGGATCCCGGTGTTGATTTCCAATCACCGAACGCCGCTGACGCTGGACTGGTACAAAAACGCGACGGATACCCATACCGTAAAAGTTCGACGCAGTATCAGCCGCAATGGCGGCACGCGTAAAAAGGTGGAAGAGCTGCTCGCGCTCTACCGGCCACCTGGCAAAAAACAACGTTAATAGCCTAATGGGATAGGCTTTGAGGAGATGCGGATGAAACAGTACCTTATTGCCCCTTCAATTTTGTCGGCTGATTTTGCCCGTTTGGGGGAGGACACTGCCCGTGTGCTGGCCGCCGGGGCAGATGTGGTTCATTTCGATGTTATGGATAACCATTACGTGCCGAACCTGACCATCGGACCGATGGTGCTCAAATCGCTCCGTAATTACGGCATCACCGCACCTATTGACGTGCACCTGATGGTGAAGCCAGTCGACCGCCTGGTTCCTGACTTTGCCGCCGCTGGCGCCAGTATCATCACCTTCCATCCGGAAGCTTCCGAACACATTGACCGTACTTTGCAGCTTATCAAAGAGAATGGCTGTAAGGCGGGCCTGGTGTTTAACCCAGCAACCCCGCTGAGCTATCTCGACTACGTGATGGATAAGCTGGACGTGATTTTGCTGATGTCGGTAAACCCCGGCTTTGGCGGCCAATCTTTCATTCCTCACACCCTGGAAAAGCTGCGTGAAGTGCGTCGCCGCATTGATGAATCCGGCTACGACATTCGCCTGGAAGTGGATGGCGGCGTGAAGGTCAACAATATTAGTGAAATCGCCGCTGCCGGTGCCGACATGTTTGTCGCCGGTTCGGCGATTTTCGACCAACCAGACTACAAAAAAGTCATTGATGAAATGCGCAGTGAACTGGCAAAGGTAAGTCATGGATAAATTACAGACCATTCGCGGCGTCGCGTTTGACCTCGACGGCACGCTGGTTGACAGCGCGCCGGGATTAGCTGCGGCGGTAGATAGCGCGCTGTACGCGCTTGAACTGCCGGTCGCTGGCGAAGAACGAGTTATCACCTGGATCGGCAACGGTGCCGATGTGCTGATGGAGCGGGCGCTGAACTGGGCTCGCCAGGAGCGTGCAACGCTGCGCGCCTCGCAGGGCAAACCTTCCGTCGATAGCCACGATATCCCGCAGGATGAGCAGCTTCGTGTGCTGCGTCGGCTGTTCGACCGCTACTATGCGGAATTTGCCGAAGAGGGCAGCTTCCTGTTCCCGCACGTTGAGCAGACTCTGGCAGCGTTGCATGACAGCGGCCTGCCGCTGGCGCTCGTCACCAATAAGCCGACGCCGTTTGTGGCACCGATTCTGGAAACGCTGGGTATCGCCCGCTATTTCACGGTGGTGATTGGCGGCGACGACGTAAAGAACAAAAAGCCGCATCCAGAGCCGCTGCTGAAAGTAGCGGAGAAGCTGGGGCTGGCGGCGGAAGCGCTACTGTTTGTTGGCGATTCCCGTAACGATATTCAGGCTGCCAAAGCGGCAGGTTGCCCATCCGTCGGCCTGACCTACGGCTATAACTATGGCGAAGCCATCGCGCACAGCGAACCGGATGTTATCTTCGACCATTTCAATGAACTTTTGCCCGCTCTCGGGCTGCCTAATCTTGAACCTCAGGAATCAGAACATGACTAAGCCCATCGTATTTAGCGGCGCACAGCCGTCAGGTGAACTGACCATCGGTAACTACATGGGTGCGCTGCGTCAGTGGGTTAACATGCAGGATGACTACCACTGCATCTATTGCATCGTTGACCAGCACGCCATCACCGTTCGTCAGGACCCTCAGGCGCTGCGTAAAGCGACGCTCGACACCCTGGCGCTGTATCTGGCCTGCGGTATTGACCCGGAAAAGAGCACCATCTTCGTGCAGTCACACGTACCGGAGCACGCACAGCTGGGTTGGGCGTTGAACTGCTACACCTATTTCGGCGAACTGAGCCGTATGACCCAGTTCAAAGATAAATCTGCGCGCTACGCGGAAAACATCAACGCCGGTCTGTTTGACTACCCGGTACTGATGGCGGCCGATATCCTGCTGTACCAGACTAACCAGGTTCCGGTTGGTGAAGACCAGAAACAGCACCTGGAGCTGAGCCGCGATATCGCCCAGCGCTTCAACGCGATTTATGGTGATGTGTTCAAAGTTCCTGAGCCGTTCATTCCTAAGTCCGGTGCGCGCGTGATGTCCCTGCTGGAGCCGACCAAGAAAATGTCGAAGTCGGATGACAACCGCAATAACGTGATTGGTCTGCTGGAAGATCCGAAATCGGTGGTCAAGAAGATCAAACGTGCAATGACCGACGGCGATGAGCCGCCAGTTGTGCGCTACGACGTGCAGAACAAAGCGGGCGTTTCTAACCTGCTGGACATTCTCTCCGGCGTTACCGGCCAGAGTATTTCTGAGCTTGAGCAGCACTTCGAAGGGAAAATGTATGGTCACCTGAAGGGTGAAGTGGCCGAAGCGGTTTCCGGCATGCTGACCGAGCTGCAGGAACGCTATCACCGTTACCGTAACGACGAAGCCTTCCTACAGAAGGTGATGAAAGACGGATCGGATAAAGCGAGTGCACGTGCAGCGCAGACGCTGAAAGCGGTATACGAAGCGATTGGCTTTGTGGCCAAGCCATAAGCCGAATGCCTAATCTGGCCTTGCTGGCCAGATTAGCAGCGAATAAAAAAACCGGGATTATCCCGGTTTTTTTGTCTCTAGTGGTTAGAGAACCAGTTGAGTTTGTCGCGAAGTCCCACCACGCGGCCGACGATAATCAACGCCGGGCTGGCCATTTGCTGTGCCAGTTCGCCCAGCTGTGTCAGTTGGCCGTCAATCACGCGCTGGGTAATCGCGGTGCCGTTCTCGACGATAGCTACCGGCATATCGGCCTGCATACCGTGTTCAATCAGTTTCTGCTGGATAGTGGCAGCCTGGTTAAGCCCCATATAAAACACCAGCGTTTGCTTTTCTGCCGCGAGGTTTTCCCAATCCAGCTCGCCACCGGTCTTCAGGTGCCCGGTAACGAGACGTACGCTCTGCGCGTAGTCACGATGGGTTAGCGGAATACCGGAATAGGCGGAGCAGCCAGAGGCAGCGGTAATGCCTGGAACCACCGAGAAGGGGATTCCGGCGTCACACAGTGTTTCCAGCTCTTCGCCGCCGCGCCCGAAGATGAACGGGTCGCCGCCTTTCAGACGTACCACCCGTTTCCCTTGTTGCGCTTCACGCAGCAGGATCTGGTTAATTTCGTCCTGCGGTACGCAGTGATAGCCCGCGCGTTTGCCGACAAAGATGCGGTCGGCGTCGCGACGCACCAGATCCATAATATCGTCGGAAACCAGACGGTCGTAGACCACCACGTCCGCCTGTTGAATTTGTTGTAGCCCTTTCAGCGTCAGCAAACCGGCATCGCCTGGGCCCGCGCCGACCAGTACCACTTCGCCACGATGATCCAGCGGCGTATTGAGCAGATGCTCGGTGGTATCAGCAATTGCCTGTTTATCCTGATTCGCCAACGACTGTGCCAGGCGGTCATTCATAAACAGCTTTTCCCAGAAGCGGCGGCGCTCGCCCATGGTGGCAAACTGTTGCTTCACGCGTGCGCGCAGCTGTCCGGCGTAAAGCGCAACCTGGCCCAGATGCTGCGGCAGGATGGCTTCCAGCTTCTCGCGCAGCAGACGTGCCAGTACCGGCGAAGTACCGCCAGAGGAGACGGCGACCATCAGCGGCGAGCGGTCGATAATCGAAGGCATAATGAAGCTTGCCGCTTTCGGCGCATCCACCACGTTGCAGAAGATGCGGCGAGCTTCTGCTTCATCGCTCACCTGTTGATTGACGGCGTCATCGTCGGTGGCGGCAATCGCCAGCCAGCAGGTATCCAGCAGAGCGGGCTGAAAGTCGCCGGTTGCCAGCGTGAGCATTCCCGCGTCGGCCCAGACGTGAAACTGTGGGACGTAATCCCGGGCATTTACCGTCAGACGCGCGCCCGCGTCGAGCAGCAAGCGTGCTTTACGTTCAGCAACATCACCGCCGCCGACCAGCAAGCAGTCGCGATTGCGCAGTTGGCAAAAGATGGGTAAGTGATCCACGGGGTAACCTCACGGAATTAGCAAAGGAAATACACGAGATGAATAATGCGGATAAGGATAACAGCAGACATCGTATGGGATACACGATTTTTGCTGCTGTTACCCCTTTAAGGTCATAAGTTTTAGCTATTACTTATGCTTAAAACGCTCAGGCTTTTAGCTGTACCTGGCCGTCTTTGACGCGTGCTTCATAGTGGGCGATGGAATGGTTTTCATCTTCCATACACAGGCCATCACTCAGACGGAAACGCTGTTTTTTCAATGGACTGGCAACCCACAGTTCACCTTGATGTTCAACAATCAGTCCACGAGAGAGCACGCTGGACTCGAAGAACGGGTCGATGTTGCTGATGGCGAACACCTGGTTGTCGGCGTAAGGGCGGAACACGGCGACCTGTTTGTCACCCAGCAGTGCACAAACGCCCGTTGCTGGCAGGATAGCGTCTATCTTGCAGATATTTACCCACTGGCTCATGCGTTTTCCTCCACCAGAGTGACCGGGATGCGTTCGTAAGGCGTAGCCGGACGGTGCTGTGCACGCTCGGCAACCACCTGCACATTCGGGTCACGCTGTTCGCTGTTGATAAAGTGTTTGAAACGAACCTGAGCGGCAGGATCGTTAACCGTTTCAGTCCATTCGCAGGCAAACATGGCGCGCAGGCGGGCGATCTCTTCTTCCAGATGCTCGTTCAGGCCCAGTTTATCGTCGACGATCACGGAACGCAGGTAGTCGATACCGCCCTCCATGTTGTCCAGCCACGGTGCGGTACGCGTCAGTTTATCGGCGGTACGGATGTAGAACATCATGAAGCGGTCGAGGTATTTAATCAGCGTGTCGCGGTCGAGGTCAGCCGCCAGCAGATCTGCGTGACGTGGTTTCATGCCGCCGTTACCGCAGACATAGAGGTTCCAGCCTTTTTCAGTGGCGATAATCCCAACGTCCTTGCCCTGTGCTTCCGCACATTCACGGGTACAGCCGGAGACGCCGAACTTCATCTTATGCGGGGTACGAATGCCCTTGTAGCGGTTTTCTAGCTCGACGCCGAAGCCTACGCTGTCGCCCACGCCGTAACGGCACCAGGTGCTGCCTACGCAGGTTTTCGCCATACGCAGCGCTTTGGCATAGGCATGACCGGTTTCGAAGCCGGCTTCAATCAGCTGACGCCAGATTTCCGGCAGGTCATCTTTCTGCGCGCCGAACAGGCCGATGCGCTGAGAACCGGTGATTTTGGTGTACAGGTTAAACTCACGGGCGATCTGACCGACAGCGACCAGCCCTTCCGGCGTGATTTCACCGCCTGCGGAGCGCGGGATCACGGAGTAGGTACCGTCTTTCTGGATATTAGCCAGGAAGTTGTCGTTGGTATCCTGCAGCGGCGTGTGCTGTGGTTTGAGGATGAACTCATTCCAGCAGGAGGCCAGCAGGGAACCGACGGTAGGTTTACAGACTTCACAGCCGTAGCCTTTGCCGTATTTCGCCAGCAGCTCATCAAAGGTTTTGATGCCTTCGACGCGAATCAGGTGATAGAGCTCCTGACGGGTAAAGGCGAAGTGTTCACACAGGCTATGGTTGACCTCAATGCCCTGCTTCGCCAGTTCGGCGTTGAGTACTTGAGTTACCAGTGGAATACAGCCGCCGCAGCCGGTACCGGCTTTAGTTTCCGCTTTCAGCGCTGCAACGGTGTGGCAACCTTTGTTGATGGCGGAAATCAGCGCACCTTTGGTGACGTCGAAGCAAGAACAGATCTGCGCGCTGTCCGGCAGCTTGTCGACGCCGATAGACGGTTTACCGCCGCTGGCATGCGCCGGCAGAATCAGCGAGTCCGGATTTTCCGGCAGTTCAATGGCGTTCAGCGCCAACTGTAGCAGGTTGCCGAAGTCGCTGGTGTCGCCGACCAGTACCGCACCGAGCAGCGTTTTGTTATCTGGGCTGACGATCAGGCGTTTGTAGACCTCTTTATTTTCATCGAGGTAAACGTAGCTGCGTGCGCCCGGCGTGCGGCCATGCGCATCGCCAATCCCACCGACATCGACGCCCAGCAGTTTCAGCTTGGCGCTCATGTCTGCACCCTGGAAGCTGTTTTCGCTGCCGAGGATATGGTCAACGGCAACCTGCGCCATTTTGTAGCCCGGAGCAACCAGGCCGTATACGCGGTTTTTCCAGCTGGCGCATTCGCCGATGGCGTAGATATCCGGGTCAGAGGTTTGGCAGCTGTCGTTAATCATGATGCCGCCGCGTTGGGCGACCTCGAGACCGCACTGGGTCGCCAGTTTGTCGCGTGGGCGGATACCGGTGGAGAAGACGATAAAGTCGACTTCCAGCTGGCTGCCGTCGGCAAAGCGCATGGTTTTACGTGCGTTCTCGCCTTCCTGAACGATCTCTTTGGTGTTCTTATTGGTGTGAACTTTCACACCCATGCTTTCGATTTTGCGCTTCAGCTGCTCGCCGCCCATCTGATCGAGCTGCTCAGCCATCAGCATTGGAGCAAATTCGATAACGTGGGTTTCAACGCCGAGGTTTTTCAGCGCACCGGCGGCTTCAAGGCCAAGCAGGCCGCCGCCGACCACCGCGCCGCGTTTGCTTCGGCGCGCGCAGTTCTCAATGGCATTCAGATCTTCAATCGTACGATAGACGAAGCAATCCTGAGTTTCAGAACCTTTGATTGGCGGGATCCATGGATATGAACCGGTGGCCATAATCAGCTTGTCATAAAAGACGGTACGGCCTGCGCTGGAGTGAATCACCTTCTCTTTACGGTTGATGGTGATAGCGCGTTCGCCGACCAGAACCTTCACACCGTGCTTCTCATAGAAGCCTTCGCGTACCAGCGACAGCTCTTCTGCCGTGTGGTGAGAGAAGTAAGACGAGAGGTGGACACGGTCGTAGGCGATGCGGGGTTCTTCACAGAAGACGGTAATATCGAACTGGCTTGCGTCGGCTTTATCGAGAATATCCTCAATAAAACGGTGGCCGACCATGCCATTACCGATAATTGCGAGTCTGACTTTGCTCATTTTTGCCTCGATTTCTATTCTAATACTGCCTACCTTAACGATTCAGCTATTGCGATTATTGATTCAAATCAATTTAGCCTTTACCTACTCCTTAATGAGTAGGGTGATGATTTTAAAGTGGTTTTGTAAGTTGCGGAAAATACTCAACTTTATTCTGTGTTTGTTTTTTGTACAAAATGAGCAAATAAACGGCAGGGGCGGGAACGGTGCGAGGGATAAATCGAAGCGCCCCTTTTCTTAGCGAAAAGGGGCGGGGCGGATTAGTGAGAGGCTGTCGTCGCGTGCTGGCGATGACGGCTCACGAAGCCGAGGACAATACACATCACGAAGACTACGGCATACAGCGCGTTAGCGGTGGTCAGCGCTGCTAGCGGGCCACTGCTGGCCACAATTGGGCCGGTAACAACGAAGGTCAGCATGGTGCCGATGGTGCCGCAGGTCAGGACAAAGTTAACCAGTTTTGGGGAGGCAACTTTGGTCTGCAGGGAACCCAGCGTAATGATGGAGGTGTAGATGGCGCTGGAGAAGAAGCCCAGGGTCAGAATAAACCACGCCAGATGCTGCGGCTCGCCGTGGTTGAACAGGTACATCATTACCGTAGCAATGCCAGCCAGCACGGTCAGGATACGCTGCAGGTCGAAGAAGCGCAGGATGAAGCTGAAGGCCCACATGCCGAGCATGTAAGACATCCAGAAATCGCTGACCAGTTTACCGGCGTCGTTCAGGCTCATGCCCAGACCTTTGGCGTATTCCGGAACCCAGGAGATGAAGCCCAATTGGCCGAGGATATAGCACAGCGCAGCAATCGACAGGAACAGTACGCCGATGCCCCATTTTTCTTTCGCCACCGGCTGATCTTCCTGCTGCGCTTTCTTGCCCAGAACCGGGAAGTCGCAGCCGAAGGTCAGGATAAAGATCGCCACGTAAACCAGACCAATGCAGGCATATACCCAGTACCACTCAATGCTGCGTGCCAGGAGAACAGCGGCGACCATCGGGAAGATCATCCCCGCCATGCTGAAGAAGGAGTCGGTAAACAGCAGGCGTGCACCGCGCTGACGACCTTCGTACATGTGGGTGATAAGGAAAGTACCGATAGACATGGTAATCCCGCTGACCAGGCCCAGAACGAACATCGCGGCGGAGAACAGCGCCAGGCTATGGCTGGTCATTAGCCCTGCAACCGCCAGTAGCATCAGAATAAAACCAAAGCGCAGCTGTGTTTTCAGCGGCACGATTTCCATCAGCCAGGCATTGAGGAAGATGGAGATCAGGATCCCTGCGTTCAGAAAGGTGAAAGTGTTACTCATGCTGGAAACGGGCAGATTAAAGTAATCGGCAATATTTCCCATCACCATCCCGGTGACGATCACCAACGCGCCGGTGAGGGCGTAGGAGAAGAAGCTGATCCATGTGAGCTTGATACGGTTGCTGTTAGTCATGACTGGCCTGTGAATAGTTGTGTAAAGCGCATTGACTCTGCGCTGAGCGTGCAGATTTTATTCACTGCAGTGATGTATTCATAGTTTTATTACGCAAACGATGACGTATTACATGGTTCAATGTGATCAAGATCACAAAAATCAATTCACCATTTCTTACCCTGATCATTATAAGCGTTACATCCGCGTAAACTTTGGTAAAGCACTGGCCTGTGGGGCTAAGCCTCTTTAGAATCAAGCCACTTGCTTTCTCTACTGCACTCGTTAAAGGAATTCTCATGCTCAAATCAACTCTGGCGGCCGTGGCGGCTGTGTTTGCTCTTTCCTCCATGGCGCCTGCGGCGTTAGCGGCGGCCAACAATCCGCATGTGCTGCTGACCACTTCGGCCGGTAACATCGAGCTGCAGCTGGATAGCCAGAAAGCGCCAGTATCGGTTGAAAACTTCCTGAAATACGTCAACAGCGGTTTTTACAATAACACCACGTTCCACCGCGTGATCCCGGGCTTTATGGTTCAGGGCGGCGGCTTTAACGAGCAGATGCAGCAGAAGCAGCCGAATCCACCGATTAAAAACGAAGCCGATAACGGCCTGCGTAACACCCGTGGCACTATCGCCATGGCGCGTACTGCTGATAAAGATAGCGCAACCAGCCAGTTCTTCATCAACGTAGCGGATAATGCTTTCCTGGATCACGGCCAACGTGATTTTGGTTATGCGGTATTCGGCAAAGTTGTGAAGGGTATGGATGTGGCGGATAAAATCTCCCAGGTGCCGAGCCACAACGTTGGGCCGTACCAGAATGTGCCATCCAAGCCTATCGTCATCCTGTCTGCAAAAGTACTGCCATAAAGGATACGGGGCGGCATCGGCATGAGGCTGCCGCCCTTATCGCTAAAGCAGTAAGCACCCGGTAGAATGGCGGCAGATAAACGACCGGAGCCGCCATGATTCTGCTGATTGATAACTACGATTCTTTTACCTGGAACCTCTACCAGTATTTCTGTGAGTTGGGAGCCAGCGTAACGGTCAGGCGAAATGACGACATCACCCTTGATGAAATAGCTCAGCTCGCGCCGGACAAAATCGTTATCTCACCCGGCCCCTGCACGCCGGATGAAGCCGGTATCTCCCTCGATGTGATTCTCCACTATGCCGGTAAAGTACCGCTGCTCGGCGTCTGCTTAGGCCACCAGGCTATTGCTCAGGCATTCGGGGCGCGTATTGTTCGTGCGCAGAAAGTCATGCACGGCAAAACCTCACCAATTACCCATCAGCAGCAGGGCGTGTTTCGCGGCCTGAATAATCCGCTGACCGTGACCCGCTATCATTCATTGTTGATTGACCCGGATACTCTGGCCGACTGCTTTGAAGTCACCGCGCGCAGCGAAGCGGGTGAAATCATGGGGATCCGCCATCGTGAATGGGATCTGGAAGGCGTACAGTTCCACCCGGAGAGCATTCTTAGCGAGCAGGGACACCAACTGTTGGCCAATTTTCTCAATCGATAGTAGTTGCTATGGTGTGATTTTTTATGCATATTTTATGGATATAATTTCACAATCATTGCTGCATCGTTTGAAAAAGGGCATGACATGGTAACCAAACAACCTGCAATTACCCGCGCGACCTTCGATCAGGTCATTTTGCCAATCTATGCACCGGCGGAATTTATTCCGGTGAAGGGCAAAGGCAGCCGCGTGTGGGATCAGCAAGGCAAAGAGTACGTCGATTTTGCGGGTGGTATTGCGGTGACGGCGCTGGGCCACTGCCACCCAGCGCTGGTTGAGGCGTTGAAAAGCCAGGGTGAAATGCTGTGGCATACCAGCAACGTGTTTACCAACGAGCCTGCGCTACGCCTGGGCCAAAAGCTGGTGGATGCTACCTTCGCTGAGCGCGTGGTGTTTATGAACTCGGGCACCGAAGCAAACGAAACCGCTTTCAAGCTGGCACGTTACTACGCTTCAACCCGTCATAGCCCTTACAAAACCAAGATTATTGCCTTCCACAATGCTTTCCACGGGCGTTCGTTGTTTACCGTCTCCGTGGGCGGTCAGCCGAAATATTCCGACGGTTTTGGCCCAAAACCGGCTGATATTATCCACGTCCCGTTTAACGATCTGCATGCGGTCGAAGCGGTGATGGACGATCACACCTGCGCCATCGTGGTGGAGCCGATTCAGGGCGAAGGCGGCGTGCTGGCGGCAACGCCGGAATTCCTCCAGGGCCTGCGTGCGCTGTGTGATAAACATCAGGCGCTGCTGGTATTTGATGAAGTGCAGAGTGGGATGGGCCGTACCGGTTCACTGTTTGCCTATATGCACTATGGCGTGACGCCGGACATTCTGACCAGCGCCAAAGCGCTGGGCGGCGGTTTCCCGGTGAGCGCGATGCTAACGACCGAGGATATCGCCAGCGCATTCCACGTCGGTTCCCACGGTTCAACCTATGGCGGTAACCCGCTGGCCTGTGCGGTGGCCGGTGCGGCATTCGATATCATCAACACTCCGGAAGTGCTGAACGGTGTGAACGCGAAACGCGAACGCTTCGTGCAGCACCTGCAGCAGATTAACGCGAAGTACGACGTCTTCAGCGATGTACGCGGTATGGGCTTGCTGATTGGCGCTGAGCTGAATGCGAAGTACAAAGGCCGGGCGCGTGATTTCCTCTACGCGGCGGCAGACGTTGGCGTGATGGTGCTGAATGCAGGCCCAGATGTGATGCGTTTTGCACCGTCGCTGGTGGTGGAAGAGGTGGATATTGACGAAGGTATGCAGCGTTTCGCCCAGGCCGTGGCGAAGATCGTTAGCTAGTCCGTCGTTTTAACCAGCCGCCTTGCCGTGGTCTCTGTCGCCAGGCCACCGAAGAGATGGTGTGCATGGTGTTCAGATGCCCCAGAATACGCTGGAGATGCTGTTCCATGGTGCTCAATGGCCCATGGGACAGTGCATCCGGCGACTCCATAATGTTGACCTCACCGCTGCTTCCCGCTTCATCGTATTCCAGACGCTGCTGACAGCGCTGGAGCGCAATTTCACTCGACTCCAGATACTGTTGCGCCAGATTAGGCGTCAGCATCTCATGCTCGCGCGCCAGCGTGGTCATGGCGTTGATATGTTCGACGATAAACTGACTGTGGGTGACCCACAGCTTCATATCTTCCAGATAGCGCGAGTTAAAGCCCGGTTCCTGCATCGCCTGATTGAGGGTGTTAAACAGCGTGTTATGCGCCTGGTTTACGCGCATACGCAGATACGCCAGTTTAGGTGCCTGCGGATCGGGGCTTAAAATCAGGCGGATAGCTTCCTGATCGGCCTCCAGCGCGGCCTGAGCGTTCTGCCGTAGCTGGCCGCTTTGCCACTGGGGCCACAGCCAGAGCATGCCGCCGAAGGCAATCAGGCAGCCGATGATGGTGTCGATAAAGCGGGCAACGATAAATTGCTCGCCGTTGAGCGTTAGTATTTGCAGCGTGTATACCGCGGTGACGGTGAACCCGACCGTCGCCCAGCCGTAGTTGCGGCGAATAATCAGATAGCTGCCAAGCGTGATAAGCAGCATCCCGGAGAGTGCCAGCCCCTGCGGCGTATGGAAGTGCAGGGCGAAGGCGGCGATCACCAGGCCTGCCAGGGTTCCCGCCGCTCGGTGGAAGATACGTACCCGAGTTGCCCCATAGCCGTTTTGCGTCACCAGCAGTACCGTCATCAGGATCCAGTACGGCTTGGGTAAATGCAGGGCTGTGCCCATCAGGCTGGCAATACTCAGCATCACGCTTAGCCGCGCGGCGTTACGCAGCGCCGGGGATTTCAGCGACAGATAGCTTTTCAGCGCCGGGAAAAATGGCAGTCGGCGCTCTTTGTCAGCCATCAGATTGCGTGGATACAGCGGGCGCTGCGCGCGCAGCACTTTGGCGATGCGGCTAAAGTGCCAGGCGCAGAATTGGCCAACGGGGTTATCCGGGTGCTGGTGGGCAATTTTTTCCAGCGCGCCAATCTGCTTTTCCATCGTGAAGCGGCTGGGGTAGCGATGGTAGAGAATATCGTCTGCCAGTACGCGCAGGCGGGCGGCGACGGTCTGGGCGTTCCAGCGGATCACGGCTTCGGCGTGGCTACGTTCAACCAGTTTTTGCACCTCTTCCGGTTGATGCAGGCTAACGGAAATGTGCTCTTGTAAATCCAGCCCAACCTGAAACGCCCGCAGCAGACGCTTGTAATCGTTGTGCTGATTGGCCGCCAGCATATGCAGCTGCTGGTAGCACTGGGAGATTAAATCCACCACCTTCTGCTGACGGTTTAACAGCGGGGGCAGCGCGGTGCTGGGATCGGTATGCTGGGTCAACAGGCTGTACTTTGCTTCACAATAGTCGGCAAGTTGACGATAGAGCAGACTTAGCGATTCGCGCAGCGGCTGTTCCCGCCACATCCAGAACCACCACCAGTTGAATAAACCGAACCACAGTGTACCCAGAGCGTAGAGCAGCAACGGCTGCCAGATAGGCATATTGCCGGCGAGGCTGAGGGTGAAAATAGAGGCAATAAGCGATGCCGGCAGCAGACGCCCGTGCAGCGCGCTGATCTCCGCCGTCACGCCGAGAATCAGCGCAAGCCCGGTCAGTATTAACGGCAGCGGGATTTCATGCTCCAACAGCAACTGTACGGCAAGACTGCATCCGGCAAACAGGCAGCCACCGATAGTCAGACGTTTAAAAAAACGTTTATGCGGTGTATCAAGACCGGCGATATTGCAGCAGGCGGGAACCAGTGAAAACAGGAGGCCTTGCTGAAGGTGGCCGAGAATCAGGCCGATGGCAACCGGCAAACATAACACCAGCGTTTGCCGCAGTGCATAGTTGACTTCCGGATGGTAAATCAGCCTGCGCCACATAAGGGGATAAGTAAAAACGGCATATTGTTTAGACAATATGCCGTTTTAGCGGGATCAGCGGGTACCGTAAACGACAATGGTCTTGCCGTGTGCGGAGATCAGGTTTTGATCTTCCAGCATTTTCAGAATACGGCCCACGGTTTCGCGGGAACAACCGACGATCTGACCGATTTCCTGACGGGTAATCTTGATCTGCATACCGTCTGGGTGGGTCATGGCGTCAGGCTGTTTGGCCAGATTCAGCAGAGTCTGAGCGATACGCCCGGTCACATCCAGGAATGCCAGGTTACCCACTTTTTCAGAAGTAATCTGCAGACGACGTGCCATTTGCGAAGACAGGCGCATCAGGATGTCTGGGTTAACCTGAATCAGCTGACGGAATTTTTTATAAGAGATTTCAGCAACTTCACAAGCGGTTTTTGCTCTTACCCATGCGCTGCGTTCCTGGCCTTCTTCAAACAGGCCTAACTCACCGATGAAATCGCCCTGGTTGAGGTAAGAGAGGATCATCTCTTTGCCTTCTTCATCCTTGATGAGTACAGCCACTGAGCCTTTTACGATGTAATACAGCGTCTCTGCCTTTTCACCCTGGTGAATCAGCGTGCTCTTCGATGGGTACTTATGAATATGGCAATGAGACAAGAACCATTCGAGAGTCGGGTCTGTTTGCGGTTTGCCAAGCACCATGCGCGGTTATCCTCTGTTATAAGCTCTTCCCAGCGGCAAAACCTTGCAGCCACTGGTTGCAATAGTATCCTTCCCGTTACCTGGGAAGTCGGCTGTCGAATAGCGCCGCAGCCTGTAATGTGATGTCCTCTGCATACATGCAGTACGTTTATGTATTACCGTAGCATCCCGACTGTTTTAGCATAGCTTTAGCCGCGTGTCTCCTGGTGTCTCGCTTCAGCATGACGGGGATCGCCTTCCGTTGCGAGAATTGTTATGTGCGCGTAATCTGAGAAGAAAATTGCAACCTGGGAGTTAAAAATTATGCAAGCACGTGTGAAATGGGTTGAGGGGTTAACCTTCCTCGGTGAGTCTGCTTCAGGACACCAAATTCTGATGGACGGCAATTCTGGTGATAAAGCGCCAAGCCCTATGGAAGTGGTGCTGATGGCCGCGGGTGGCTGTAGCGCCATTGACGTGGTTTCTATTTTGCAAAAAGGTCGCTACAACGTGACCGACTGTGAAGTGAAGCTGACTTCCGAACGCCGTGAAGAGGCTCCGCGCCTGTTTACCCATATCAATCTGCACTTCATCGTGACTGGCAAAGAGCTCAAAGACGCGGCGGTATCGCGTGCGGTCGATCTCTCTGCCGAGAAGTACTGCTCCGTGGCGCTGATGCTGGAGAAAGCGGTCAATATCACCCACTCTTACGAAGTTATCGAGGGGTAATCCCCTCGACGTTAATTTCGACCTTCCATCAGACGCTGCACCAGCGGCGTCATGATGAGTTCCATCGCCAGCACCATCTTCCCGCCGGGCACCACCAGCGTGTTCATATGTGAGATGAATGACCCCTGCAGCATGGCTAATAGCCATGGGTAATCGATCCCTTCCAGATTGCGGAAATGAATCACCACAAAACTCTCATCAAGCGACGGAATACTTTTCGCGGCGAACGGGTTTGAGGTGTCTACCGTGGGTACGCGCTGGAAGTTGATATGGGTGCGAGAAAACTGCGGCGTAATGAAGTTGATGTAATCTTCCATTGAGCGCACGACGGAGTCCATCACCGCCTCGCGGGAATGGCCGCGCTCGCTGGTGTCACGGATCATTTTCTGGATCCACTCTAGGTTAACGATAGGCACTACGCCCACCAGCAGATCGACATGGCGCGCGACGTCGTGCTGCGGCGTGACGACGCCGCCGTGCAGCCCTTCATAAAACAGCACATCGGTCGGTTCCGGCAGCGGCTGCCACGGGGTAAATGTCCCCGGCACCTGATTCCACGGTACCGCTTCATCGTAAGTGTGTAGGTATTTGCGTGATTGCCCCTTACCGTTCACGCCGTAGTCGCGAAAGGTTTGTTCCAGCAGGCCGAAATCATTGGCGTCCGGGCCGAAGTAGCTGATATGGCGGCCCAGATCGCGGGCTTTACGAATCGCCATATCCATTTCAGGACGGGTATAACGGTGGAAGCTATCCCCTTCAACTTCTGCAGCTCGCAGATTGAGTTGAGCGAAGATTTTACGAAATGCCAGGCTGGTGGTGGTGGTTCCCGCTCCGCTGGAGCCGGTGACGGCGATAACTGGATGTTTGGCAGACATGCGAATAACTCCCTGAACAGGCTATCGGAAGCGGGGCGTGCTTCCGATAAGTATAGTTAACCGCGAAATTGGTTACGGGGCATGATGTTGACGGTCTCGTGAAGTTCAGACCACACCAGCACCGCTTCGCCTGTTTGTAGCTGGTGTTTTACGTCGGCGACCTTTTGCGCAAGTGAACGCTCATATTCACCATAATCAGTGCCTTCGCGCAAGACAAAGCTTTCAATCAATCTATCCAGCGTTTCCGGGTCGAGGTCCTGCCAGGGAATCATCATGCTTTCGTCCCAAGCCAGGCCATTAGCCAGGCGGGGATGCGTTTCTCCAGCCACATTTCCGGGTGGCGAAGGGTGCCGCCGATAAATCCGACGTGGCCGCCATGCTCGGTTAACTGGTACTCCACGTTATCCGGCAGCTCTTCCTGGGCGGGAATAGAGTGGTGATCCATAAACGGATCGTCTTTGGAATGGATGATAAGCGTCGGCTTGGTGATTTTGCTTAACGTCGGCATCGCGCTGCACTGGCGGTAATAGTCGATAGCATCGGCGAAACCGTGGATCTTCGAGGTGATCGAATCATCAAATTCACGGATGCGACGCATGCTCTTCAACTGGCGCAAGTCAACCGGCAGCGAGCCAGGGTAGGCTTTGAGTTTACGTGCCGCATTGCCTTTGAGCAGGTTCAGCAAATAGCGCTGATAGACGCGCGAGAAGCCTTTATCCATATGGTAGCTACAGGCTTCGAGCATAAACGGCGCGGAGACGATCACCGCCGCATCAATCGGGACCTCATCACCTTCTTTTGCTAGCAGGCAGGCCAGCATATTACCGCCGAGTGAATAACCGACTGCGGCGGTTGGCGCGGGGCCAAACTCACGCGCCAGCCAGCGTAAGAACCAGCTACCGTCTTCCGTTTCACCGGAATGGTAAATACGGTTCAGGCGGTTAGGTTCGCCGCTGCAGCCACGAAAATGCATCACCACGCCCAGCCAACCCTGCTGTTTTGCGGCATTAATCAGGCCGTGGGCGTAAGGGCTATGCAGGCTGCCTTCCAGACCATGAAACACCACCAGCCGCGGTTTATGCCGCGCGGCCTCGGGATCTTCGCTCCACGCTAAATCGACAAAATCGCCATCGGGCAGTTCAAGGCGCTGCCAGCATGGCGTGAACTGCAGCTTGCGGCGGATAAGCCGTGGCAACATCGTCTGGAGATGACGATTGCTGACGCCGCGCATCGGCACAAAGTCCGCGCTGCTTGAGGTGTCGATATTGAGGTCGTGGTGGGTTGTTTCAGTCATAACTCGGCGATGTTTACTTAAAATCTGGCGCCTACTATACCGCCACTTTGCCATTGTGTTTATGAAAATGAGGCATCAGTAGCCTTTTTTGCCCCTGCTGAATCTGATCCTAATCACAAATTGTTACTTCAATTATTACTCTCAGGCTAATGATTGGTGCCTACGCTTAATTGATGACTTTCTCACCAGGGTGCACACTCTTTCCAGTGTTAAGCAATCAAAATGATTAGCTGAATCAGGAGGTTAATAATGTTATCTGGGCAAACACCAGCACGCGTCTGGAACACACGTCGCACTGAAAAACAGCGGCGTCTGGCTTCCATTCCGGTGCAGGGCAAGGTCCTGCCGACCGCAGACCTGACCGCCATGCTGGAAAAACTGATCGCGCCGGGTGATCGCGTGGTATTAGAAGGCAATAACCAAAAGCAGGCAGATTTCCTGTCCCGCATGCTGGCTGAGGTTAACCCGCAGATCGTGCATGATTTGCATATGATTATGCCAAGCGTCGGGCGCAGTGAGCATCTGGATATCTTTGAAAAAGGCATCGCCCGCAAGCTGGATTTCTCCTTCTCCGGTACGCAAAGTCTGCGCATCTCACAGCTGCTGGAAGATGGCCTGCTGGAAATCGGTGCTATCCACACCTACATCGAGCTTTATTCCCGTCTGTATGTCGATCTCTCACCAAACGTGGCGCTGATTGCCGGTTTCAAAGCTGACCGTAAAGGCAACCTCTACACCGGGGCAAGTACTGAAGATACCCCCGCGCTGGTGGAAGCCGCTGCGTTCCATGACGGTATCGTCATCGCCCAGGTTAACGAACTGGTGGACGATGAGTGCGATCTGCCGCGCGTCGATATCCCGGGATCGTGGATTGACTATGTGGTTGTGGCCGACAAACCGTTCTTCATCGAACCGCTGTTTACCCGCGATCCGCGCCTGATCAAACAGGAACATATCCTGATGGCGATGATGGCCATCAAAGGGATCTATGCGGAGCACCAGGTACAGTCGCTCAACCACGGTATCGGTTTTAACACCGCGGCGATTGAACTGCTGCTGCCAACCTACGGCGAACAGCTCGGCCTGAAAGGCAAAATCTGTAAACACTGGACCCTGAACCCGCATCCGACGCTGATTCCGGCGATTGAAAGCGGCTGGGTTGAGAGCGTGCACTGCTTCGGCGGCGAACTGGGGATGGAGGAGTATATCCGTGCTCGTCCAGACATCTTCTTCACCGGTGCCGATGGTTCCATGCGTTCTAACCGCGCGTTCTGCCAGTTGGCAGGTCAGTACGCGGTCGACATGTTCATTGGTTCTACCCTCCAGGTGGATGGTTATGCCAACTCCTCAACGGTAACTCGCGGCCGTCTTTCTGGTTTCGGCGGTGCGCCAAATATGGGCCACGACCCGCACGGTCGCCGCCATGCAACGCCAGCCTGGCTCAACATGATTACCGAACCAGACCCGATGCAGCGCGGTAAAAAACTCGTCGTGCAGATGGTTGAAACCTTCCAGGCCGGTGTGAAACCAACGTTTGTAGAAAAACTCGATGCGGTTGAAGTGGCGAAAAGCTCCGGTATGCCTCTGGCTCCGGTGATGATCTACGGCGACGACGTGACCCATGTGCTGACCGAAGAGGGGATTGCTTACCTCTATCGTGCCGAAAGTCTGGAAGAGCGTCGTGCGATGGTCGCGGCGGTTGCCGGGATTACCGACATCGGTCTGGGTGTTGACGCGAAACGCGTTGCCGCACTGCGCCAGAGCGGCAAGGTCGTTTATCCAGAAGATATGGGCATCCGTCGTACCGACGCCACCCGTTCTCTGCTGGCGGCCGGTAGCGTGTCTGACCTGGTTGAATGGTCCGGCGGTCTTTACAACCCACCTGCGAAATTCCGGAGCTGGTAATGAAACTTCTGCCCCAGATTCACGTTGAAGGCGGTGCCGAATGGCTGGCGCGAACCGCCACGCAATGTCTGATTGACGAAGCACGATTAAGCCCAAAACCGGGTCTGGTGGACAGTCGGGGGAACGGCGCGCACCACGATCTTACTCTGGCGCTCATGGAGCGCTCGGCGCACAGCCTGACCTCCACGTTTCAGGCGCTGGCGCAGCAAAGCTGGCAGCGTCCAGCGGATATTGCGCTCAGACAAACCGTAGGGCGACTCGGCCGTGAAGGCGAGAAACAAATGATGACCGCCACCGACGGCGTGAATACCCACCGCGGTGCCATTTGGGCGCTGGGGCTGTTGGTCAGCGCCGTGGCGATGCACGGCGGCACGGGCAGCGCGCAGCAGGTTGCGGCGACCGCCGCAGAGCTGGCGAAGCTGCCGGATGCCGCGGCACCCAGGGTCTTCAGTAAAGGGCTGCGCGCCACCCACCGTTATCAGGTGCCGGGCGCGCGCGAAGAGGCACAGCAGGCGTTTCCACATGTGATGCAGCGCGCGTTACCGCAGCTGCGATTAAGCCGATTGAACGGCAGCAGCGAAACGCAGGCGAGGCTCGACGCGCTGATGGCGATCATGACCTCGCTGACCGATACCTGCGTGCTGTCCCGCGCGGGGCTGGAAGGGCTTGATGCCATGCAGGATGGTGCTCGCGCTGTGCTCCGCGCAGGCGGATGTGCTCATCCGGCCGGTCAGGCGGCGCTGGCGATGCTCGACGAGCAAATGCTGGCGTTGAACGCTTCGCCGGGCGGCGCGGCAGATTTACTCGCCGCCACCCTGTTTCTCGACCGCATCGAATCGCCTTATTTAAAGCATTAAGAGGATGTTATGGAACACATTACGTTAACCGTACCGGCCAGCCGCACCTTAAGCGGTAAAGCGCTGGCAGGCGTTGTGGGCTCCGGGGATATGGAGGTGTTATTCACCGCCGACCAGAGCCAGACATTAACCATTGATATCACCACTTCCGTCGATAACAGCCGTAGCCGCTGGGAAGCGCTGTTCAACCGTTTGCAAACGGTCAGCAGTCTGCCGGCTGGGAAACTGACGATCCACGACTTCGGCGCGACGCCCGGCGTGGCACGCATTCGTATCGAACAGGTCTTTGAAGAGGTGAGCTATGCGTGATGACCGCAGTTTTATCGAATTAAAAGCGCGTCAGCGCGCCCATGCGCTGCTTGACGAAGGCAGCTACCGCGAACTGCTCGACCCGTTTGAAGGCGTGATGTCGCCGTGGCTGGGCGCACAGGGCATCGTGCCGCAGGCCGATGACGGCATGGTTGTCGCCAAAGGCACCATCAACGGCAAACCCGCGGTTGTGGTGGCGATTGAAGGCGCATTCCAGGGCGGTAGTATGGGCGAAGTGTCCGGTGCCAAAATGGCGGCGGCGCTGGAGCTGGCGGCAGAAGATAACCGTAACGGCATCCCAACCCAGGCCGTTCTGAGCCTGGAAACCGGTGGCGTGCGTTTACAAGAGGCTAACCTTGGCCTTGCGGCGATTGCCGATATTCACGCGGCGATTGTCGATCTGCGTCGCTATACCCCGGTGGTCGGCATCGTTGCCGGTACCGTCGGCTGTTTCGGTGGGATGTCCATCGCGGCGGCGCTGTGTAGCTACCTGATTGTCACCCGTGAAGCGCGTCTGGGTCTGAACGGCCCGCAGGTAATCGAACAGGAAGCTGGGATTGAAGAGTATGACTCCCGCGACCGTCCGTTTATCTGGAGCATGACCGGTGGCGAAATTCGCTATCAAAGCGGGCTGGTAGAAGCGCTGGTAGGTGACGGCGTGAATGCGGTGAAAGCCGCGATGAACGACGCGCTAGCCAAAGGCGTACCGGCTAAACACCGTACCGACAACTATGACTGGTATCTCGACCGCCTGACCCATTTCGATACGCGTAAACAGGCTGATACTGAACAGATTAATGCGCTTTTCGCCCGGGAGGTGAAATGATGAGTAACTCAATAAGCCGTGGCGAATTATGGCTGCAAACCCTCGTACCTAACGCTAAACGCTTGGCCGGGTTATGCCCGTCCGTACAGGCTGCTGACGGCGAACTCAATGGTGAAGCGGTACGTTTTATTGCCGTCGTTCCCGACGCCAATAACCATTACCCGCGTGCCGCCAAAGGCGAAGTCGGTCTACTGGAAGGCTGGACGCTGGCCAAAGTGGTCAGCGAAACCATCGCTGCTGACGCTAACAACGCGGTTAAACGCCCGATTGTGGCGGTGATTGATGTGCCAAGCCAGGCGTACGGTCGTCGTGAAGAAGGTTTTGGTATTCACCAGGCGCTGGCCGGTGCCGCAGCGGCCTATGCCAATGCGCGTCTGGCGGGCCATCCAGTGATTGGCCTGATTGTCGGCAAAGCAATGTCCGGTGCGTTTCTGGCACACGGCTATCAGGCAAACCGTCTGATTGCCTTTAACGACAAAGGCGTGCTGATCCACGCGATGGGCAAAGAGTCTGCGGCGCGCATCACGCTGCGTACCGTCGACGCGCTGGAAAAACTGGCGGCCACCATTCCACCGATGGCCTATGACATCAGTAACTACGCCACTTTGGGGCTGTTGGAAAATCTGCTGGATATCAGCAACCCGGATGCACCGTCTGCCGACGATCTGACGCAGGTGAAAACCACGCTGCAACAGGCCATCAAAGATGCTCGTCAGGACCCGACGCTGAAAAGCCGCTTGGGCGCTGACAATCGCCGCAGTTCCGCTCTCGTACGTGAACGTATGCGGGCAAGCTGGTAAGTAAAAAGAGACCTGCCAGATGTGCGACCCCGCGGGCGCGGTTCATGCGCCCGTGAGGCAGTCTGCATCCTGAAAATAATAATCATCGCGTCAGTGCTAAAGCACATAGTCATTCAGACGGCATCAAGGCGGCAACTAAGCGAATCCCCTGGAGCTTACTAAAGTAAGTGACTGGGGGGAGCGAAGGCAGCCAACGCAGAGGCAGGCTGAATGGCGAAGTGATTTTCTTTTTTGAATTACAGGTGAAATATGACTTACGTAATTGTTCATGCTCTTGCTCCGATTTTCGTCATCATGCTGCTGGGATTCTGGGCCGGTAAGGCCAAAATGGTGGACAACAAAAATGTCTCCCTGCTCAACATCTTCGTGATGGACTTTGCTTTACCCGCCGCGCTGTTTAGTGCAACGGTACAGACTCCATGGGTTGGCATTGTTGCCCAGTCGCCGCTGATTCTGGTGCTGACGCTGGCGATGTGGATTACCTACGCCGCTATTTACTTTATGGCGACCAAAGTCTTCAATAAATCTCCGCAGGATGCGGCCGTGCTGACGCTGACCGTCGCGCTGCCAAACTATGCGGCGCTGGGCCTGCCGATTCTGGGTAGCGTACTGGGGGAAGCCTCTTCGACTTCGCTGTCCGTTGCCGTGTCGATTGCCTGTGGTTCCGTGCTGATGACGCCGTTCTGTCTGCTGATTCTCGAACGTGAAAAAGCGCGTGCCGAAGGCGGTAACACCGGTTCTACGCTCTCCATGCTGCCGGTTCTGATGTGGCGTTCAATCAAGAAACCGATCGTGATGGGCCCGCTGCTGGGGGTTATCCTCTCGGCGATTGGTATCAAAATGCCGGAGCTGGTACTGGCGGCAATCAAACCGCTGGGCCTGTCCGCTACCGCCGCGGCGCTGTTCCTGACCGGGGTGATCCTCTCTGCGCGTAAACTGCAAATCAACACCGTGGTGATTACCTCCACCATCGCCAAACTACTGATTCAGCCGGCGATTGCCTGGGGTATCGTGCTGATTCTCGGCCTGCATGGTTCTGTGGCTATTACCGCTATTTTGATGATTGCGCTGTCTGCCGGTTTCTTCGGCGTGGTATTCGGTAACCGCTTTGGCGTGCAGTCGCCGGATGCAGAAGCCGTGCTGCTGCTGAGCTCGGTACTGTGTATCCTGTCGCTGCCGCTGTTTATCTCGCTGACTTCAGGAATCTAAATCATGACCACAACATTACGCCCACACGACCTTATCTGGCTTAACGCGCGCGATGCGCTAGAAGGGACCACGGAGTCCTGGGTAGATGGCGTCTGGCATAGCGGACTGCCGGTGGTGGTGCGGCGTGATGTTGATGAAGCAGGGCGCATTCCCGTGGGTGTCCGCGGGATGAAGCGCGACCAGCGGGCGGCAGGTTGGGTTAAACCCGATGCTGTCACCCGTATTTGCACGCCAGAGTCGCTGGTTGACCCGCAATCGTTGCTGCGCTCACCGTTTATCTCCCAGCCGCCGGTTCAGGTGGCGTTGTTGCTGTCGCAGCAGGAGTGGCCGTGGGCGTGGGGCATTACCGGTAGCACTGGCTATGCGCTGGCCACCGGGATCCCGGTGATTCACGCCAGTAGTGATTTGGATCTGACGATTCGCGCGCCGCAGGCATTAGATCGCCCGTCGCTGGAAAAATGGCAACAGCAGCTGACGGATGGACTGTGCCGCGCCGACACGCAGGTTGAAACGCCGTACGGCGCGTTTGCCCTGAATGAGTGGCTGCGTGATGGCAAGGCGTTGCTAAAAACGTCGCATGGGCCGCGGTTGGTGAGCGACCCGTGGAGCAGGGAGGAATAAATGAAAATACTGTTTACCTTTCCGGGGCAGGGAACGCAGCATCCCGGTATGCTGCAACAGCTTCCCGGCACCGAGTTGGCGCAGGCGCGAGACGTGTTGGGCGCTGAAGCCGATACGCTGGATACCCCTGAAGCCCTGAAGCATACCCGAGCGGTACAGCTATCCTTGTTGATTGCCGGGGTGGCGTGGGCGCATGAATTAGAACGTCGCGGCGTGTCGCCGGACATTGTTAGCGGCCTGTCGATTGGTGCTTATCCGGCGGCGGTGGTTGCCGGTGCGCTCGATTTTACCGATGCGCTGAAGCTGGTGGCGCTACGCGGTGATTTAATGGAGCAGGCCTATCCGCACGGCTACGGCCTGACGGCGATTATGGGGCTGACGCTGAGCCAGGTGGAAGCGCTGATTGAAGGCAGCGGGACCTATATCGCTAACCTGAATGCGGAAACGCAGATTGTGATCGCCGGGAGCGATGAGGCCATGGCGAGCGTGGCAAAACGCGCGCTGGAGAAAGGGGCGAGCAAGGCCCACCGTTTAGCGGTGAGTGTGCCCTCGCACTGTGCGCTGCTGGCGCAGCCGGCGCAAACGCTGGTTGAAGCGTTTAGCCACGTGACGCTCTCCCGTCCGCGTTATGCCTATCTTAGCGGCAGTACCGGACGCGTGCTGTGGCAGCCGGAACGCATTGCTGACGATCTGGCGATGAATATGGCGCGGACGGTGCGTTGGCAGGACGCCGTCGTGTCTGCCAATGAACGTGAGGCAAGGCTGGCGATTGAGATGCCGCCGGGCGGCGTGTTGACCTGTCTGACGCGTCAGGCCGCCTGGGAAGGGGAATCTATTGCGCTGGAACGCAGCGGGCTGGACGTTGCCGTGCACCTGGCAAAACGGCTGCGTGGCTGATTTTTTTGGTCGGTCGGGTAAGGCGTAGCCGCCACTCGACAACGTTTATGCGCCGTCCTGCAAACTGCGGGCGTACATCCGGCCTTCAGCCGCCAGAGCCAGCAGGCTAGGGTCACGTTCGCGGTTGCGGGCGAAGACAATCGCAATCAGCTGCCGCATCTGGTATGGGTCGGCTAATTTCTGCAGATGCACCGTATTTTCATACATCTTTTTCATTCGCCCTGGCATCAGGGTAAATCCAACCCCGGCCTGCACCAGGCTTAGCATCGAGAAGATGTCGTTTACCCGGGTGACAATTTGTGGCTCAAACCCGGCAATGTGAAACGCTTCCTGGAACCCGGCGTAGGTGGCAAAGCCTTCCGCCAGTGAGACAAATTTCTCATTGCGGTAATCACGAAGATCCGCCGTTTTGCTGGTATTCAGCGCCGCGCTGGTCGGCGCGGCAAGGTAGATGTCATCGTGGAACAACGGCAGTACTTCCAGGCTGTTACGATCGATTTCGCTTTCCGAGATGGAGATGAGGATCGCATCCAGCGTGCCGTTCTCCAGCATATTCAGCAGGGCTGCGTTTGAGCCCATGGTCAGATCCATTTCCAGATCCGGGCGACGCAGCTTCATGCCCATGATCAGGCGTGGGACGGTTTCCAGCGTCAGCGAATAGAGGGTGCCAACGCGTAAGCGCCCCTGGCCGACGCCGGCGGTTTTTCGCGCCTCTTCCAGCCCGCGCTCCATCAACTGAGTCACTTCCTGACAATACTCCAGCAGCGTCCATGCCGCCGGTTGGGCGATAAGATTACGCCCTTTGTGCACGAACAGCGGACAACGAACGTTCTCTTCCAGCGTATGCAGCGCCCGATGGACGCTCACGCCGCTGATATCCAGCGCTTCAGCGGTGCGGGCAATGTTGCCCTTCTCCATAAAGGTCATGAAGATGGTCAGCTTGCGGAAGGTAATATCGTCGGTGATTGATAGATTCATCGTCCGGCCCCGCGGGTTAGTCGTTCTGCATCATCTGCTCAAGCTGTTCCTGTGCGTCCAGCCATGCCATTTCGCACTCTTCCAGCCCGGACTTGGCGCTGGCCTGCTGTTGCAGACACTCGGTCATTTCCGCCTTACGAGCTGGCTCGTACAGGCTGCTATCACCGAGCTTCTCTTCTGCCTTCGCCAGCTGGGCGTTGAGTTTTTCCATCTCTTTTTCCAGACGGGTAATCTCTTTACGCAGCGGCTGCGTCAGGGTGCGGAGTTCAGCTTCACGACGCTTCTGGTCTTTGCGTGACTGAGCGCTGTTGGCGTTATCTTTTGCCGGCTCATCGCTCTGGTTTTCCTGCTTTTGCACGTCGCTCAGCCACTGCTGATAGTCTTCGAGGTCGCCATCGAACGGTTCAACCTTTTTATCGTGCACCAGATAGAGATCGTCGGTGGTGGAACGGATCAAGTGACGATCGTGCGAGACCACGACCAGCGCGCCTTCGAAGTCGATCAACGCTTCGGTCAGCGCCTGACGCATATCGAGGTCAAGGTGGTTGGTAGGTTCATCGAGCAGCAACAGGTTTGGACGCTGCCAGACGATCAGCGCCAGTACCAGACGCGCTTTTTCACCGCCGGAGAAACGGGCGGTCTGCTCAGTTACCTTGTCGCCCTGGAAGCCAAAGCCGCCGAGATAGTCACGCAGTTTCTGTTCCAGCTCCTGCGGCGCCATCCGCGCAAGGTGTTGAATCGGGGATTCATCTGCGCGTAAGAATTCAAGCTGATGCTGAGCGAAGTAGCCAAGCTTAATGCCTTTGGCAAGACCGATTTCGCCATGCAGCGGCGCCAGTTCACCGGCCAGCAGTTTAATCAGCGTTGATTTACCCGCCCCGTTACGACCCAGCAGGCCGATACGCGAGCCAGGCACCAGGTTCAGCTTGATGGATTCGAGGATGGTGTGGTCGCCATAACCGGCGCTGACCTTTTCCATCTTCAGCAGCGGGTTTGGCAGGCTCTCCGGCGTACGGAAGCTAAAGCGGAATGGGTTATCCACGTGCGCTGGGGCAATCAGCTCCATGCGTTCGAGCATTTTGATACGGCTCTGCGCCTGCTTGGCCTTGGTGGCCTGAGCGCGGAAACGGTCGATATAGCTTTGCAGATGCGACACGCGCTCCTGCTGGCTTTCGTACAGCGCCTGCTGTTGAGCAAGGCGCGTGGCGCGCTGGCGTTCAAACGAGCTGTAGTTACCGGTGTATTCGAACATGGTTTGCTGTTCGATATGGATAATTTTGTCCACTACCGGGTCGAGGAAGTCGCGGTCGTGGGAAATCAGAATCAGCGTGCCCTGATAGCTTTTGAGCCATCTTTCTAGCCAAATCACCGCATCGAGATCGAGGTGGTTAGTCGGTTCATCGAGCAGCAGCAGGTCAGAACGACAAATCAGCGCCTGTGCCAGGTTAAGGCGCATACGCCAGCCGCCGGAGAAGTCGCTTACCGGGCGTTCAAGCTGTTCGTTGCTAAAGCCCAGGCCGTGCAGCAGGCTGGAGGCGCGAGAGCGGATGGTCCACGCGTCAATCGCGTCCAGCTTGCCGTGAACGGTGGCAATCGCGTGCCCGTCGTTACGTTCATTGGCGTCGTGCAGCTGGGCTTCGAGTTGACGGAACTCGCGGTCGCCGTCAATCACATAGTCTAGCGCCGGTTCGGCGAGGGCTGGCGTTTCCTGGTTAACCCACGCCAGCTGCCAGTTGCCGGGGTAGGTAAAGTTGCCGCCGTCGGCGCTAATCTCGTTTTTTAGCAGAGCGAGCAGCGTGGATTTACCGCAGCCATTTTTCCCCACCAGGCCGATTTTTTGCCCAGGGTTGATAGTGGCCGTTGCGTTATCCAGCAGGACACGCACGCCACGACGAATTTGTAACGAGGAGAAAACAATCATAAGGCGCCGTATGTTCTGACTATGTTAAATTGTCATTGTGATAATGTAATGTGAGCAATGTGCCGCACCGAGGCGCAATGGTAGCCTAAAACGTCGAAAATAGACAAAAGACAAAACCGGGAGGGGAATGATGTCTCAGACAGCGAAAGTGTTGCTGCTGTATGCCCATCCGGAATCTCAGGATTCGGTGGCTAACCGGGTTTTGCTTAAACCGGCTCGGCAGTTAAAAAACGTAACCGTGCACGATCTCTATGCACACTATCCTGATTTCTTTATTGATATCCCCCGTGAACAACAGCTGCTGCGCGAGCATGACGTTATCGTGTTCCAGCATCCGCTTTATACCTACAGCTGCCCGGCATTGCTGAAAGAGTGGCTCGACCGCGTGCTCAGCCGAGGTTTCGCCAGTGGCGTAGGGGGAAATGAACTGGCGGGAAAGTACTGGCGTAGCGTCATTACTACCGGCGAGCCGGAAAGCGCCTATCGCCACGATGGTCTGAATCGTTATCCGATGAGCGATATTCTGCGCCCGTTCGAACTGACCGCCGCCATGTGCCATATGCACTGGTTGAGTCCGATTATCGTCTACTGGGCGCGTCGACAGCCGCCCGATGAGTTGGCGAGCCATGCGAAAGCCTATGCCGATTGGCTGGCTGCGCCGATTACGGCAGGAGGACGATGATGGAAGGTTCCGATTTGTTACTGGCCGGTGTGCTGTTTCTGTTCGCGGCGGTTGCCGCGGTGCCGTTGGCGGCAAGGCTGGGCATTGGCGCCGTTTTAGGCTACCTGCTGGCGGGGATTGCCATTGGCCCATGGGGGCTGGGGTTTATCAGCGACGTTGATGAAATTCTCCATTTCTCCGAGCTTGGCGTGGTGTTCCTGATGTTCATCATTGGGCTGGAGCTGAACCCGGCGAAGCTGTGGCAGCTGCGGCGGCCTATCTTCGGCATTGGCGCCGCGCAGGTGATTTTTAGCGCGGCGATCCTCGGTGGGCTGCTGATGCTCACCGACTTCTCCTGGCATGCGGCGGTGATTGGCGGCATTGGGCTGGCGATGTCCTCTACGGCGATGGCGCTGCAATTGATGCGTGAAAAGGGCATGAATCGCAGTGAGTCAGGCCAGCTTGGCTTCTCGGTACTGCTGTTCCAGGATTTAGCCGTGATCCCGGCGCTGGCGCTGGTGCCATTGCTGGCTGGGGCGGGGGATGACCATTTTGACTGGCAAACCGTCGGCTTAAAAGTATTGGCCTTTGCCGGAATGCTGATCGGCGGCCGCTACCTGCTGCGTCCAGTGTTTCGCTTTATTGCCAGCTCCGGCGTGCGCGAAGTGTTTACCGCCGCTACGTTGCTGTTGGTGCTGGGTTCGGCGCTGTTTATGGATGCGCTGGGCCTCTCCATGGCGTTGGGCACCTTTATAGCGGGCGTGCTGCTGGCAGAGAGCGAATACCGACATGAACTTGAGATTGCCATCGATCCGTTCAAAGGGCTGTTGCTCGGCCTGTTCTTTATTTCGGTAGGGATGTCGCTCAACCTGGGCGTGCTTTACAGCCATCTTCTGCTGGTCATTATCTCCGTTGCGGTGCTGGTGGCGGTGAAAACGCTGGTGCTGTATCTGCTGGCACATCTGCATGGTTTACGCAGCTCCGAACGGATGCAGTTTGCCGGTGTGCTGAGCCAGGGGGGCGAGTTTGCTTTTGTTCTGTTCTCAGCGGCGTCTTCCTTCAAGGTGTTTAAAGGCGACCAGATGTCGCTGCTGCTGGTGACTGTCACTCTCTCTATGATGACCACGCCGCTGTTGATGAAGCTGGTGGATCTGGTGCTGTCGCGGCGTTTTAACTTGTCGGAAGAGGAAGATGAGGCGCCGTGGGTGGATGATGATAAACCGCAGGTGATCGTGGTGGGCTTTGGCCGTTTTGGCCAGGTGATTGGCCGCCTGCTGATGGCCAATAAGCTGCGCATTACCGTGCTGGAGCGCGATATCAGTGCAGTCAACCTGATGCGCAAGTACGGCTACAAGGTTTACTACGGTGATGCGACCCAGGTTGAACTGCTGCGGTCGGCCGGTGCCGAACAGGCCCAGTCGATTGTTATCACCTGCAACGAGCCGGAAGATACCATGAAGCTGGTTGATATCTGTCAGCAACATTTTCCTCATCTGCACATCATGGCCCGCGCCCGGGGACGTGTTGAGGCGCACGAACTACTGCAGGCTGGCGTGGTACAGTTTTCCCGAGAGACATTCTCGAGTGCACTGGAGTTGGGGCGTAAAGCGCTAATCTCCACCGGTATGCATCCGCATCAGGCGCAGCGCGCACAGCTGCACTTTAAGCGTCTGGATATGCGTATGCTGCGCGAGCTGATGCCGGTGCACAGCGATACCCAACAAATCTCGCGCGTGCGTGAAGCAAGACGTGAGCTGGAAGAGATTTTCCAGCGGGAGATGCAACAGGAACGGCGGCAGCTGGACGGCTGGGACGAATTTGAATAGAAGGTGAAGCATGGCGGTACGTAAACGTTTTATCGCGGGCGCAAAATGCCCATCGTGTCAGGCGCAGGATTCTATGGCGATGTGGCGCGAAAATAATATCGATGTGGTTGAATGCGTTAAGTGCGGACACCAGATGCGGGAAGCGGATAAAGAAGCGCGCGAGCACGTGCGCAAAGAAGAACAAGTTATCGGAATTTTTCATCCGGAGTAGCGTTCCGTGCTGTCTTTTTTTAAGCTAATGGGTACACGGGTGCAGAATTCCGCTACAATCTGCGCCACGAAATATTCCCATGCTCAGGAGATATCATGAAAGTAGCAAAAGACCTGGTGGTCAGCCTGGCCTATCAGGTACGTACAGAAGACGGTGTATTGGTTGATGAGTCTCCGGTAAGTGCACCGCTGGACTACCTGCATGGTCACGGTTCCCTGATCTCCGGCCTGGAAACTGCGCTGGATGGTCACGAAGTTGGTGATAAATTTGACGTGGCAGTAGGCGCAAATGACGCTTACGGTCAGTACGACGAAAACCTGGTTCAGCGCGTTCCTAAAGACGTCTTCATGGGCGTTGACGAACTGCAGGTTGGCATGCGCTTCCTGGCTGAAACCGACCAGGGTCCAGTTCCGGTTGAAATCACCGAAGTGGAAGACGAGCACGTAGTGGTTGATGGTAACCACATGCTGGCGGGTCAGAACCTGAAGTTCAACGTTGAAGTTGTCGCTATCCGCGAAGCTACCGAAGAAGAACTGGCTCACGGCCACGTTCACGGTGCAAACGGTCACGACCACGATCACGACCATGACCACGAAGGTTGCTGCGGTGGCCACGGCCACGATCACGACCATGGTCATGAACATGGTAAAGGCGGTTGCGGTAACGGCGGTTGCGGTTGCCACTAATCGGTCTGCTTGCCTGATGGCGTAACGCTTATCAGGCCTACCGATAGAGAACGTTTTATCGGCCGGATAACTTTCCGGCACAAAAAAAGCGGGTTTCCCCGCTTTTTTTTCGTCTCAATAGTGAGGCGGTGGCGTCTCTTCTGACTGGGACGCAATGTTTGACGGCTGGCTAGCCTTCAGTTTGTCCGTCAGCAGACGCAGGTGTTCGCGCAGTTTCGCCATTTCAAGTTCATGGGCGGTGACCGTTTGGTTGAGGTCATCAATGGTTACCTCCTGGAAGGCCAGTCGGCTTTCAAGTTCAGCCAAACGCACTTCGATAGTTGTTTCCTTCATGATGTCTCTCTCTACTGTTATCGCCAAAAGCGTTTCTGACGCGCGGATTCTACTCAACTTTTTTCGGCTGTGCAGCACTCCTGTGCGTGAGCGGAAACTTATTTAAACAAAAAGAGTCTGAAAAGAGTCGATATAAGAAGCGTTGATATGTAGATTTCCCCTACAACGTTCTATAGTACGCTTCTCATTTAGTTAACATTGGGGCGAGAGGCCCCGGCCCTGGAGAGATGGATGAAATCACTGTTTAAAGTAACGCTTCTGGCAACCACAATGGCCGTTGCACTGAATGCGCCACTGACTTTTGCTGCTGATACCGCAGCGAAAGCGGCACCAGCCGCTGAAAGTAAAGCCGCATTCAAAAATGACGACCAGAAATCTGCCTATGCACTGGGTGCATCGCTGGGTCGTTACATGGAAAATTCTCTGAAAGAGCAGGAAAAGCTGGGCATCAAACTGGATAAAGACCAGCTGATCGCCGGCGTTCAGGACGCTTTTGCTGATAAGAGCAAACTGTCCGATCAGGAAATTGAACAAACCCTGCAGGCATTCGAAACCCGCGTGAAGGCCTCTGCCCAGGCTAAGATGGAAAAAGACGCCGCTGATAGCGAAGCGAAAGGCAAAGCCTTCCGCGAGAAGTTCGCCAAAGAAAAAGGCGTGAAAACTTCTAAAACCGGTCTGATGTACAAGGTTGAGAAAGAAGGTACCGGTGACGCGCCTAAAGACAGTGACACCGTGGTGGTTAACTACAAAGGTACCCTGACCGACGGTAAAGAGTTCGATAACTCTTACACTCGCGGTGAGCCTCTCTCCTTCCGTCTGGATGGTGTAATCCCAGGCTGGACCGAAGGTCTGAAAAATATCAAGAAGGGCGGTAAAATCCAGCTGGTCATCCCACCGGATCTGGCTTACGGCAAAACCGGCGTTCCTGGTATCCCGGCAAACTCTACGCTGGTATTTGATGTTGAACTGTTAGACATCAAACCGGCTCCGAAAGCGGATGCGCAGCCTGAAGCTGCACCGGCTGACAAAGCCGCAGACGCTGCTAAAAAATAAGAGCATAAAAGCCGCCGCCCACTGGGCGGCGGCTTTTTATTATCCGCTGGATATAATTAATGCTGGAAAGCGCCTTATGCGCTGTATTACTTTAGATGCCCCTAATAGTGATGAGCCTGCCCTGACAACATAACGACAGGCTCCTGAAAAGGAGTGCTTTTTTTCATGTCCAGGTCGCTTTTAACCAACGAAACCAGTGAACTTGATTTACTGGATCAACGTCCTTTCGATCAAACTGACTTCGATATCCTGAAATCCTACGAAGCGGTGGTGGACGGGTTGGCGATGCTCATTGGTTCCCACTGTGAAATCGTGTTGCACTCACTGCAGGATCTAAAGTGCTCGGCAATACGCATTGCAAACGGCGAACATACCGGCCGCAAAATTGGTTCTCCGATTACCGATCTCGCGCTACGTATGCTGCACGATATGACGGGAGCGGATAGTAGCGTTTCCAAATGCTATTTTACTCGCGCCAAAAGTGGCGTATTGATGAAGTCCGTCACCATTGCCATTCGCAATCGCGAGCACCGTGTTATCGGTTTACTGTGCATCAACATGAACCTTGATGTACCGTTCTCGCAGATCATGAATACCTTCATTCCGCCGGAAACACCGGAAGTCGGCTCTGCGGTTAACTTTGCCTCTTCGGTTGAGGATCTTGTTACCCAGACGCTGGAGTTCACCATCGAAGAGGTGAATGCCGATCGCAACGTTTCCAATAACGCCAAAAATCGTCAGATCGTGCTTAATCTTTACGAGAAAGGGATCTTTGATATCAAAGATGCCATCAACCAGGTTGCCGACCGCCTGAACATCTCCAAACATACGGTTTATCTCTACATTCGCCAGTTCAAAAGCGGTGATTTTGTGGGGCAAGATAAGTAATGCGTTTTGCCATCATGGTGACTGGCCCTGCTTACGGCACGCAGCAGGCAAGCAGCGCGCTGCAGTTTGCCCAGGCTGCACTGGCGGAAGGCCATGAGATAGCCAGCATCTTTTTCTACCGGGAAGGGGTGTATAACGCCAACCAGCTGACTTCTCCGGCCAGCGATGAGTTCGATGTTGTCCGCGCGTGGCAGTCGCTCCATGACGCGCATGGCGTGGCGCTGCATATTTGTGTTGCTGCGGCGTTGCGCCGTGGTATCACCGATGAGAAGGAAGCCGCGCAGTTAGGGCTACCGGGATTTAATCTACAGCCTGGCTTTTCTCTTAGTGGGTTGGGTGCGCTGGCTGAAGCCGCGCTGACCTGCGATCGAACGGTACAATTCTGATGAAGCGCGTTGCGTTTGTATTTACCTCTGCGCCGCATGGCAGCTCTGCGGGCCGGGAAGGGCTGGACGCGCTGCTGGCGACGTCAGCATTAAGTGATGACCTCGGCGTCTTTTTCATTGGCGACGGCGTGTTTCAGCCATTGAGTCAACAAAAGCCTGGCGTGATTCTGGCGCGCGATTACATCGCGACCTTCAAACTGCTGGCGCTTTATGACATCGAGAACTGCTGGGTTTGCGCGGCCTCCATGCGTGAGCGTGGGCTGACGGCAGAAGCGTCGTTCGTAACGGAAGTGGAAGTGCTTGAACCGGACGCGCTGCGTCAGCAGCTTAACGAATACGATGTGATTTTGCGTTTTTGAGGCCCCTATGCTGCATACGCTAAGAACCTCTCCGTGGCATGCCGATATCGCGGGTATGCTCCGTCTTATGGACGAGGGTGATGATTTATTGTTAATAGCCGATGGCGTGCTGGCCGCAGTAGAAAACAGCCATTTTGTTGAAATCCTCCGCACAGCCCCCATATCCATCTACGTGTTGAATGAGGATGCGCAGGCGCGGGGTCTTTGTGCTCAAATTTCGAGCGATGCTATGATGGTCAGCTATACTGACTTCGTCAGGTTAACGGTAAAACACCCGGCGCAAATCGCCTGGTAACGTGTGACCGTTGTATATTTCTTGACACCCTATCGGCATAGCCCTAAAATTTCGCGTCCTCATATTGCATGAGGCGATTTATTACGTGTTTACGAAGCGAAAGCTACAACCAGGAGCTATTTAATGGCAACAGTTAACCAGCTGGTACGCAAACCACGCGCACGCAAAGTTGCAAAGAGCAACGTGCCTGCGCTGGAAGCCTGCCCGCAGAAACGTGGCGTATGTACTCGTGTATATACCACCACTCCTAAAAAACCAAACTCCGCACTGCGTAAAGTATGCCGTGTGCGTTTGACTAACGGTTTTGAAGTGACTTCCTACATCGGTGGTGAAGGTCACAACCTGCAGGAACACTCCGTGATCCTGATCCGTGGCGGTCGTGTAAAAGACCTTCCGGGTGTTCGTTACCACACCGTTCGTGGTGCGCTTGACTGCTCCGGCGTTAAAGACCGTAAGCAATCACGCTCCAAGTATGGCGTGAAACGTCCTAAGGCTTAATGGTTCTCCGTTAAGTAAGGCCAAACGTTTTATATTAATGTCAAACTAAACTCTTAGAGTTTTGGACAATCCTGAATTAACAACGGAGTATTCCCATGCCACGTCGTCGCGTCATTGGTCAGCGTAAAATCCTGCCGGATCCTAAGTTCGGATCAGAGCTGCTGGCTAAATTTGTAAATATCCTGATGGTAGATGGTAAAAAATCTACCGCAGAAACCATCGTATACAGCGCGCTGGAGACCCTGGCTCAGCGTTCTGGTAAAGATGGCCTGGAAGCTTTTGAAGTAGCCCTCGAAAACGTGCGTCCGACTGTCGAAGTTAAGTCTCGCCGCGTTGGTGGTTCTACTTATCAGGTTCCAGTTGAAGTCCGTCCGGTTCGTCGTAATGCTCTGGCAATGCGTTGGATCGTTGAAGCTGCTCGTAAACGCGGTGATAAATCCATGGCTCTGCGCCTGGCGAACGAACTTTCTGATGCTGCAGACAACAAAGGTACTGCAGTTAAGAAACGTGAAGACGTTCACCGTATGGCAGATGCCAACAAGGCGTTCGCACACTACCGTTGGTAATCCCTTCGGAGTATTAGTCACCAGGCGGGCGCTTCAGAGAAGCTGCCCGCTTTGGGTTACTTAACTGAACGCCTAAAAAGATAAACGAGGAATCAAATGGCTCGTACAACACCCATCGCACGCTACCGTAACATCGGTATCAGTGCGCACATCGACGCCGGTAAAACCACTACTACCGAACGTATTCTGTTCTACACCGGTGTAAACCATAAAATCGGTGAAGTTCATGACGGCGCGGCTACCATGGACTGGATGGAGCAGGAGCAGGAACGTGGTATCACCATCACTTCCGCTGCGACTACTGCATTCTGGTCTGGTATGGCTAAGCAGTATGAACCACACCGTGTAAACATCATCGACACCCCGGGGCACGTTGACTTCACTATCGAAGTAGAACGTTCCATGCGTGTTCTTGATGGTGCGGTAATGGTTTACTGCGCAGTTGGTGGTGTTCAGCCACAGTCTGAAACCGTATGGCGTCAGGCAAACAAATATAAAGTTCCACGCATTGCGTTCGTTAACAAAATGGACCGCATGGGTGCAAACTTCCTGAAAGTTGTTGGTCAGATCAAAACCCGTCTGGGCGCGAACCCTGTTCCGCTGCAGCTGGCGATTGGTGCTGAAGAAGGTTTCACCGGTGTCGTTGACCTGGTGAAAATGAAAGCCATCAACTGGAACGAAGAAGATGCAGGCGTAACCTTCACTTATGAAGATATTCCAGCTGACATGCAGGACCTGGCTGACGAATGGCACCAGAACCTGATCGAGTCCGCTGCTGAAGCTTCAGAAGAGCTGATGGAGAAATACCTGGGTGGTGAAGAACTGACTGAAGAAGAGATCAAAAAAGCTCTGCGTCAGCGTGTTCTGAACAACGAAATCATCCTGGTAACCTGTGGTTCTGCGTTCAAGAACAAAGGTGTTCAGGCGATGCTGGATGCGGTAATTGATTACCTGCCATCCCCAGTCGACGTACCTGCGATCAACGGTATGCTGGACGACGGTAAAGACACTCCGGCTGAGCGTCATGCAAGTGATGAAGAGCCGTTTGCTGCGCTGGCGTTCAAAATCGCAACCGACCCGTTTGTTGGTAACTTGACCTTCTTCCGTGTGTATTCCGGTGTGGTTAACTCTGGCGATACCGTATACAACCCGGTGAAATCTGCTCGTGAGCGTTTTGGCCGTATCGTTCAGATGCACGCTAACAAACGTGAAGAGATCAAAGAAGTTCGCGCGGGCGACATCGCTGCTGCTATCGGTCTGAAAGACGTTACCACTGGTGATACCATCTGTGATCCAGATAACGTGATCATTCTGGAGCGTATGGAATTCCCTGAGCCGGTAATTTCTATCGCCGTAGAACCGAAAACCAAAGCTGACCAGGAAAAAATGGGTCTGGCTCTGGGTCGTCTGGCTAAAGAAGATCCATCATTCCGCGTATGGACTGATGAAGAATCTAACCAGACCATCATCGCTGGTATGGGTGAACTGCACCTCGACATCATCGTTGACCGCATGAAGCGTGAATTCAACGTTGAAGCGAACGTCGGTAAACCTCAGGTTGCTTACCGTGAAGCGATTCGCGCGAAAGTTACCGATATCGAAGGTAAACACGCTAAGCAGTCTGGTGGTCGCGGTCAGTACGGTCATGTTGTTATCGACATGTACCCACTGGAGCCGGGTGTGAACCCGAAAGGCTACGAGTTCATCAACGACATCAAAGGTGGTGTAATTCCTGGCGAATACATCCCTGCCGTTGATAAAGGCATCCAGGAACAGCTGAAATCTGGCCCACTGGCTGGCTACCCGGTTGTTGATCTGGGCGTGCGTCTGCACTTCGGTTCTTACCATGACGTTGACTCCTCCGAGCTGGCGTTTAAACTGGCCGCTTCTATCGCCTTCAAAGATGGCTTTAAGAAAGCGAAACCAGTTCTGCTTGAGCCTATCATGAAGGTTGAAGTAGAGACTCCGGAAGAGAACACCGGTGACGTAATCGGTGACTTGAGCCGCCGTCGTGGTATGCTCAAAGGTCAGGAATCCAACGCTACTGGCGTTGTGATCCACGCTGAAGTTCCGCTGTCCGAAATGTTCGGTTATGCAACTCAGCTGCGTTCACTGACCAAAGGCCGTGCTTCTTACTCCATGGAGTTCCTGAAGTACGACGATGCGCCGAACAACGTTGCTCAGGCCGTTATTGAAGCCCGTGGTAAATAAGCCACAGGATTAAAACCTAAGTCCCGTGCTCTCTCCAAAGGGGAGAGCACTATAGTAAGGAATATAGCCGTGTCTAAAGAAAAATTTGAACGTACAAAACCGCACGTCAACGTTGGTACTATCGGCCACGTCGACCACGGTAAAACTACCCTGACTGCTGCAATCACTACCGTACTGGCTAAAACCTACGGCGGTGCTGCTCGTGCTTTCGACCAGATCGATAACGCACCAGAAGAAAAAGCTCGTGGTATCACCATCAACACTTCCCACGTTGAATATGACACCCCGACTCGCCACTACGCACACGTAGACTGCCCAGGCCACGCCGACTATGTTAAAAACATGATCACCGGTGCTGCGCAGATGGATGGCGCTATCCTGGTTGTTGCTGCGACTGATGGCCCTATGCCACAGACTCGTGAGCACATCCTGCTGGGTCGTCAGGTAGGCGTTCCGTACATCATCGTGTTCCTGAACAAATGCGACATGGTTGATGACGAAGAGCTGCTGGAACTGGTAGAAATGGAAGTTCGTGAACTTCTGTCTCAGTACGATTTCCCAGGCGACGACACTCCTATCGTTCGTGGTTCCGCGCTGAAAGCGCTGGAAGGCGAAGCTGAGTGGGAAGCAAA
>NZ_JBEFLV010000024.1:0-72487 GCF_040149365.1 Kluyvera huaxiensis
CGCCCCCGACCATCAAGGCCGAGGGCGGTTAAAATATCAAAAACCCGCTATCCGGTTAACCGTCATGCTGCTCCGCTTAAGTGAACGGCATTGCGCCAACCGGCGGGTTTTTTGTTTGGGCTACGGGGTAGTACTTTTTTTCCATTTTCAGCCGCACCTCGTTTCCTTTTGCGTTACTCTGGTAACCGTATAATAAGAAGCACGACGCTTCATGTTTTGAATAATAAGACAACGCTGTAAACAGGGAACGCATGGAAATATTCTTCACCATACTCATCATGACCCTCGTGGTTTCGCTGTCTGGGGTGGTTACACGCGTACTGCCATTCCAGGTCCCACTTCCGTTAATGCAAATCGCTATCGGTGCGCTGCTCGCGTGGCCAACCTTCGGTTTGCACGTTGAATTTGACCCTGAACTGTTCCTCGTGCTGTTCATCCCGCCGCTGCTGTTTGCCGACGGCTGGAAGACGCCAACGCGCGAATTTATCGAGCACGGCAGGGAAATCCTCGGGCTGGCGCTGGCGTTAGTGCTGGTGACGGTGGTGGGGATTGGCTTCCTGATTTACTGGATAGTGCCGGGCATCCCGCTTATCCCGGCGTTTGCGCTGGCGGCAGTGCTGTCACCGACCGATGCGGTCGCGCTCTCCGGTATTGTCGGTGAAGGGCGAATCCCGAAAAAAATCATGGGTATTTTGCAGGGCGAAGCGTTGATGAACGACGCCTCCGGCCTGGTATCGCTGAAATTTGCCGTCGCGGTGGCGATGGGCACCATGGTCTTTACCGTTGGCGGTGCCACGGTCGAGTTCCTCAAAGTCGCCATTGGCGGCATCCTGGCGGGTTTCGTGGTCAGCTGGCTGTACGGGCGCTCAATGCGTTTCCTCAGCCGCTGGGGCGGTGATGAACCGGCCACGCAGATTGTGCTGCTGTTCCTGCTGCCGTTTGCTTCTTACCTGATTGCGGAACATATCGGCGTATCCGGTATCCTGGCGGCCGTGGCTGCAGGGATGACGATTACCCGCTCCGGCGTGATGCGCACCGCACCGCTGGCTATGCGTCTGCGCGCCAACAGCACCTGGGCGATGCTTGAATTTGTGTTTAACGGCATGGTGTTCTTGCTGTTGGGCCTGCAGTTGCCGGATATTCTCCAGAGCTCGCTGGTGGCGGCAGAAGCCGACCCGAACGTGGAAACCTGGATGCTGTTTACCGATATCATCCTGATTTACGCGGCGCTGATGCTGGTGCGTTTTGGCTGGCTGTGGACGATGCGCAAATTAAGCCAGCGCTTCCTGAAAAAGAAACCGATGGAGTTTGGTTCCTGGACCACTCGCGAGCTGCTGATTTCTTCTGTGGCCGGGGTGCGCGGGGCGATTACCCTTGCCGGTGTGCTCTCTATCCCGCTGCTATTACCGTCCGGCGATGTATTCCCGGCGCGTTATGAGCTGGTATTCCTTGCCGCCGGGGTGATTCTGTTCTCGCTGTTCGTTGGCGTGATTGCGCTGCCGATTCTGCTGCGCCATATCGAGTCGACCGACAACGTTCAGCAGCGCAAAGAAGAACAGCTGGCGCGGGCGGCGACGGCAGACGTGGCGATTGTCGCTATCCAGAAAATGGAAGAGCGTCTGGCGGCGGATACCGATGAGAATATTGATAACCAGCTGCTGACCGAGGTCAGTTCGCGCGTCATCGGTAATTTGCGTCGTCGGGTTGATGGGCGTAACGATGTCGAAACGTCGATGCTGGAAGAACAGTTGGAGCGCCGCTTCCGTCTCGCCGCGCTGCGTTCTGAGCGCGGTGAGCTGTACCACCTGCGCGCCACGCGACAGATCAGCAACGAGACTTTGCAAAAGCTGTTGCATGACCTCGATCTGCTGGAAGCGCTGTTGATTGAGGATGCGTAGCAAGCGCTAGTGCTGCGCGTTTGTCGGCCAGGCCTTATCCGACCTACAGGTCATCGACCGTAGGTCGGATAAGCGCAGCACCGTAGGCCCGATAATGTCCCAACGTAGGTCTGATAAGGCGTAGCCGCCATCAGACGCGGGCCGACTACGGCAGCGTAAATCCTTCGCAGCACTTCAGCCACGCCTGGGCGCTGTGCGACATATACACCCCTTCCCGCCAAATCATCCCTAACTGCCAGCGCAGCTCGCTTTCCAGCGGCAGCCAGCGCAGGGTTTTGGCATCCAGACGACGGCAAATCGGCTCAGGCAGAATCGCGACGCCGACGCCAGCCTGCACCATGGCGGCGAGAAAATCCCATTGCCCGCTGCGTACCGCAATGCGCGGCTTCACGTCGTGCCGTGCGAATAGCTGCATGAGTTGGCGGCTGAGGGCGAAATCTTCGTTATAAATCAGCAATGGATGGGCCGCTAACTGCTGCGGTGACACCGACGTTTGTTCCAGCCAATCGCCGGAACGCGGTACTAACACGCACAGCGGATGGCTGAACAACGGCTGAGTGGTGAGGGCGCTCTCTTCTTCCACTGGCAGCGCGGTGATGGCTAAATCCAGCTCGCCGTTGATCACCGCCTGCTGCACGGTCAGGCCGCCAAATTCGGAAATCTTGAGCTCTACGCCGGGGTAGCGCTGGCGAAACAGGCCAATAGGCCCCGCCATTAGCATGCCGACCATCGGCGGAATACCCAACCGCAGCACGCCTTTGTTGAGGTGATTGATATCGCTGAGTTCGGCCTCCAGTTGCCGGAATTCGCCCAGAATTGCCAGCCCGCGCTCGAACACCACCTGCCCGGTATCGGTCATTAAAAGCTTACGGCCGTCGCGAATGAGCAGGGTGCAGTTCAGCTCATCTTCCAGATTTTTGAGCATCTTGCTGATGGTCGGTTGCGTCACAAACAGCTTCTCCGCGGCGCGGGTAAAGCTCTGCTGACGAACGACTTCGACAAAGTAGCGTAGCGTTCTTATGTCCATGATTATGCCTCTAAACTATGCTACCGATGAGTTTAATTCATTTCTGTCATCATCGTTGTCTCACTATACTGTGCGCCTGTGATTTTTTTGGACATCCCTCCATGGCCGAGGCCTTAGGGCGCGTAGTGCCCTCCGTTTTAAACCGTCTTCAGATTCCGGTGCAGGTATTGCTGTACGCCGGACTGTTTGTGTTTGCTGAATATCTGGTGAGCTGGTGGAATCTGCCGCTGCCTGCCAACCTCGTGGGGATGATCCTGCTGTTGGTGCTGATTGTCTGCCACGTTGTACCGCTGAAATGGGTACGCGCCGGGTCGCGCTGGTTGCTGGCAGAAATGCTGCTGTTTTTCGTTCCAGCGGTAGTGGCGGTGGTGAACTATGCACAACTGTTGATGATTGATGGCTGGCGGATCTTCGTGGTCATCGCGCTAAGCACGATGATGGTACTGGGGGCAACCGCCTGGGTCGTCGACAAGGTGTATCGCTACGAGATGAAACGGATGCACCATGACTAACTTTCAGCTGAGCGTGGCATGTCTGGTTATCACGCTGGTGCTCTATTTCGCCAATAAACGTCTGTATCGCCGCTTTCGAAAACTGCCGCTGATGCCTCTGGTACTGACCCCGGTGCTGTTGGTATTGCTGCTGGTGTTCGGTCATATCTCCTATCAGAACTATATGGGCGAGGCGCACTGGCTGCTGTGGCTGCTGGGCCCTGCGACCATCGCGTTTGCCGTGCCGGTTTACGATAACCTGGCGATTATTAAACGCCACTGGATGTCCCTTTCTGCTGGCGTGATCACCGCCACGGTGGTTGCGGTAACGAGCTCTGTGTGGCTAGCGCGGTTGTTTACTCTGCCGGATGAAATTCAGCGCAGCCTGGCGGTACGTTCCATCACCACGCCGTTTGCGCTGGCGGCGGCAAAATCACTCGGTGGGCAACCGGAGCTGGTGGCGCTGTTCGTGGTGGTGACCGGGGTGTTCGGCATGGCGATTGGCGACGTGTTGTTCCTGCGTTTGTCGATTCGTGAAGGGATGGCTAAAGGCGCGGGCTTTGGTGCCGCATCGCACGGTGCCGGGACGGCGCGCTCGTATGAATTAGGCCCGCAGGAAGGTGTGGTGGCGAGCCTGGTGATGATGTTGTCCGGCATTGTGATGGTGCTGGTGGCGCCGGTAGTTGGTTGGATCATGTTCTGAGCAGCCTGCGTTTACCCGGCCTACAGTAAGACACAGCCCTGTAGGTCTGATAAGCGCAGCGCCATCAAACAATGCGCTGTCAGGATTAACGATTCAAACGGCGAACAATACGTTCAACCTGCTGGCGGAACTCACTGACGACCTGGGCAATAGGCTTTCCCTGGTCGAGCTTTTCGCGGGCAGACATAAACTGATCGACCACCTGCAAATCTTCAATATAGGGCGTCGCCACCACGGTGGTGGGCAGCGATTGCGCCTGTCTTAAACCGGCCACGACCGGATCGTTAGGGTCAATCACCCCTTTTTCGGTTAACAGCGTTTCTGCCGTTTTGCTCAAAGGAATGCCGCGTTCAAGGCCAAGCGACTCGATAGCCTGCGGATCGTTGAGCAGGAAGTTGACCAGCATCGCCGCTTCTTTCGGATGTTTGGTCGACTTCGCCACCGAGAACATCTGCGCCGTCTTGAAGTACACCCCGGACTCCGTCACGCCGGGCTGCATCACGTAATCACCCAGCACCAGTTTGGCCGGTGGTGTGAGGTTGTTGATGTACATGCGAATGGAAATATTCCAGGTAAAAGTCCCGCCCCATTCACCGTTAATCCACGGCTTCATTTCATACAGATTGCCCTTGCCGTAAGAAGAGAGCGTTTTTGGCGATGGCACCACGTGGTCATCGCTAAGACGTTTCACAAAGCCAAACGCTTCCTGCCACTGCATATCGTCCCAGGTAAATTTACCGCTGCTGTCGAACATTGGCTTCTGGTATTTCTGCATCATGTAGGCGTTGAGCAGCAGAATGACATCCTGATCGACCATGCTGTAGGGGTAATAGTTTTTGCCCAGTTTTTGCTGGAAGCTTTTCCCGGCCGCAAAAAGTTCATCCCAGGTTTTCGGGTACGCCAGCCCAGCCTTATTCCAGGTGACGTCGTTGTAGTAGAACACCGGCGCGTTGACTGAAATCGGCAGGCCGTTCAGTTTGCCTTTGATGGTGGTGGATTGCAGATCTTTGGCCTGATACTGGTTCAAATCCAGTTCATTCTTGAGCTTATTCAGGTCGTAATATCCCTCGCCATTTTTGGAAAAAATAATCAGCCACGGCCAGTTGGTCTGCATTACGTCCGGCTCGGTGCCGCTGGCCATTTGGGTGGTCAGGCGCGAAAGATGCCCATCCCAGCCGGTATATTCCGCCTTCACTTTAATCTCGGGATGCGTTTTCTCAAAGGCTTCCAGCGCCTTGAGCGTTGCCTGGTGGCGGCTGTTGCCTCCCCACCATGACATACGTAATTCAACGGGCTGTTGCGCCCAGGCAGAGGTACAGGAAAGTAACAGTGATGCGATAACACCTGACGCGAGTTTATTCATTACATGTCTCCGGGAAGAGGCAGAAATATTGTTATTAAACAGGTGAGTAACAGCATAATACTGACCGTCTTTTCCGGCGCAGCCTCCTGCCGCGCCGGAACGAGGGGCTTAGCGTTTCGCCAGTCGGGAAACCAGCTCGAACTCCTTAAAATTCACCGGACGCTGTTGCTGCATGGAGATATTGCCCGCAATACCGGTGAGAATGGACATCGCGCCAGCGCGGTGGTCGGCTGCACGCTGCAACGGGTCGTTGCCCGGTTCGCCGAACAGATCCGCCAGCATGGCGTTATCGCCGCCGCCGTGTCCGCCTTCACCGAGGTTGAACTCCGCTTTCCACGGCTCGGCAAACATCGGGAAGACGGTGATATCGCACTGCTCCAGGCTACCTTCGTTTTCGCGTTTACCGCCGGCGTTGACGTAGGATTTCTCGACGATTTTCATCTCCAGACGGCCTTCGGTGCCGTTAAACACCACGTTCAGTCCTTCCCACGGCAGATAGGCATTGAGTGAGTAGGTGAGCTGGACCTGGTTTTGGTACTTCACCAGTACAGACATGGTGTCTTCGATGGTGATGCCATCGCTAAACACGCTCTGGTCGCGGAAATAGTTGTCCTCATGCTCGGCGTCGAGGTACAGCGCTTTGAGCTGTTCGTTGTCTGCCATATTCAGCGCGAACGGATCGTCTTTGGCTTCGGCAAAACCGTGGGTGCGCGGGTAGAACTGCGAGACGCCACGTTTTTCGGCATTTTCTTTGCCGTAGAATTGCAGGCTGCCTTCGGCGTAAACGCGCTCTGGGTAGCTGGCTAACCAGAAGTTCATCAGGTCGAAGTGGTGAGTGGATTTGTGCACCAGCAGGCCGCCGCTGTTGCGTTTCTCACGGTGCCAGCGGCGGAAGTAATCCGCGCCGTGCTCGGTGTTGAGCAGCCACTCAAAGTGAACGGAGGTGACGTTGCCAATCACGCCCTGCATCAACAGTTCGCGTACTTTGCTGTGGTGCGGCGCGTAGCGATAGTTAAAGGCTACGCGCACGGTATGTCCGGTCTCTTCGATGGCATCGAGAATACGCAGCGCGCGTTTTTCGTCGATAGTCATCGGTTTTTCGGTGATCACGTCGCAGCCCGCATGCAGCGCGCGGACGATGTAATCATCGTGGGTGCGGTCCATGGTGGTAACGATGATGATATCCGGGCGAGTTTCGCGGATCATCTCTTCGAACTGCGCCGCTTTCCAGGTGGATACCGGCTCTGCGCCTTCTTTTTGCAACAGTTTATTGGCGTAGTTCATTCGGGTCTGATTGGTATCGCAAAACGCGACCATTTTGGCATTATCACGCCAGGTTCCACCAATGGCGGAAATATATAAACCCGCACGACCCCCGGTACCGACCAGAGCATATTTTTTCATGGCATCCTCGATTAAGATATAAATTCAAATATCAGCAAGGCGACGCAATGAAACGTATTCCGCATCAATTGATGGAGCTGAATAGCACTTTTATTTGGCACTGGCCCTGGTTTATTCAGGGCGTTAAAAGCGCGAAACAGCACGGTTTCACCGGCATCATCCTGCACCAACAGGAACTGCTTTCTTTTCTTGCTACGCCCTCGCCGTTAAGCCAAAAGCTCAACGTCGAGAACCTGATTCATCAACAAAATTACGCGCTGCAATATTTAAAACGCGTCGACCAATATCTGGCGGAAAATAATTTATCGTTTTGGCTGCAGGGCGAAGCCGCGCCGAGCGACGATATAATTAAGCGTAAATTTCCCGAACTGACGTTCGATGAAAAAAGTTCACCGGATTTCTGGCAGCACTTTTATGCCGCAATATTGCATCCACTACTTCATGCGCTGCCGCACCTCAGCGGGCTTATTCTCAGCCTGACCACCCCGGACTTTCAGACCGCCCGCTGGCAGCAAAGCCTGCACGATGTCTGGAGTCTGCTGCGCGCCCAGGGCAAAAAGCTGGTGCTGCGCGACTACATTGATGACAGCTGGCCTCGGCAGCAGCTTTCCAATCTGCTGGCGACGCTTCCCGACGATGTGCGCGCCTCGATAAAAGCCACCGAGCTGGACTATCACCCCGGGTTTGCCAATCACCCGCACATTGCCACGTTGCCGGGGCATAAAAAGTGGATCGAGTACGATCTCTTTGGCACCGGCTACGGTTGGACCGCGCTGCCGTGCTATCTGGCCGACGAGATCAGCGGCCGGTTAAGCTGGGCGTTGAGCGCCGCCGAAAACGAAATTGAAGCCATCACGTCGCGCGTCAGCTGGCAGTGGCTGCCCGACAGCCGGGTGATGGACTCCGCCAACGCAATTAACCTTTTTGGCCTCTCCGCGGCCAACCAGACCGCCGATGAGGCGCAGCCTTCCGCCTTTGAACGCTGGATTGAGCATCAGCAGCTCGGCTTTCGCTCAATGCAGGACAAACACCAGCTGTCGGCTATCGTTCACGCCAGCTACGACTGGCTGTGTAAAACGCCGAATTTTCTGGGCCGACGGCTGCACTATCAAAGCCAGATCCCGGAAAGCGTGGCTCAGGCGCAGCAGCTTCTGCACATGGACACCCGGAGCGCTAACTGGATGCATGCCTGGCAACCGCTGATGCCCGCCGACTCTCCGGCGCTTGGTAAAGAGCAGCGCGAGCTGGTGGCGCTGGAAAAAGAGGCCGCCTGCTTTTTAGCATCGCGCACGATACAAAACCTGCGTCAGCTGATGCCGCGTATCTCCTGCCCCAACGATTCGCTGGAGGTTTTGTTGGCCGCCTGGCGCAGCGCGGAAATCTACAGTCAGATGTTTTCCCGCGTCGCCGCCGCGATGACCGATATTCTGTGGCTCGATCACTACGGCCCGCAAAGTCTGCCGGCCGATGTGCTGCAAAAGCATCAGCAGCAGCTGCTTCGCTATACCGATACGCTGGAGCGCTGGCTTATCAATCCACCGGCCAGCGGCCCGCTGTTTCTGCCGCTGTTACTAAGTCCGGAACGTTTGACCCGTTTTGCCAGCAGCCTGAGCAAGTCGCCGTGAGTAAAGAATAAAAACAGTGGCGGGTATTGTCTGCAATCGTCGTAGAGGTAAAGCTGGGGATTGGCGTGAAAACCGGGAAAGCGTGATAGCCTTCGCGAATCGCAGATAAAACCTGTGACGCGCGTTGGCTTTTTTCATTTTGATGGCGTGATAAACATCACTTGAAGCGGAAAAAAATGTGATCCCCGACCACTGGCCGGGGAGGGGATTTTAGTGCGCACGACCCTGGTCGATGCCCAGACCGGTTTGTGAACGGATAAACTGCGCGCGGAACTGCTCGCGCTCGAGATTACCCTCAGCAGAGTTATCGGTTGCCGAGAACAACCAGATACCGATAAAGGCAACGGCGATAGAGAACAGCGCCGGGTATTCATACGGGAACAGCGCTTTCTCGTGGCCGAGGATCGTGACCCAAATGGTTGGGCCAAGGATCATCAGCACTACCGCCGTCAGCAGGCCCAGCCAGCCGCCGACCATTGCGCCACGGGTGGTCAATTTCGACCAGTACATGGAGAGCAGAATGATCGGGAAGTTACAGCTGGCCGCGATCGAGAACGCCAGACCCACCATAAAGGCGATGTTCTGATTCTCAAACAGGATGCCCAGCAGAATGGCCACCACGCCCAGCACCAGTACGGTGATTTTGGAAACCTTCAGCTCCTGACGTTCGGTCGCGCCTTTCTTAAACACGTTAGCGTACAGATCATGAGACACCGCCGAAGCCCCTGCCAGCGTCAGACCCGCAACCACCGCCAGAATGGTGGCGAATGCGACCGCAGAGATGAAGCCGAGGAACAGGTTGCCGCCGACCGCATCAGCCAGATGTACCGCTGCCATGTTGTTGCCGCCGATAAGCGCGCCTGCCGCATCTTTAAACTGCGGATTTGCCCCGACCAGCATGATGGCGCCAAAGCCGATGATGAAGGTCAGGATGTAGAAGTAACCCATAAACCCGGTGGCATAGAACACGCTCTTACGTGCTTCTTTGGCGTCACTCACGGTGAAGAAACGCATCAGAATGTGCGGCAGACCGGCGGTACCAAACATCAAGCCAAGACCGAGCGACAGCGCCGATATTGGGTCTTTCACCAGCCCGCCAGGGCTCATAATGGCCGCCCCTTTCGGGTGTACCGCCATTGCTTCGGTGAACAGGTTGTTGAAGCTAAAGCCGACGTGCTTCATCACCATAAAGGCCATAAAGCTGGCGCCGAACAGCAGCAGAACCGCTTTGATAATCTGTACCCACGTGGTGGCGAGCATGCCGCCAAACAGCACGTACATCACCATCAGCACGCCAACCAGCACCACGGCGACGTGGTAGTTGAGGCCGAACAGCAGCTCGATGAGCTTACCGGCGCCGACCATCTGCGCAATCAGATAGAGTGCAACCACCACCAGCGAACCGCAGGCGGAGAGCAGACGAATTGGCCCCTGCTTGAGGCGATAGGACGCCACGTCGGCAAAGGTATAGCGGCCGAGGTTACGCAGGCGTTCGGCAATCAGGAACAGAATAATCGGCCAGCCGACGAGGAAGCCGAGCGAGTAAATCAGCCCGTCGTAGCCCGATGTGTAGACCAGCGCAGAGATGCCGAGGAACGACGCCGCCGACATAAAGTCACCGGCAATCGCCAGCCCGTTCTGGAAACCGGTAATGTTGCCGCCTGCGGTGTAGTAGTCGTTGCGCGAGCGTACCCGCTTTGAGGCCCAGTAGGTGATGTACAGCGTCAGGAGGACGAAAATCAGGAACATGATAATCGCCTGCCAGTTGGTTGGCTGGCGCTCTACGTGGCCGCTGATAGCGTCTGCCGCGTTGGCCGCTAAAGGAAGTGTGGCGGCGAGCGCCGTCAGGACTTTCTTCATGATGCTTTTACCTCGCGCAGTACGGCCCTGTTCAGGCGATCAAATTCACTGTTAGCCCGCCAGACATAAATGCCAGTCAGGACGAAGGAAATAACGATAATGCCGATCCCGATTGGGATACCGCGCGTGACGCTGGTGCCCGGATGCAGCGGCGTGCCAAGCCAGCCCGGGGCAAAAGCGATGAGTAAAATAAAACCGACGTAAACCACTAACATGATCAGCGATAAGAAGGTGGCAAGCCGTTGCCGTTTTTCAACCAGCTCCCTGAAATGCGCACTATCTTCTATCTGCTGACAAATTTGATCATTCATCACAGAGTCTCCAGAGGTTTTTTATTGGTAGTGTTTTTTGTGCAAATCAGAACACCGTACGCTTCCTTCTTCCGAGGGAAGAAGGATAGGGCGAGGGGCGGTGTACGGTAATGACACCCTCACCCCGGCCCTCTCCCGGTAACAGGAGAGGGGGAAGTCTTCGCTTATGACGGCATCGCGATGGACTGCTTCTCTTCCAGCAGTTTCTCCACCACGCCCGGATCGGCGAGGGTCGAGGTATCGCCCAGGTTGCTGGTGTCGCCCGCGGCGATCTTGCGCAGAATGCGGCGCATGATTTTGCCTGAACGGGTTTTCGGCAGTGAATCGGTCCAGTGCAGCACGTCCGGCGTCGCCAGCGGGCCAATCTCTTTACGCACCCAGTTACGCACCTCGGTATAGAGCGCAGGCGTTGGCTCTTCACCGTGGTTCAGCGTGACGTAGGCGTAAATTGCCTGGCCTTTAATGCTGTGCGGAATGCCGACAACCGCGGCTTCGGCAATCTTCGGATGGGAAACCAGCGCCGATTCAATCTCCGCGGTGCCTAAACGGTGGCCGGAGACGTTCAGCACGTCATCAACGCGGCCGGTTATCCAGTAGTAACCGTCTTCGTCACGACGCGCGCCATCACCGCTGAAATACATGTTTTTGAAGGTCGAGAAGTAGGTCTGCTCAAAGCGTTCGTGATCGCCAAACAGCGTACGCGCCTGCCCCGGCCAGGAGTCGGTGATCACCAGGTTGCCCTCGGTGGCGCCTTCCTGCGGATGGCCTTCGTTATCGACCAGCGCTGGCTGCACGCCGAAGAACGGACGGCTGGCGGAACCTGCCTTCAGCTCAATGGCACCCGGCAGCGGGGTGATCATGAAACCACCGGTTTCGGTCTGCCACCAGGTATCCATCACCGGGCACTTCTCGTTGCCGATTTTCTGCCAGTACCACTCCCAGGCTTCCGGGTTGATAGGTTCGCCCACCGAGCCAAGAATGCGCAGGGAGGAACGATCGGTTCCGGCGGTGGCCTTGTCGCCTTCAGCCATCAATGCGCGAATCGCCGTCGGTGCGGTATACAGAATGTTAACTTTATGTTTATCAACTACCTGACACATACGGGCAGGTGTCGGCCAGTTTGGCACGCCTTCAAACATCAGCGTGGTCGCGCCGCAGGCCAGCGGGCCGTACAGCAAATAGCTGTGACCAGTAACCCAGCCGACATCGGCGGTGCACCAGTAGATGTCGCCCGGATGGTAGTCGAAGACATATTTAAAGGTGGTTGCGGCGTACACCAGATAGCCACCGGTGGTGTGCAATACACCCTTTGGTTTGCCGGTGGAACCGGAGGTATAGAGGATAAACAGCGGGTCTTCCGCACTCATCTCTTCCGGCTGATGCTGGTCGCTGGCGTTTTCTTGCAGGTCATGCCACCACAGGTCGCGGCCTTCCTGCCAGTCAATTTTTCCGCCGGTACGCTTGAGCACAACGACGTTTTCGATGGTTTTGACGTTCGGATTTTTCAGCGCGTCGTCGACGTTTTTCTTCAGCGGCACGTTACGTCCGGCGCGAACGCCTTCATCGGATGTGATAACCAGACGCGCGCTGGAGTCGATGATACGGCCAGCAACGGCTTCCGGCGAGAAACCGCCGAAGATGACGGAATGGATAGCGCCAATGCGGGCGCAGGCCAGCATAGCCACGGCCGCTTCTGGCACCATCGGCATATAGATAGCCACCACGTCGCCTTTCTTCACGCCTAAAGAGAGCAGGGTGTTTGCGAAACGGCAGACGTCGCGATGCAGTTCGCGATAGGTAATGTGCTTGCTTTGAGTGGCGTCGTCGCCTTCCCAGATGATAGCGGTTTGATCGCCGCGCTCCTGAAGATGACGGTCAAGACAGTTGGCAGCCAGGTTCAGTGTGCCGTCTTCGTACCACTTAATTGAGACGTTGCCAGGGGCAAAGGAGGTGTTTTTGACTTTGGTGTAAGGCCGCATCCAGTCGAGGATTTTACCCTCTTCCGTCCAAAACGTATCAGGGTTGGTGACGGACTGCTGGTATTTAGTCTTGTATTGTTCCGGATTAATCAGGCAGCGTTCTGCAATATTTGCAGGAATAGAGTGTTTGTGAATTTGGCTCATGCTTTTTTTCTCCATGTAGGATGTTAATAATATGTCGCACAAAAGTTAATAACAGAGGGAGGAGACGCTTTGTTTACTATTTGCGCGGCAGATCACGCATTAGTGGAATTGTTCAAATAACGTTCATTTGATTCTTTGAACAGAAATAATTGCGGAAGGGGATTTATAGAAAATGGCGGAAATTTTTTGTTTTTATAACAAAAACTTATAAATAATTACTGGTAGAAATTAGTAGTAATATCGATTTCTGTGGTGAAAAGCCCTGAACTGAAAGGGTTGCGCGGGACACCGTACAGATGATACTGATATTGCGCGTTAAAAACCTCTAAAAGTAAACGCAACACAAATCACCCCCTTTCAAGTGGATATCATTCCCGTTCGGTATGGTATTTTTCATTGAGGAAGTCTGCAGTTATGAAAAAAACGCGAATCAGCCTGGCGTGGCAAATTCTCATTGCCCTGGTGCTAGGTATTATTCTGGGTAGTTATCTTCATTATCATAGCGATAGCCGCGAATGGCTGGTTATGAATCTCCTGTCTCCTGCTGGCGATATTTTCATCCATCTGATTAAAATGATCGTCGTGCCGATTGTTATTTCAACGCTGGTCGTGGGAATAGCCGGCGTCGGTGACGCAAAACAGCTTGGGCGAATTGGCGCTAAAACCATTCTTTATTTCGAAGTGATCACCACGATAGCGATAATTATCGGTATCACCATGGCGAATGTCTTCCAGCCAGGGGCTGGGATCGACATGTCGCAGCTGGCGACGGCGGACATTTCGAAATACCAAAGCACCACTGCGGAAGTGCAAAGTCACGCTCATGGGCTGATGGGGACAATCCTATCCCTGGTGCCGACCAATATCGTGGCGTCGATGGCAAAAGGCGAAATGCTGCCGATTATCTTCTTCTCGGTGTTGTTCGGCCTCGGCCTCTCCTCGCTACCCGCTACGCATCGTGAACCGCTGGTGACTGTGTTCCGTTCTATCTCAGAAACCATGTTTAAAGTGACCCATATGGTCATGCGCTACGCGCCGGTTGGGGTGTTTGCGCTGATTGCGGTGACGGTGGCGAACTTTGGTTTTGCCTCCCTATGGCCGCTGGCGAAGCTGGTGCTGCTGGTACACTTCGCGATTCTGTTCTTCGCGCTGGTGGTGCTGGGGATTGTGGCGCGCATCTGCGGGTTGAGCATCTGGATCCTGATTCGCATCCTTAAAGACGAACTGATTCTGGCGTACTCCACCGCCAGCTCCGAGAGCGTGCTGCCGCGTATTATCGAGAAGATGGAAGCCTACGGCGCACCGGCGTCGATCACCAGCTTTGTGGTGCCGACCGGGTACTCCTTTAACCTCGATGGTTCGACGCTATATCAGAGTATTGCTGCCATCTTTATCGCCCAGCTGTATGGTATCGACCTGTCTCTTTGGCAGGAAATCGTACTGGTGCTGACGCTGATGGTGACCTCGAAAGGTATCGCGGGCGTACCTGGCGTCTCCTTCGTGGTTCTGCTGGCGACATTAGGTAGCGTGGGGATTCCGCTGGAAGGTCTGGCGTTTATTGCCGGTGTCGATCGTATCCTCGATATGGCGCGTACCGCGCTGAACGTGGTGGGTAACGCGCTGGCGGTGCTGGTCATCGCGAAGTGGGAACACAAGTTCGACGTTAAAAAAGCGCGAGCGTATGAACGTGAGATGCTCGGCAAGTTTGATAAAACGGCCGACCAATAATAGAAAGAAAAACAACGCCGGGATTTCCCGGCGTTGTTGTTTTTGGGGCACTGAACTGATTTTCCCCTCACCCTAGCCCTCTCCCCAGAGGGGCGAGGGGACCGAACGGTGCGATTCGCGGCGATTTATCGCTGACCTGGCTAACTACTTTGGCACCCAGCCATTCGCACAGCTAAGGTCAACTCCCTCTCCCTTTGAGGGAGAGGGTTGGGGTGAGGGTGGAGCAGCGAGCGGTTACTCCGCGCTCACCTTATCAAACTCTTCGCAGCCGGTATCAAACCTTTCGGTATAGCTCAGGTCAACTCCCTCTCCCTTTGAGGGAGAGGGTTGGGGTGAGGGTGGAGCAGCGAGCAGTTACTCCGCGCTCGCCTTATCAAACTCTTCGCAGCCGGTATCAAACCCTTCGGTACAGCTTTGGTCAACTCCCTCTCCCTTTGAGGGAGAGGGTTGGGGTGAGGGTGGAGCAGCGAGCGGTTACTCCGCGCTCACCTTATCAAACTCTTCACAGCCGGTATCAAATCCTTCGGTACAACTCAGGTTCAGCCACTGCAGCGCCTTCTGTTTATTCGGCGTAATAAAGCCTTTCTCACCGTTCAGAAACATCATGCCGGCCCAGTGTTCGGCATAGCCGGTACGCGACAGCGCTGAACTGTTTTTAAAGTAGTCCGTGGCTTTATCATCGTCTTCTTTCACACCGGTGCCGTTGGCGTAAATCAGCCCCAGCAGCATTTGCGCATCGACGGCAAAATCGCTTTCCGCGTTGGCAGATGCCTGCTCAAGCAGCGTCACCGCGCGCGGGTAGTCGGTTTGCCCCGACTGGCTGTTGATAAGCACGCGCGCGAGGATCACTTCACCCGCCCGGCTTCCCGCCTTCACGGCTTTTTCAGCCAGCTCTTTGGCGGCCGGATAATCCAGATCCACCGGGTTGGTAATTTTAATCTGCGCCAGAAGGGCATAGGCATCTGCATCACCGCCGTCGGCGGATTTCTGCGCCCAGAACTCGGCTTTGCTCAAATCGCGTGAGCTAAACCAGGTATCTGCCAGATAGTACTGCGCGCGGGCATCTCCGGCTTCTGCGGCTTTCAAATATTGGCTACCCGGCTCATCCGCGTGAGCGAACAGCGCAACCAGCCATAGCAATGCAAAAATGTGTTTCATCTTATTGTGTAGGTAACCGAGGAAGTGGGCAGTATATACTCGTCATACTTCAAGTTGCATGTGCGTTGGCTGCGTTCGTTCACCCGAATCACTTACTCGAGTAAGCTCATCGGGATTCTCTCACTTGCCGCCTTCCTACAACTCGAATTATTTTGAGTATAAAGATAAAGCGAGGATAAAAAAACGCCCCCGAATGGGGGCGTTGAAACGAGTCCGCTTAGCCCATCGCGCTTTCGCGCAGACTGGCCTTCAGCTTCGTATACTCATCAATCACATACTGCTCGGCGGCACGCTGGTCGGCAATCGGCTCAACGTTCACGGCGCAGTACTTGTACTCAGGCGTTTTGGTAATCGGGCTCAGGTTCTCCGTTACCAGCTCATTACATGCCCCAATCCACCATTGATAGGTCATGTAAATTGCACCTTTGTTCGGGCGATCGCTGACGGCAGCGCGGGTGATGACTTTACCTTTACGGGAGTTCACCCACACCAGCGCTTCATCTTCAATGCCTAAACGGGCGGCATCGGCGGTGTTGATCTGGGCATAGCCCGGTTCGTCCGCCAGCGCGGCCAGCGCCGCACAGTTACCGGTCATGGAACGGCAAGAGTAGTGGCCAACTTCACGCACCGTCGACAGTACCATTGGGTACTCTTCGGTGAGTTTGTCGATAGGCGCAACCCAGTCGCAGGTGAAGAACTGCGCTAGACCGTTCGGGGTGTCGAACTTCTCTTTAAAGAGGTAAGACGTCCCCTGGTCCGCGTCAGACTCATCGCGGCATGGCCACATCACATAGCCCAGCTCGCCCATTTTGTCGTAAGTGGCACCGTAGAAATCAGGGCACAGGCTGCGCAACTCATCCCAGATTTCCTGGGTGTTGTTGTAGTGCATTTTGTAGCCCATACGGGTGGCGATTTCACTGATGATCTGCCAGTCCGTTTTCAGGTCCCACTTCGGCTCAACGGCTTTAAAGAAGCGCTGGAAGCCACGGTCGGCGGCGGTAAAGACGCCTTCATGTTCGCCCCAGGACGTAGACGGTAAAATAACGTCTGCGGCCGCAGCGGTTTTGGTCATGAAGATATCCTGGACGATAACCAGTTCCAGATCTTCGAAGCCTTTACGAACCGCAGAGAGTTCGGCATCGGTCTGTAACGGATCTTCACCCATGATATACGCCGCGCGCACTTCGCCGTGCGCCGCGCGGTGCGGCAGCTCGCTGATACGATAGCCGGTGTGCGCCGGCAGGCTTTCCACGCCCCAGGCTTTGGCGAATTTCTCACGGTTTTCCGGGAACTTCACGTACTGATAGCCCGGATAGGTATCCGGCAGCGCGCCCATATCGCAGGCGCCCTGAACGTTGTTCTGGCCGCGGACTGGGTTAACGCCAACGCTTGGCTTACCGAGGTTGCCGGTGAGCATCGCGAGGCTGGTCAGTGAACGCACGGTTTCCACGCCCTGATAGAACTGGGTAACACCCATGCCCCACAGGATGGCGGCGTTATTTGCCGAGGCATACATACGGGCGGCCTGGCGAATTTCCTGCGCGCTAACGCCGGTAATCGCTTCGACGGACTCCGGCGTATAGCCTTCGACAATCTTACGGTACTCTTCATAACCTTCGGTACGGGCAGCGACGAACGCTTTGTCGTACAGGTTTTCTTCAATAATGACGTGCCCCATGGCGTTGAGCAGCGCGATATTCGAGCCGTTTTTCAACGCGATGTGCATGTCAGCAATGCGCGCGGTTTCAATTTTGCGCGGATCGCAGACGATGATTTTCGCCCCGTTACGTTTAGCGTTAATCACGTGATTCGCCACGATAGGGTGGGAATCCGCCGGGTTGTACCCGAAGATAAACACTAAATCGGTATTATCAATTTCGTTAATCGCATTACTCATTGCGCCGTTACCGACCGATTGGTGCAGACCTGCAACCGAAGGGCCGTGTCAGACGCGAGCGCAGCAGTCAACGTTATTGGTACCAATAACGGCGCGCGCAAATTTCTGCATTACATAGTTGGTTTCATTACCCGTCCCGCGTGAGGAACCGGTAGTCTGAATAGCATCCGGGCCGTATTTCGCTTTGATCGCGCTCAGGCGGTCAGCAACGTAATTTAGCGCTTCATCCCAGGAAACGGATTCCAGTTTGCCGCCGCGCTGGCGACGGATCATTGGGGTCTTCAGGCGTGGGGTCAGGATCTGGGTATCGTTAATGAAGTCCCAGCCATAATAGCCCTTCAGACACAGAGTACCCTGGTTGGTTTTCCCCTGCGCCGCCTCAGCCCGGACGATTTTACCGTTATCGACCACCAGGTTGATTTTGCAACCTGATGCGCAATACGGGCAAACCGTGACGACTTTTTTCATCGGTCTCGCTCCAGTTAATCAAATCGCGCATACGCGCTGTCGCCCTCAGTATGCATCTTTTATGCCACTTTTTTATTGTGGGCATTCCCTGATGTTACGGGCAAAATTTGGTCAAAACCCTGACGAAAAACAGGCCATCGTCATATTTGACGTGTCGAAATGATAAGCCGCGTGACATTTATCACGCGGCGGGAGGATTAGTGAGAGGACACCGGCGCCTGATAACCGCCGCCGAGCGTTTTGATGAGTTGAATACTTTGAATGACGCGCTGAGTGTCCAGCACCAGCAGAGACATTTGCTCGGAAAGCACCGGCAGGCTGGATTCTGTGGCCTGCAACCGACTACCGAGCCCGCGATTAAATGCGGCTTCGGCGGCGCTTTGGCTAAAGCGGCTCGCATCGACGCGCTCAAGCTGCAGTTCGCGTTCTTCGTTCAGGGTTTGCAAACGCGTACCGTTTATCGCCACATCGCGTACGGCGTTCAGCACCGACTGGTTATAGTGTTCAATCAGCATGTTGCTGGTGGCGCGGGTATTTTTCAGGTTGGCGTTCAGACGACCGCCGTCGAACAGCGGCAGGCGCAGGCCGGGGATAAAGTTAATCTGCTTGCTGGGGGCTTTGAACAAATCGTCAATGTGAATGGCATCCAGGCCGAAGAATGCTTTGATATCGAAGCTCGGATAAAACAGCGCTTTCGCGGCATCAACCTGATCGAGCGAAGCCTGTACATACCAGCGCATCGCCTGCAGATCCGGGCGGCGGGCGAGCAGATCGTAGGAAAGCGTTGAAGGAATGCCCGTCTGCACCTGCGGCAGCGCGACCGGTTTGATCTCTGCCAGTTCGTTGCCGTTGGCACCGATGAGCGCGCGCAGCGATTCGCGCGTCTCTTTAATTTGCCCTTTTGCTGCGGCAATTTGTTTATCTACCGCCAGCAACTGCGCCCGCGTGCCGTGGTAAGGGACCTTCGCTTCTAATCCATGAGACTCTTTGCTCAGGTGCGCCTGAACCGCGTAATCAATCACGCTACGGGTTTGCTCAAGCAGGTCGAGCATCTGATAGTTTGCCTGCATGCTGTAATAGAGCTGCGCCACGCCGGTTGAGAGAGCCAGTTCCACCGCCGCAGTTTCAGCGAGTGCCGCGTTTTGTGCGCCGATCGCTGCCGCAACGGCGGAGCGATGAGCGCCCCACAGATCGAGATCCAACCCAGCAACCAGACCGACGGTCGCTTCGGTGTAGTAAGGGCCGTCCATCCCGAGTCTGGGAGCGTCCAGCGCGTAAGGGCCGAGGAAACCGTTGGCGGATGCACGCTGCCGGTTAATCATTCCGAGCGCCGCCATCTGGAGCTGCGATCCCGCTTCCAGCAGGTCGGCCTGTGACTGGGCTTTCTCTTCACGCTGTTTTGCTTCGGCAAGGGTATGAGAGCCGGACAGCGCTTTGTCGATAAGTGAACTGAGTTGAGGGTCGTTAAGCTGCCGCCACCACTGCGCCTGGGGCCACCCCTGGCTCGCCAGATGAATATCGTCCGCCAGCTTGATTTGCGTGGGCTGTAGCTGGGAATGGGCAGCAGAGTCGTTGCGGATCAACGCGCAGCCGGAAAGCGTCGTGGCGCTGCCGATAAGGCCGCACAGGAGAATGCGGAAAAAGTTACGGGTCATTGTAATGTGGCTCCTTGCGCCTGGGCCTCAGCGACGGTGGTCGCTGGACGGGTCCAGTCGGGTAAACTGACTATCTGCTGTATAACGCGCTGCGTCTGTGCGGGTAAGGTGGGGGTTATTTCACTGGATAGCGATACGGGCGTAGCCTCGCCGTTTTCCAGCCCTGCGGCGTATTGTTCCAGCGCTTGTGCGAAGGCAGGAAGTGGCGCCGTGGCGCTGTCACAGCCGTAGAGGATCTCCCGGCCGTGTTGAAGCGTATCGCGGCTGAGTGCGAGAAGATGCTCGCGTTTATCATCATCAAGCTGCCGTTCCAGCGCCACGCGTTCACACATCTCTTCGCAAGCATTAAAGGCGGCGTGGCAGCCGACACGCAGCTGGAGATAGGCTTGCCGATCGGCAGGATCCTGCTGCGGGAGGCGCAGCAGCTTGCCCAGCATATTCAGCGCACTCGCCAGCTTACGCGGCAGGGTGCTGGCTTCACTTTCCGGCCAGATAAAGGTGAAGATCACCGCCGAGACGGCCGTGCCGATCAGGATGCCGACCGCACGATCGCGGATCTCGACTAAATCGTAAACCGGGCCAAAAACGTTTTCGAGGGTCGCCAGTGAGAAGGTCACGATGATCTGCGTTCCTATATAGGAGGATCGCTCCGATCCGGTGGCTATCCATGCGCCGAGCAGGAAAACAGGCGACAGCACGCACAGTAGCTCAACGATATTATCCAGCCACGGCATGATACAAATGGTCATCAACAGCGCCAGCGCTGCACCAATCAACGCGCCACCAAAACGGAGCGCCATTTTCTGGCCGGTTGATCCGATGCTGGGATTGGCGACGATGATGCAGGTCAGCATGCTGGTATGGATACCTTCCCAATCGGCGCCGGAGTAGAAGATGTAACAGATCATGCAGGCCAGCAGTGTTTTCAGCGCGTAGCGGACGTAGGCCGGGTTGCTGAAGGCGTCCGGTACCATCGACGACTCTTTCACCGCGGGGGCTGGCGGCGTTTTGGGGTCCATATGACCAAGCTGGAGCAGACGTTCACAGAGACCTTCCAGTCCACATTCCCGGGCAATAATGCGGTCTTCGGCGCTCAGCTGCCATTGAGTTTGCCAGGGCTCCCCTTGTGCGATAGCACTTTGTAGCGCCGTGATTTCATACTGTAGCTTATACGCCAGGGCCTGATGTCTGGCGGCTTCGTCGCTGTAACGGTTGAGAGTGGTATACAGATAGCTGACGGTGGCGACACAATTTTTCCACCAGGCGCTATGCGCTTTCCAGTCGGCATCGTCGAGCATGCAGAAGGCGCTGAGTTTTTGCAGCGCCAGCACTTCGCGCTCAACGTACTTTTCCGTAAGCGCTGGCGTCGGCACCGCCAGATGGCTCAGTGCATCATCGAGCCTCGCGCACAATGACTCCTGTATTTGCTGCCCGGCTCGGCTAGGGAACCAGAGTACGCCCAGCAGCACCATCAACAGCGTAGGGTAAAGCCCAACGACGATACACCACAGGGTAAGGCGAGCGACCACCTCGGGATAATCAATCATGCCGGGAAAGGTCTGGCCGTATATGCCAACAATCGCGAGGGCAAAAAATATCAGCCCCAGCTTATAGGTGCGCATCAAAAACATGCTGCCAAAGACAATCAGGCTGGCGATTATCATACGGAGCAATGGATAGCTGTATGACCACTTGTAGATCATGAATAGAAAGCCAATTTCCATTATCGTCGCGGCGACAAACAGGATTGCCACAAATTTGGTGTAAAACGCATTCGACTGTACGCCGTAAAACAGCACCGTCAGCGAGATAGCCAAAAAAGGGACCTCGAAGGTCATGGAAATGAGCGTCACCAGCAGGCAACCCACCCACAGCTGAAGCATTTGCGACTGTCGTCCGGGACGCTTTTCGCTTAGTTCTCTATGGAAAAATGCCAGCAGTCGAACCACCGGCAGCGGCAGATAATTGAGTGCGTTCATTATTGTGACTCAAGGGTGGCAACCGCCGAGGCACCGATACGGAACATCTCCGCGTCCGGTTTATCGACCATAATTTTGACCGGGAAGCGCTGGGCGACGTGCACCCAGTTAATTGAACGGGCGACATGTGGCAGGCCGCCCAGTACCAGGCCGCCGTCTTCAGGCATCACGCCGTAGCCAATGGAGTCCACTTTGCCGCTAAAGGTTTTACCGCTGTCGCTCATCAGATACAGGGTGGTTGGCGAGCCTGCGTGGATATTTTTCAGCTCGGTTTCGCGGAAGTTGGCGATGACGTACCAGTGGCGCGTATCGATCAGGGTAAAGATAGGGCGCATTGCCGAAGCGAACTGACCGATCGAGGTTTTTAGTGACACCACGCGGCCATCAAACGGCGCACGGACGGTGGCCATTTCCAGATGCAGTTGGGTGAGGGCGATGTCTGCCTGAACCGCAACGCGTTGAGCGACCAGCGCATCTACGCCGCTCACGGCGGTAGCGGCCTGCTGAGCCTGTAACAGCGCGGCATTGAGATCTGCTGCGCTGGCGCGCTGTGCGGTGCGCGCGCGATCAACATCTTCCGCCGAGACAAATCCCTGCGACAGCAGCGGTGCCGTGCGGTTAAGCGTGCTGCTAGCCTGTTTTTCCGCCGCCCGCGCTTTGGCGACCATCGCTTGAACAGAGTTGGCGGCCAGCTTCTGCGCGTCTACGCTGCGCTGTGTCAACATGATCTGCTCATCGAGGGCATGCAACGTAGCCTGTGCTTTCGCTAGATTGGCTTCATACGTCCGAGGGTCGATGCGAAATAGCAGGTCGCCCTGCTTAACCAGCTGATTATTCTTAACTGCCAGCTCGATGATACGTCCGCTGACTTCCGGGACCACATCTATCGTGTCGGCAGAGGCGTAGGCATCGTTGGTAGACGGTGAGCTATCCAAACGCCAGATGACAAATACCATCACCACGAGGGCGAGTATGACCAGAAACAGGGCCGGTACTTTATTACGAGAAACTTTCTTCTGCGAGCTTTCCATGGGCGCATCTCAATGTGAGTTAAAAAAACACCAGCCAGAACAGCATGGAGTAGAGTGCAAAGAGGGCGGTATAAATAACGCCCGCGAATGAAATCACTTTATATTTTTGCAGCATGAGCCGCCGGGTGATGAGCACAAGAATGACGCCGGCAATCATGCAAAAAAGCCAGCCGGGGTAATAAGCGCCTATAACGGGAATGGCCGGGGGAAACGAGCATCCTGACAAGAGCGTCGCGAGCGTGAGCCAGCCGCATTTTTTCAGCCGCCTCACTATTCTGGATTTAACTATTGGCATAAAGAAGAACATCCTGTGTATTGCTAACAATATCCGGAGTGAATGTAAAATAAAAACAGAAAGTCCAGTATGGCGATTTTTTAATTTGAGAAATATAACTTTATTATGCCACAGCATTCATAACTTATTTATTTGTTATATTTTTCATTGTTAATTATTTTTAGTATGAATGAGAAACATACAGCAGTGAATGGCATCTCTGTTCGTCAGTAATATTTTTTTTGGTGGCAATATGTTCCATTTATTCTTTGGTTTGTTTTATAGTGCTGTTTTATATGGCATTTATTGTCATGAGGCTCTCATTTCTTTCGACTTGGGAAGAAAAAGTTGCTGCAATAAATGCCCGGATTAAATGGAGTGAGTGAGAATTATGTATATGAATTCATATTCGATATTGATGTTGTGAATTGTTTTTGCTAGTAATAAAGATGTGAAGTAAGGCTCTCTATGCAAAATGGTTAGGGATTCATAATAAAAACATCCCGGTGAGTTTTAAGGTTTTTCTTAGAACCTATTTTTGAAAAATAACGTGATGAATGGAATAAAAATATAATTCCACTAATTTAATCTTTAAGTTTTATTTACAAGTGGTCATGAGGCCGCCAGAAATTGAGATTCCTCCGCTACACCGCCATAGGCGACTTGCATAATCTAGGGCCAGCACCCCGACGAGGCTGGCCCTATGAAACGTTACTTCACTGCTGCGATCTTTTGCGCGCTGTCGCTGAGCAGTCAGCTGGCGCATGCTGACATCATTGACGATGCCATCGGCAATATTCAGCAAGCTATCAACGACGCCTATCACCCGAGCAGCGATCGGTCCGATCGCGACGACGATGATCGCAGTTGGGACGATCGACGCAACAGACCTCAAAGCAATCAGCAGTATAACGATAGGCGACGCCAGCTAGAGGATCGTCGCCGTCAACTGGATGACCGCCAGCATCAGCTGGATCAGGAGCGTCGCCAATTATCCGATGATGAACGGCGTCTTGACGATGACTACGACCGCTAATCGATCCTGATCTCCTGTCCGTCATAGCCTGCTTCAATACCCGTAGGCAGAAGGTGGCTCATCATCCATTCATCAAACTGGTGGCTGATGTGCGTCAGAATTACCCGCGGGCAGCGAATGCGTGCGTTTAACGCCTGAATTGTTGCCAAATCACTGTGATTACGCGGAGTCTGCTCGCGCGGGGCGTGGCTGCAGTCAATCACCATCAGCTGCGGGCGATTGTTGCTTAAAAAGGTGAGCGTTTTGTCCGGCAGCCCGGCGGTATCGGAGAGCCAGGCGATGCGGCTGTGCGGGGTTTCCAGCAGGTAGCCGAAGGTGAGTTTCGAATGCGTCAGCGGCACGGGCGTAATCTGCAATCCCTGCAGGCTGAAGACCACAAACGGCTCGACGGTATGGCTGAAATCCAGCAGGCCGGGATGTTTAAACAGATCGTCACAGCCCTGTTCGTCGGGCGGGCCGTAAACCGGCACGCTATCGCCGACCCCCCAGCGCAGTGGAAACAGCCCCTGAACGTGATCCATATGGTAGTGGGTCAGCAGAAATTGCTGGAAAGATCCGGCCGGCCAGCGGTCGGTGAGATCGTGCAACCCGGCATCGATCAGGGTGACAGCATCGTTAAATCTCACCACGCCGCTGCAGGCTTTACGTCGATACTGCGGCGCGCGTCTGGCGCGGATACAGGCCGGGCAATGGCAGCCCCAGGCGGGCACACCCTGTGCGCCGCCGGTCCCGCTAAGGGTGAGCGTCAGGCTCATAGCGCTTTGGTGAAACGGATGTGGCTGGGCGCGTAGCCTTCTCGCTGATAGAAGCGGTGGGCATGAATTCGTTTAGTGCTGGTCGATAATTCCGTCATCTCCGCACCCATCTCACGGGCGGTCTTTTCCGCCCACGCCAGCAGCTGGCTGCCGATCCCTGAACTGCGCACTTTTGGCATCACCACCAGTTCCTGAATCTCACCAATCCAGTTGGCGTGATGTAGATGAAACTGTAAATGCAGGCTAATCATGCCAACGACGTTGTCGCCTTGCAGAGCCAACTGATAATGCAGATTACGATCCGCAAGGTTCGCGGCGAAGCCGGTATAAAAGGCGTCGCGGTCGTATTCGGCTTGTTTCAATTCGCACATTAACGCGTAGACGTCGTCGACGTCCTCGAACGTCGCATGGCGCAGTTCACACTCAGGCATGGCTTCTCTCCTTTCGTCCCATCAGGGTGAGTAGTTTATCCACCGACTGTAGCAGACTTCCATCGTTATTGAGCGTGTGGCACTCCGAGGGCGTATAGCGTGCGGCACGCTCCAGTCGCGCGGCAATTTCGACGCCGTTTTCCCGCCCGCGAGCCTGTAATCGTTCGCGCAGAATTTCAGGCGACACCTGTAAACAGACCGGCAGCAGCGCGCTGGCGTAGCGCGCTTTTGCCTGCGCCAGATGCGCTCGCGAACCGTTGACCACCACGTCAAATCCACCGTGCAGCCACAGGTCAATCTCCACGCCCACACCGTAGTACAGGCCATTAGCGTGCCAGCTCAGAGCGAGCAAATTTCTCCCGGCGCGGGTGAAAAATTCCTGCTCGCTCAGTGCGATGTGATTTTCGCAGCCCGCGCTTGCCGGACGGGTGATATAGCGATGTGCAACCAGCAGGTCGCTGTGCTCCTGCTGACGCAACACCTCCAGCAGGCTATCTTTGCCGGAGCCGGAGGGACCCATTAACCAGATCAGTTTTCCCATCATCAGAACACCCTTTTTCCCTGACGCCAGACGTGGTCGATATGAATGTGCTCGCCTTTGCGGTGGGCTAGCACCAGGTCGGCACGCTTACCTTCGGCGATGACGCCGCGGTCGTGAAGGTTGAGTGCCCGCGCAGGGTTTTGCGTTACCAGATTAATGGCCTGCGCAAGCGTAAAGGCGTTGTTCTCGTCGTCCGCCACGCGGAAGGCGGCGTCCAGCAGGCTCGCTGGATAATAGTCAGAGGAGAGAATATCCAGCAGTCCCAGCGAGGCGAGCTGATGCGCCGCGACGTTGCCGGAGTGCGAGCCGCCGCGCACGATGTTTGGTGCGCCCATCAGCACGTTCATGCCGTGACGACGCGATGATTCAGCGGCTTCAAAGGTGGTCGGGAACTCGGCAATCACGCTGCCCAATAGATGTGATTCGACCACGTGATCGTGGGTGGCATCATCGTGGCTGGCTAACGCGATTTGGCGTTCGCGACACATTCCGGCGATGGCGGTACGATTGGGCTGCGACCAGCGTGCAGCCAGGGCCAGCTGTTCTTCTTCATACTCGCGCATCTGCGCATCGGTCAGCGAATATTTACCTTGATAGTATTCCCGGTACTTCTCGCGATTGGCGAACTGACGCTGGCCCGGCGAGTGGTCCATCAGTGATACCAGCGACACCGGTTCGCGGTTGACCAGCTTTTCAAACAGCGGCAGCGTGGTGTGGTGCGGCAGTTCGCAGCGCAGGTGCAGGCGATGCTCGGCGCGGTTGAGGCCGCGCTTTTGCGTCTCCTCAACGGCGTTAATCATCTTTTCCAGATTCTCCAGCCGATCGCCGCCGTCGCGCACGTCGCCAATCGCTACCGCATCCAGTACGGTGGTGATGCCGCTGGCGACCATCAGCGCATCGTGGCTGCTCATCGCCGAGTGGGCCGGCCAATCGACTTTGGGCCGCGGGGTGAAGAATTTATCCAGATTATCGGTGTGCAGCTCAATCAGTCCCGGCAGCAGCCAGCCGCCTTCGCCGTCCATCGCTTCCGGCAGACGGCTCTGGCTATCGGCAAAGGCGCGAATCTCGCCGTCCTGCACTTCCAGCGAACCGTGAACAACATCGTTATCAAGAACCAGCTTTATATTATTGATAATCATGCAGGTGTACCCATTGGGTGGAGGCGGTCAGCGACCTGGTTGCGGACGACTTCGTCGTGAAAAATACCGACAATGGCCGCACCGCGGGTTTTGGCTTCATGAATCAGGCTGACGACCGCCGCGCTGTTTTTGGCATCCAGCGAGGCGGTGGGTTCGTCGAGCAATAAAATGGGGTAGTCGACGATAAAACCGCGGGCGATGTTGACGCGCTGTTGTTCGCCGCCGGAGAAGGTTGACGGTGCGAGGTGCCATAAGCGCTCCGGCACGTTCAGACGAGTCAACAGCTGGGCGGCTTTGGCGGCGCAGGCTTCACGCGGTACGCCGGTATTGAGTAGCGGCTGCATCACCACTTCCAGCGTCGAGATTCGCGGGATCACGCGCAGAAACTGGCTCACCCAGCCGACGGTGGTTTTGCGGATCTCCACCACCTTGCGCGCCGGGGCGCTGACCAGGTCCACCCATTCGTCGCCGTGTTTGATATGGATATGCCCTTCGTCCGGCAGATAGTTGGCGTAAAGCGAGCGCAGCAGCGTTGATTTACCGCTGCCGGAATGGCCGTGAAGTACGACGCATTCCCCGTTGTTGACCGAGAGTGAGGCATTATGCAAAACGGGAAGCTGGACGCCATTTTGCTGGTGAAGAACAAAGGTTTTACTCACATTTTCGACGCGAATCGCGTTCATTTTGTGCCTCTTTAACATTTTTTCGCCCAGTAACCGGGGGGCGCTACGCTTACCTGGCCGACAAAATCACGCCGTTGTGCGCCTGATGGCGCTGCGCTTATCAGGCCTACAAAGCCACGGCGTTGTAGATCGGGTAAGGCGAAGCCGCCACCCGACAAGAGTCAGTTCTGCAACACCGATGACACCAGCAGCTGGGTATAGGGATGATGAGGATCGTCGAGCACCCGGTCGGTTAACCCACTTTCCACCACCTGGCCCTGTTTCATCACCAGTAGACGGTCGGCCAGCAGGCGCGCGACGCCCAAATCATGGGTCACAATCACCACCGCCAGGTTCAGTTCCACCACCAGGCCGCGCAGCAGGTCGAGCAGGCGGGCCTGCACCGACACGTCCAGACCGCCGGTGGGTTCATCCATAAATACCAGCTTCGGGTGAGTGACCAGATTGCGGGCTATCTGTAAACGCTGCTGCATGCCGCCGGAGAAGGTGGTAGGCAGGTCATCGATACGCGACGCTGGGATCTCCACCTCTTCCAGCCAGCGCTGGGCGGTGGCGCGGATCTCGCCGTAGTGCCGTGCGCCGGTGGCCATCAACCGTTCGCCAATATTGCCGCCCGCCGACACCTGACGGCGCAGGCCGTCCATTGGATGCTGATGCACCACGCCCCACTCGGTGCGCAGCAGGCGACGGCGCTCGGCCTCGCTCATGGCGTACAGCGAACTGTCCTGGTAGCGAATCCCCCCTTCTTGCGGCGTCAGACGTGCGGAAATCGACTTCAGCAGCGTGGTTTTTCCGGAGCCGGATTCGCCGACGATGCCCAGCACTTCGCCCGGCCATAAATCAAACGAGACGTTGCTAAAACCTTTACCCGGCGCGTACAGATGGGTCAGGCGGTCAACGGAAAGTAAGGGTTGGCTCATGAATTTTTGGCCTCGCTCTGTTGGCGGCAGTAGTCGGTATCGGAGCAGACAAACATCCGTTTGCCGCTATCATCCAGCACCACTTCGTCGAGATAGCTGTGGGTTGAACCGCAGATAGCGCACGGCTCGTCCCAGCGCTGAACGGTGAACGGATGGTCGTCGAAATCGAGGCTCTCCACGCGGGTGTACGGCGGCACGGCGTAGATTCGTTTTTCACGCCCGGCGCCAAACAGCTGCAGCGCGGGCATCATGTCCATTTTCGGGTTATCGAATTTTGGAATCGGCGAGGGGTCCATCACGTAGCGGTCGTTTACCTTGACCGGATAGGCATAGGTGGTGGCGATATGGCCGAAACGGGCGATATCTTCATACAGTTTCACCTGCATCACGCCGTACTCTTCCAGCGCGTGCATGGTGCGGGTTTCGGTTTCGCGCGGCTCGATAAAGCGCAGCGGTTCTGGGATCGGTACCTGGAAGATCAGGATCTGATCCTCGACCAGCGGCGTTTCCGGGATCCGGTGACGGGTCTGGATGAGCGTTGCGTCTTCGGTGCGCTCGGTGGTATGCACTCCGGTGACCCGCTGGAAGAAGTGGCGGATCGACACGGCGTTGGTGGTGTCATCCGCCCCTTGATCGATAACCTTCAGCACATCCGCTTCGCCAATCACGCTGGCGGTGAGCTGAATGCCGCCGGTCCCCCAGCCGTAGGGCATCGGCATTTCACGGCCGCCGAACGGCACCTGATAGCCGGGGATCGCCACCGCTTTCATGATCGCGCGGCGGATCATGCGTTTGGTCTGTTCATCGAGATAGGCAAAGTTATAGCCGCTGAGATTAGCCATTTTTCTGCTCCCGTTGCAGGCGTTTCAACAGTTCCAGTTCGGCCTGGAAATCGACGTAATGAGGGAGTTTGAGGTGTGAGACGAAACCGGCAGCCTCGACGTTATCGGCGTGGGCGAGGACGAACTCTTCATCCTGCGCCGGGCCAACCGCATGTTCGCCATATTCCGGTGCCTGCAAGGCGCGGTCGACCAGCGCCATGGCCATGGCTTTACGTTCGCTCATGCCGAATACCAGACCGTAGCCGCGGGTAAAGTGCGGCGGTTCGTCCGCCGGGTCGACGAAACCGTTGACCATTTCGCACTCGGTCATCAGCAGTTCGCCGACGTTCACCGCAAAACCCAGCTCTTCGGGCACAATTTCTATCTCGACATAGCCGCTGCGGATTTCGCCCGCGAACGGGTGGTTACGCCCGTAGCCGCGCTGGGTGGAGTAGGCCAGCGCCAGCAGATAGCCTTCATCGCCGCGCATTAGCTGCTGTAGGCGGGACGAGCGTGAACACGGGTAAACCGGCGGCGTGCGGGTGATATCGTCCGGCGTTGCGCCGTTATCCTGCTCCGCTTTCGCCAGACCCTGACTCGCAAGCAGGCTGAACACATGCGGCGCTGATGACGGCTCAATGCCCTCGGTTTTCAGCGCCGGGGCTTCGCCGTTGGCCAGCAAGGTAAAATCCAGCAGGCGGTGGGTGTAGTCGTAGGTGGGGCCGAGAAGCTGCCCGCCGGGTACGTCTTTGTAGACGGCGGAGATGCGGCGCTCAAGGCGCATTTTAGTGGTATCAATCGGCTCGCTGACCGCCAGCTTCGCCAGCGTAGTGCGGTAGGCACGCAGCAGAAAAATGGCTTCGATGTTATCGCCGCTGGCCTGCTTTAGCGCCAGCGCCGCCAGTTCGCGGTCGGCAATGCCGCCCTCGGTCATCACCCGGTCAACGGCCAGATTCAGCTGTTGTTCTATCTGGGCGACGCTCAGCTCGGGTAGCGAGGTGTCGCCCCGGCGTCGGCTTTCCTGGAGCTGGTGGGCGGCTTCAATCGCCTTTTCGCCCCCTTTGACGGCTACATACATCAGCAAACCTCCACGTGGGTGGTGCGCGGGATCGCTAACAAGCGCTCGCCGCAGGTGAGGATCAGATCCACGCCGAGCGGGAACGGGTGCGGGCGTTCGGTCAGTTCATGCAGAATGCACTCCGGCAGCTGCGGGGCGATCATGCGCTCATCCTGAATACCGGCACCGGTCAGGCGTAGCATGCGGCCGCCGCTCAGGCTGGCAACCTGCACAATCAGCGTGGCGCTGGTTTCTGGCGCGATGGCGCTGCCGGTACACAGCGCATCCAGCTGTTCGCGGCTGATGGTGTCGTTCGACACCGCAAAAGTCGCCTGCTGCGGTTGCTCAACCAACGGTGCGTTGGTGTGAAAACGCAGGCTCTGGCTGACGATATCGTTATGCAGCGCGCCTGCCAGCCATACCGGCGTATCGTTGTCGGCCAGCGTCAGCAGGGCGCTGGTGGTAGCAATATTCAGCGGCTGCCAGCCGTGCTTGAGCTGATGCAGCGCGACAATCACGCCCGGCTCGCTCATCGCTTTTAACAGGCGACGAAAACTGTGTTGGGCATCCTGCACGGGAAGGGTAAAAGCGGTTTCCAGGGTCATGCGTTATCTCCGCGAACCAGCGTAAAGAAGTCGACCCGGCTGGCGTTGATCTCGGCCTGACGTGCGGCAATGCGCGCCGTGCGGTCGGCTTCCAGCGGGGTAATGAGGGTTTCTAATAATGTTTGATAATGGGCGGGCTGCTGGAGCAGGGCATCAAGCAGCGCGCAGCGTTCGGCGTGCGGTTTGTCGCGCCCGAGGATCCAGCTGTAGCCTAATGTGCCGTTGCTCAAGCGCACGGCGGCGCGGGTGAGAGTAGCATCCCCGGCAAAAAAGCGTTCGCCGGTGCCGCCCATGCGTCCCTGTAGCTGAACCAGTCCAGTTTCGGCTGCGCGGATAACTTCGTATTGCGCAGTAATATTCAAGGCGCTCATTTTTGTCGCGAGGCTGGCGGGGTCGCAGTGGGACAGCACCGACATCCAGTGCTGACGAGTCGCGTTATTGGCGTCCATTCAGTGCTCCATAATAAATTCAATCATGTCGGCGCGGGTCAGGCTGACGGAGTACTCCATCACCTGGTCATCGCCTTCACGGTGGTTCAGGGTGCGCACGCACAACAGGGGCGCCATATTGGGAATTTCCAGCCGCTGGCTCTCTTTGGCCTGCGCCCGTCGCGCGCTGATGCGGGTCTGGCTCCGCTTGAGCGCGATACCGGACTGCTCGCGCAGAAAGTCGTGCAGCGATCCGCTGCTAAAGCTCTGTAGCGTTGGCCATAGATTGAGGTCGGCAAAATAGTGGTCAATCAGGCACAGGGCTACGCCGTTGACCCGGCGCAGCGTGCGCAGGTGAATCACGTTGTCGCCTTCATCAATACCCAGCGCGTCGGCAATATGCCCGGAAGCCGGGCGCAGTACCGACAGCAGTTTTTCGCTGGTGGGATGGCTGCCCTGATCGAGCAGGTTCTGGCTAAAGCGCGCCTGGGCGTTCAGCGGGTAGTCGAACGGGCGCATCAGCACCAGCACGCCAATCCCCTGGCGGCGCTGCACCCAGCCTTTTTCGACCAACTGATCGATGGCCCGACGCAGGGTGTGGCGGTTGACTTCAAAACGTGCCGCCAGCTGATGCTCCGCGGGAAGGTAATCGCCGCAGCGGTAGTTCTGTCGCAGCTCTTGTTCCAGGCGAGCGGCAATCTCTTGATAACGCGTAGGATAACTGGTCGGACGTGTAGACAAGTGCATAGTCATCAAGACCTCGCTAATCAGATAAAGTGCTTACGCAAACGCTGAGAGAGGAAATCCAGCAGGCTGACGGTGATGATGATGAACACCATCAATGCGCAGGTTTGCTGGAACTGAAAGCCGCGAATCGCTTCCCATAAGGTCACGCCGATACCGCCTGCGCCAACCATGCCGACGACGGTGGCGGAGCGGACGTTAGACTCAAAACGGTATAGCGAATAGGAGATTAAGAGCGGCATCACCTGCGGCAGAACGCCGTAGATAATTTCTTCAATTTTGTTGGCACCGGTGGCTCGGATGCCTTCTACCGGGCCGGGTTCAATCGCTTCCACCGCTTCGGACAGCAGTTTAGAAAGCACCCCGGTGGTGTGAATAAACAGCGCCAGCACCCCGGCGAACGGGCCTAAACCCACGGAGACGACGAACAGCATGGCAAAGACCATTTCGTTAATGGCGCGACAGGCGTCCATCAGGCGGCGCATTGGTTGGTAAATCCACCACGGCACCAGGTTTTCAGCGCACATCAGGCCAAAGGGGATGGAGAGAACGACCGCCAGCGCGGTGCCCCAGACGGCGATTTGCAGGGTTACGGCCATCTCTTTGAGATAGTCCTGCCATAGGCTGAAGTCTGGTGGGAAGAAGTCGGCAGCGAAGGTCGCCATGTTACCGGCGTCGGTGAACAGCGTCACCGGGTTCATTTCCGCGCCTTTCCAGGAGACAACAAGCACCGCCAGCAAAATGGCCCAGCTAATCAGCGAGAACCAGCTGCGCTTCGGCGGAGGAACGGTGATGGTTTGCTGCATAATTTGCTCCGTTTGAATTCCCCCTCTCCCTGTGGGAGAGGGGGAAAGGGTTACTGCACCGCTTTGGTCACCGAGGTCATCGCGCCAATCGCGGCGGTGGTTCGGTCAAGGTCGTTCAGGCGGGACTGAATCTCAGCCGTCTTGCTTGCCTTCTCATCGGCGTTCAACGTGCCGTTGCCCTTCACGGTCTGCATCTCTTTAAACAGCGTCAGCTGGCGAATTGGCAGCAGCTGCAGGTCGCTGGAGGCGCGGAATGGCGCCCAGCCCAGACGTTCCAGCACGGCCTTTTCTTCTGGCGTTTTGCCGTAGTTCATAAAGAAGCTGTAGACCTTGTCCTTGGTGGTTTCGGACAGATTCTTACGCCACACAATCGGGTCGCCAGGGATCAGCGGTGACTTCCAGATAACCTTCAGCTCTTTGAGCTTGTCCGGCGCGGAGGTCTTCAGCTTGTCGAGGTTTTCGGTGTTGTTGGTGGCGACATCAACCTGTTTGTTGGCGACGGCCAGCGCGTTGGTTTCATGGCTGGCGTTAACCGTGCGCTTGAAGTCGCTGGCGGAGGCGTTGTTCTTGGCGAAGACGTAGTAGCCCGGGACGAGGAAGCCGGAGGTGGAGTTCGGGTCGCCGTTGCCGAAGGTCAGCTCTTTACGCTTGGCAAGCAGATCATTGAGGTTATTGATTGGGCTGTCTTTGTTGACGATCAGCACGCTCCAGTAACCTGGGGAGCCGTCGGCGGCGACGGTCTGGGCGAATACCTGACCGTTAGCGCGATCCACCGCTTCCATGGCGGAGAGGTTGCCGTACCAGGCGATATCCACTTTATTAAAGCGCATACCCTGGATAATTCCGGCATAGTCCGGTGCAAAGAAGGCGTTAACCTTCACGCCCAGCGACTTTTCCATGTCCTTCAGGAACGGTTCCCATTGTGGCTTTAAGTTCTGCTGTGATTCCGTCGAAATAATGCCGAAGTTCAGCGCTTTTTCCTGCTCTTCGGCGTGCGCCGGGGTGAGCAGGGTGCTGAGACTGAACATGCTGGTAAAGGCCAGCGCGGCAACCGTCTTATAGCTCATTTCCATTCCTCATTGTGGGGATGTCAGGCAGCCTGCGCGTTCTCTTCGACGCGGTTAATGCTGCGGTAGAGATGGTCAAAACGTTCGTTATCAAACTGTTGGCTGCTGCCGTCGTAGAACACGTGTCCCTGACGCAGCGCGACGATGCGTTCGCAGTAGCGCAGCGCATAGTCGACCTGGTGCAGCGTCACCACCACGGTGATGCCATCGGTCTGGTTGATGTCGCGCAGGGTATCCATCACGATGCGCGCGGATTCAGGATCCAGCGAGGCGATAGGTTCATCGGCGAGGATCACTTTGGCCTGCTGCATCAGCGCCCGGGCAATCGCCACGCGCTGCTGCTGGCCGCCGGAAAGGGTAGAGACGCGCTGGTGGGCCATATGCGCCATACCGACGCGGGTCAGAGCCTGTAATGCGCGCTGCTTTTGCTCGCGGGTAAACCAGCTAAAGCAGGTGCGCCAGAACGGGGTGCTGCCGAGCGCGCCAATCAGCACGTTCTCCATCACGCTCAGGCGATTTACCAGGTTGAATTGCTGGAAGATGTAGCCGGTATGGGCGCGGCTTTTACGGATATCACGCGCCAGACGGCCCGCCTGCTGGACGGTTTTACCGAGCAGTTCGATGCGACAGTCTGGCGTTTTATCGCCGACAATCAGGCCGCTTAAGTGACGTAAGAGGGTGGATTTGCCAGAACCGGATGGCCCAAGCAGAGCGACCATCTCACCGGCGTGCACGTTCAGGTCAATGGCGTGAAGCACCTGATGCTGATTGAACGTCTTGTTGAGCTTTTCAACGCGAATAATCGTTTGCATGCTGGAACCCCTTCAAAAAAGTGGCCCCATCGTGGCGAATTAATGTGACGTTTTAGTTAATGAAAGGTTGCTGTCGGATGAATTCTTGGCGGGTATTTGATGACAGGACGGGAGGCCGCGCCTCCCGTGGGATCAGAGCGTTGGCTCCTGCTGTTTGACGACGTTAATCATCCACGGCACGCCATATCGGTCGATGACGCGACCGAATCCGTGTGCCCAGAAGGTCTCCTGCCAGCGCATCTCAACCTTGCCGTTGGCGGCGAGATTGTCGAACCAGCGTTTACCTTCTTTCACATCCTGGGTGTCGAGCACCAGAGTAAAGCCGCCGTAATGAAGGTTATCTGCCGGCACGGAATCGCTCATCATGATATCGCTGCCCGCAATGTGGACGTTGGCGTGGGCGATAGCGCTGTCGGGAAACTGGAGGCCGGACGGGCAACCACCTTCGTCATCCATGGAAGAGGGCGGCATTTCGCCGAAGCTGATTTTGTAGCGTAGCTCCGCACCCAGTGCCTGTTGGTAATAGGCGATAGCATCGGCGCAGTTGCCGGAAAAAGCGAGATAGGGACTTAATGGCATGATCGTTACCTCAGGTAAGGATAGCCCAGTAAGTGTAGTGCGTGTCGGTTCAGGGAGCGAAGCGTGGCGGGGGGGATTGCCGGATGGCGATGCTTCGCATCTTATCCAGCCTACAGGTGATTGCGTATCATGTAGGCCGATAAGCTAAGCGCCATCCGGTAATGCTTACGGCTAAAATCAGTTCTTTTTCACGAACTCGGATTTCAGCTTCATCTGGCCAAAGCCGTCGATTTTACAATCGATGTTATGGTCGCCTTCCACCAGGCGGATGTTCTTCACTTTGGTGCCAATTTTCAGCATCGAAGAACTGCCTTTCACCTTCAGATCTTTAACTACGGTAACGCTGTCACCGTCGACCAGCAGGTTGCCGTTGGCATCTTTGACGATCAGTTCGTCGCTGTCGTGCGCAGGTTCAGCATCGTTCCACTCGTGCGCGCATTCCGGGCAGATGAACATGCCGTTGTCTTCATAGGTGTATTCGGAATTGCATTGTGGGCAATGGGGTAATGACATGGGAGATATCCTCAAAAGTGCAGTGCGAAAGGCAAGGGCCTGTAAAACGGCAAAACGCCGAAAATGGCCTTAATGATACAACAAAACCCTGCATTTGTCGGTGTTATCCCAGACGAGGGAGGAAGAAAGGGGGGAGGCAAAACGTAAACCCCCCTCGGGCGAGGGGGGGAAAGGATTAGTGGTGAGTGGCCTGTGAGACAGCTTGCGCTTCGGTTTCAGCGGGCTTTGGTGCCCCGTAACGTTTGGCATACAGCGCGGTAATTATCGGTACCAGAATCGCGGTAACGATGACGCTTGCGGCAACCAACGCGGTGGCAGAAGCGGCAACCGGAGCAAACGACGGGTTAATCTGCGCAATGATAACCGGGTTGGCGACGGCGGCACCGGCGGCGGAAGAGGCAGCGACACCTGCGGTTCCGTTACCACCACCAATCACGCGGTCGGCAATAATCAGCGGAATACCGGTGATGACGATAACCGCAACGCCCAGAACGATACCCAGCAGACCGGTGTCGAGGATGACGTTCAGGTTGATAGTGTTACCCAGCGCAAAGCCGAAGAACGGAATCAGAACCGGCGTTGCTTTACTGAAGAACGAACGCAGATCGTGGTCAAGGTTACCGAGCGCAAAACCAATCAGGAATGGCAGGACGGCGCCGATAAAGTGGTGCGGCTCAAAGGAAGCCAGACCTGCGGAACCGAGGATAACCATAGTCATCAGCGGGCCGGATTCCAGGGACATCAGCACGAATGCGCCAGATTCTTCTTTGGTACCGTACTGATTCATCAGGCTGGCGTACAGACCGCCGTTGGTCATATCCATCGCGGACACGATAGCCAGAACCGACAGACCGGCGAAGAATCCGGTCTGAATTCCGGTATCAGGAATAAATGTTGCGGCAATCATTGCCACGACCCAGGCGACGGCGATTTTCGTCAACACCAGCGTGCCGGACTTACGTAATACCGTGCCGGTGGCGCGTAAATCAATCGATGCCCCAATACAGAAGAACCAGACCGCCAGAATAGGTACTGTTCCGCCAATCATCCCTTTGGTGAAAGAACCAAAATACTCGCCAGTGGTAGGAGCAAATGTATTTAACACTGCGCCTAACAGTAACGGGATAAGCATCATCCCGCCAGGGATTCGTTCCATTGTTGCTTTAATTTTCATGTGGCATCCTCGCTTCGTATCACCGCACGGTGACAGAAGAGGTTAAGTATAATAATTTCAGATTGTTAGGCTGATATCATCTGGTGTCTTTATGTCAGTCATCACCCGAGTGGGCGGCGTTTTCTGGCATCTATAACGCGTTTTCGGACGCTATAATGCATTTACTGGAATATTGATTCAATGAAAATAAAACAGCGTTTTAGTTATATGGATCACATATTTCATAAGTGAAATCAGGAATCTGATGAGAAATAAAAAAGCTGTGAAGATATTGTGAATTATTTTGAAATAAATCTTGTTTTAAATGGAGGGGAAATGGAGGTGTTAGGCGATGAGGTGGGGCGGGGGAAAATGCGAAATTGGCCTGCAAATGTCAGGGAAATATTACACGGTAGGAACAGGATGAGATGTTTTGTTAAGTTGATCACAATATTAATCGCTGTTAGGGTAAAAAGGATTAGCCCTCAGCCGATCACTTTTCGAGGGGTACCTTTTTAACTAACTCGCCATCAGGCTCAACAGGTTTGATTGTCTGGAGAAACATCCTCCAGCGAAGACATGCAAACCTGCTACGCTTGGATAAACGGAACCAGAATCTCCACGGTTCCCTTTACGCACCCTCGCAAACACAATGCTGTTTGCCGCCACTGGGTGTGCGTTCAAGGCGAAATTGAACGAGGAAAACCATGCTTAGAAGGAAAAAAGTAAAACCGATCACGTTACGTGACGTCACCATCATCGACGATGGTAAATTGCGCAAGGCGATTACCGCAGCATCTTTGGGCAACGCAATGGAGTGGTTTGATTTTGGTGTCTACGGCTTCGTTGCTTATGCGTTAGGTAAAGTGTTCTTCCCGGATGCCGATCCCAGCGTACAGATGATTGCCGCTCTAGGGACATTCTCCGTTCCCTTCCTGATTCGTCCGCTTGGCGGTCTGTTCTTCGGGATGCTCGGGGATAAATACGGTCGACAGAAGATTCTTTCTATGACCATCATCATTATGTCGCTCAGTACCTTCTGTATTGGTCTTATCCCATCGTACGAGTCGATTGGTATCTGGGCACCGATCCTGCTGCTGCTGTGTAAAATGGCGCAGGGCTTCTCGGTCGGTGGGGAATATACCGGGGCATCTATCTTTGTTGCCGAATACTCGCCAGACCGTAAGCGTGGCTTTATGGGCAGCTGGCTGGACTTTGGCTCGATTGCTGGATTCGTGATGGGCGCCGGGCTGGTGGTTCTGCTGTCCACCGCCGTAGGTGAGGCAAACTTCCTAGAGTGGGGCTGGCGTATTCCGTTCTTCGTCGCGCTGCCACTAGGGATTATCGGTCTTTACCTGCGCCACGCGCTGGAAGAGACGCCGGCGTTCCAGCAACACGTTGAAAAGCTCGAACAGGGCGATCGTCAGGGTCTGCAGGAAGGGCCAAAAGTATCGTTTAAAGAGATTGCGACCAAGCACTGGCGCAGCCTGCTGGCCTGTATTGGTCTGGTTATTTCTACCAACGTCACCTATTACATGCTGTTGACCTACATGCCGAGCTACCTGTCGCATAACCTGCACTACTCGGAAGATCACGGCGTGCTGATTATCATCGCCATTATGATTGGTATGCTGTTTGTTCAGCCGGTGATGGGGCTGCTGAGCGACCGTTTTGGTCGTCGTCCGTTTGTGGTGGTGGGAAGTATCGCGCTGCTGGTGTTCTCTATTCCGGCCTTCGTGCTGATTAACAGTAACTCGATTGGCCTGATTTTCTCCGGCCTGCTGCTGCTGGCGGTGATCCTCAACTGCTTCACCGGGGTGATGGCATCATCGTTACCGGCGATGTTCCCGACGCATATCCGCTACAGCGCGCTGGCGAGCGCCTTTAACATCTCGGTGCTGATTGCCGGTCTGACGCCGACGCTGGCTGCCTGGCTGGTGGAGTCGACTCAGGACCTGATGATGCCCGCTTATTATCTGATGGTGGTGGCGGTGATTGGTTTGATTACCGGCGTAATGATGAAAGAGACCGCCAACCGTCCGCTGAAAGGCGCCACGCCTGCGGCATCGGATATCGCGGAAGCGAAAGAGATCCTGCAGGAGCATCACGACCACATCGAACACAAGATTGAAGATATCGATGCGGAGATTGCCGCGCTGCAGGAGAAACGCACGCAGCTGGTGATGCAGCATCCAAAGATTAACGAGTAGTGAAGAAAAACCCGGCGCGAAGCCGGGTTTTTTGTATTTAGCGTTCGCGGAAGGCTTCCGCTTTTGCTCGTAGAATCGGCTTGAGCAAATAGGCCAGAATGGTTTTCTTGCCGGTAATAATGTCCACTGATGCCACCATCCCCGGAATAATAATCAGCGGTTTTTCATCGCTGCCAAGATGGTTTTTATCGGTGCGCAGACGGATAACGTAGAAACTTTTGCCATCTTTATCCGTCACCGTATCCGGGCTTATCTGCTCCAGCTTGCCTTTCATCCCGCCGTAGATGGTGTAATCGTAAGCGGTGAACTTAACGATAGCTTCCTGGCCTGGGCGCAGGAAGGCGATATCCTGTGGCCGAATTTTTGCTTCAATCAACAGCGTGTCGTCCAGCGGCACGATTTCCACCAGATCGTTACCTGGCTGAATCACGCCGCCGATGGTGTTCACCATCAGCTGCTGGACGATGCCGCGCACTGGCGAAGTGACCAGCGTACGATTCACCCGGTCATCGATGGCTTTCCCGGTGGCTTCGATTTTACTGAGATCGGTACGCGCTTCGTTCAACTGGGATAACGCCTCGCTGCGGTAGCGCCCGCGCGTCTCACCCACCTTGCTCTCAATCTCCTTAATCGCCGCCTGTGCTCTTGGTACCGCCAGGGTGACCGATTCCAGTTGCCCACGCGTTTCCACCTCAGAGCGGCGCAGACGCAGCACCTCAACGCGCGAGATGGCGCCCTTGGCGACCAGCGGCTCAGACATGCCGATTTCTTGCTGCAGCAGCCCCAGACTACGGCGGTACTGTTCGGCCTTCGCCTGATAGTCCAGCAGCTCCTGTTTCTTCTGCACCAGTTGTTCGTCAAGCCCTGACAGTTCGCTCTGAATACGCTTGTTAACGCTGGTAAACAGCTCCATTTCGCCGTTGGCAATATCCGGCGCTTTCTCGACGATATCCGGCGACAGCGTCAGGGTTTCTTTATCGGCCAGCTGTGCGGTCAGCCGCTGAACACGAGCTTCCAATGCATAGCGGTCCGCTTCGGATTCCCCGGCGTTGGAACGAAAGCGGGTATCATCCAGACGCAACAGCGGAGCGCCTGCTTTCACCACTTCCCCTTCATGCACAAACACCTCGGCGACGATACCGCCCTCGAGGTTCTGGATTTTTTGCAGCCGCGAGGAAGGTATGGCTTTACCTTCGCCGCGCGTCACTTCGTCGATTTCTGCTAAAGAAGCCCAGGTAATCATGATGATAAAGAAGCCAAGAATCGCCCACAGGGTGATGCGCACCACGCGTGGCGAATCGTCCAGCAGGGCTTTGTTGACTTCGTTGGTGGTTATCGTTGCGCCATTTTTGTCGCCAAAGAGCCACTTCAGCAGGCCGTTGAGTTTAGCGTTGCGCATGAATTTGTCCTTTTTTCAGTGCCGTCATGACGCTTTCTTTCGGACCATCAGCAATGATTTTACCGTTATCGAGGATTATCAGACGGTCAACCAGCGACAACAGGGAGGCGCGGTGCGTCACCAGCAGCAGCGTTTTATTGCTCACCATTGGCGTTAGCGCCTTCTTAATCAAGTCTTCGCTGGTGTTATCCATGGAACTGGTTGGCTCGTCCATCAGCAGTACCGGTGGGTCAAGCAGCAGCGCGCGGGCAAGAGCCACGGCCTGTCGTTGACCGCCGGAAAGGCTCATCCCGCGCTCGCCAACCTGCATGTTGTAGCCGGAAGGATGACGCCGGGCGAACTCATGTACGCCGGCCACCGTTGCTGCGCGGATCATCGTTTCATCATCGACGTAGCTGGCGCCGCTGAGCAGGTTCTCGCGCAGCGTGCCGCTGAATAGGTGAATGTCCTGCGGCGCATAGCCAATATTATGGCGCACGTCGTTGACGTCGAGCTGGCGAGCATCAATGCCATCTATCAGGATTGTCCCACCCTCAGGCTGGTAAAAACCGACCAGCAATTTCGCCAGAGAACTTTTTCCGGAGCCGCTACGGCCAATGATCCCCACTTTTTCACCCGGCTCAATTTTGAGTGAAATACCGTTCAGCGACAGATACTGGTTTTGCGGATAGCGGAAGGAGACATCGCGGAATTCAATGGCCCCGGAGAGCGTCTCGCGTTTTAGCGGAACCTCACCATCCTGCACTTCCTGTTCCAGATCCATCATCCGGTCGATGGTAGCTTTGGTCATTTTCGCGCGCTGGTAACGGGTGATAAGGCCGCAAAGTTGGCCAATTGGCATCATCGCACGCCGGTTCAGCAGGTAGCAGGCGATAAGCCCACCCATGCTGAGATTGCCGCCAATGATGCTGTAAACACCTACGATAATCATCGCTACGCCCGCAATTTTCTGGATCCACGCGGTAAAGTTGACAGCCATATAAGAAAGAGACTTTACCCGTAATTCCAGTTTGCTGAGCTGGCTGATTATCTGTTCCCACTGATACTGGCGTTCGCTTTGTGCATTATTAACCTTAATTGCATCAAGGCCCGTGAGCGTTTCAACCAGCATCGCCTGCTTCTCTGTAGATAGGCTATAGGTTTTCTGTATTTGAGCTTGCAAAGGTTTCTGGATGAGCCAGTTAGCAAGGAGTGCAATGGGGTAACATAGCACTGGAATGAATGCGAGCGGCCCACCCACAATGGCAATAACTAATAGCACCAGCAAAGTGAACGGAAAGTCGATCAACATGGTCAGCGTCAACGAGGAGAGAAAGTCCCTGATTGACTGGTATTCCTGAAATTGCTGCGTGAAGCCACCGACACGGTTTGGCCGTAGCTTCATTTTCATGCCAAGCACGCGTTCAAATAGTGCAGCGGAAACAATCAGATCGGTTTTCTTACCCGCTATATCGAGGCAGATTCCGCGCAATATTTTCAAAATAAGGTCGAAAACAAAGGCGATAGAAATACCGATGGCCAGCACCCACAGGGTGGCGGTGGCCTGGTTTGGTACCACGCGGTCGTAGACGTTCATGACGAACAGCGGCGTGGCGATAGCGATAATGTTAATGATAAAGCTGGCGACGATGGAATCGAGGTAGAGATACTTCGACAGCTTTAAAGTGTCTTTAAACCAGGATTTGGTTTGTGGAATGGTGGCCGTGGGCTGGTTGTCGAATTCGTGTCCCGGCTGAATGAAAATAGTTTTGCCGCTGTAGTTTTCCGCCAGCGCTTCACGTTCCAGCAGAATTTCCCCGCCTTCCGTTTCGGTAGGCAGCAGACGGGCACGCTGCTGGTCATCCCAGCCAATCAACACCGCCGCCTGATCGTTTTTCAGCAGCACTATTGCGGGCAGCGACAGTGGGGATATTTTTTCCAGCGGCCGCAGAAGCACTCGTGCTTTCAGGCCAGCGCGCTGCGCTGCGCGCGGAAATGCGCTGAGCGTTAACTGGTTTTCCTGCAAAGGCAGACCAGCGGTTAAGACATTACGGCTGGTGATAATGTTATGCAGTTTGCAGACGATCAACAGCGAGTCGAGCAGGGGGTCGTCATGGTTTTGACGTGGATCGTGCCTGATGGTCTCATCAGCTGCGGAGGTGGTTTGCTCAAGTGGGTCAGTATAAGACGCCATAGTCAGACCTTATATACCAGCGAAAAAATCGCATAGGCTAAAGAATATAAAGGGTTATCTCACCTTACGCTGAGATAACCCACAGGCCCAAAATCTGTTACTTCAGTTCAGGTAAGTTAGAGTGCGCGGTTTGTTGCACCTCTACCGGTTGTGCTGCCGACGGTGCCTGAATATTAAGCTGCTTTAACAGATCGCCAATTCGTGCGTTGATACGGTAGGTGGTAAACATCTCCGTAAACTGCATCTGCACGTAACGACGCTGGGCGTCGAACACTTCATTTTCGCTGTCCAGCATATCCAGAAGACTACGTTCACCGATGCTGAACTGCTCCTGATAGGCGGTACGCACCACGGCGCTGCGGTCGGCATAGTCTTTAGCAATCGGCACCTGCTGTTTTGCGTTCTGCCAGGCGTTCCAGGACAGACGTAGCTCTTCATCCAGCTGACGCAGCGCGTTGCGTTTGACGTCCTGGGCTTCCTGCATTTTATACGCGTAAGATGACAGTTGCGCCTGATCGCTACCGCCGTTGAATAGGTTGTAGTTCATTCTGACCATCGCCTGCCACTCCTGGTCGTGGCCGCGGGTTCCGTCCGTATTATTATCCATACGACGGCCAACATCGACGTCCACGCTTGGGTAGAAACGAGATTTTGCTGCTTCATACTGTTGGCGTGTCGCGTCGACATCCGAGTCTGCTTGTTTCAGCAGCGGGCTGTTGTCCAGCATTTGCTTACGCGCTTCCGCTTGAGTTGCCGGAATTTTGGTGGTCATTGGCATGGAGAGCCCATCGGCCTCTTTGCCCACCACGCTGTAGTAGTTAGCCTGGGCGTCTTCGAGATTGGTTTGCTCGGTCAGCAGGTTGTTTTTCGCCTGCGCCAGACGCGCCTGCGCTTGTTCATCGTCGGCCGTACGCCCTACACCCTGTTCGGTGCGCAGACGGATCTGATCAAAAATACGTTCGTGGTTCTTCAGGTTATCCTGGGCCAGTTTCACCATGCGCTGGCGCATCAGTACGTCAAGATAGCTCTGGATTGCCGTTAGCGCCGTGACTTCGCTGGTGTTCATCACCGAGTAGGCGCGAGAGTTGACGGTCGCCGTTTGGCGGGCGACTTCACTGGTGGTGGCAAAACCGTTAAACACGTTCTGACGCAGATTGATGCTGGACTCGCTGCGGTGCAGGTTACGTCGGTGGTCGTCGGCAGCGCGCGTGCTGGCGTTATCGGTCTGTTCCCAGCCGGTACCGGCGGACAGATCTAATGATGGCAGATATCCGCCTTTTGCCGCGCGTAGATCCTGGTCGGCGGAATACCGGCTGTTCACCGAGGCGCTGACCTGCGGGTGCCACAGCAAACTGTCTTTGACTGCCTGTTCCAGTGAGGCTGCGCTAACGGTATTAGCGAACAGCAGCGGCAAAGAGATCCCCGTTAATACCCGAATATGTTTATTCATCATGTCGTCCTTTCCTTACGTTCATTTCCCTGACTAGTGGCCCAATCCGCCAGAGGCAATGTCTTCAGACAAAAAAGAAAAAATAGCGCTGTTTTTCACGGGGACAACAACCGTACCCAGGATATGGCTCATAATATCACTTAGAACTATTGCTCCATCATGACTAATAATGGTGGTTTTTTGATCACCGTATGATGGTTGTGATGCAGCCGTTCTGTATCCCGTGTTGTGCCCGTATTTGGTTTTTATTGGTGCTGCGCATAAGCGCTACCACCGTATTATCAATGCATAATAACTTACGAGTTGATAATCATCCCGGAGAAAAAGGGGGCGGTTTTCACCGGCCCCATGGGTTTTAAGAGTCCGTATCCGGTTGTGCAATTAAATGATCCAGCTCTGCGGTATCCGGTGCGGCCCAGGTTTCACTACCTTGCGCATCTGAGCCTTCCGCAGGTACATCCTGAACATGTCCTGCCGTCCCGTTATCCTCTGTCGCATCAGGCACCTGAATCAGCGAACTGAGATCCTTGGCGTCGTCATCATGGATGATGTCGCTCAGATCGAGAGTGTTCTCCTGCTCAGGTTCTGCGGTTGCTGTCGCCACCGATGTCTCTTCTTGCGGTTCCACGCTCTGGGCGCTATCGGCCTCGGTGAGGTGAGTGTCAATGTCATCGAGCAGGAGATTTAGCGAACTTTCCGGCCCTGTTTCCACAGTGGATAGCTGGGCGGTATCGCTCCCCACTGCGCTCAGGTCGAGGTTATCGTGATCAACCAGCATGCTGGCGCTATCGCTATTTGTCGATGCATCATCGTCGACAAGAGCGGTAGAACCGGTATCTTCTGCCTGATCTGCCTGATCTGCCTGATCTGCCTGATCGGTTAAACCGTGGTCCTCGGTCTGGTCGGTCACATTCGCATCCGCGGCATTGCTGTCGTGAGCACTCTTGTCCGTCAGGTCCGTTGAGCTGCTATCTTCCTGATGATCGACGGAGTTTGCCGTATCCGTATGATCTTCGGAAACGTGCTGCGCATCGTGCACGAATTCCAGCGTATTAATCATCTCGCTGTCGGTATGCACGTCTTCACCCCCGGTGATTGGGATGTGGTGCGTTTGGTCGTCGTCAACGATTTCTCCGGACGGATGTTCAGTCCCGTCCACTTCGACCGTGATATCGACGTTGACCGATCCCTTGTTGGTGATTTCAGTCGGAGAGGTGATGGTCAGACCCATATCGAGATTGGTATTGTTGCCCACATCGATAGTGATGCTGCCAGCGCCGTCAACCGAACCCACGACAGGATGACCGTTGGCGTCCAGATAGCTCACGGTAGATCCTACCGGCAATCCGTTCAGCGTGATTGACTTAATATGGTCGCCATCAGCGCCACCATTGAGGTCGGCATCGATATTCAGGTCGTACTGCCATGTCGTTTTGGTATCTGAATGACCTGGATCCAGCCCTTCTTTACCATCTCCCGAGATAACATCCGTCAGTCGGTTGTTACCTTGATAGGTTTTGCCCCCGATGGTGACGTTAATACTCTCGAAATAGTTGATGCTGTTATTGACGTTGGCTGAGCCATAACTCGAATTCCAGCTTGAGGAGCCCGCGACAAAGATATAATCGTGCGCATTGCTGGTACTGGATTCCCGGTTCCCGTTGACCGCATTCATCCCATGCTGCGTGTTGTCGCCCTGTGTATAGGTACTGCTGTCGTGCAGTACGAAGACATCAGATTTACCTGGGGTACCGTTGGCATTGCCTTGATCATAAACATGGATATTTTTTTCTGGAATATCACTGGAAACGTATTTTCCAACATCGCCCTTAGAAACCCAGAGCACGACGTTCTCGCCCACCGAAATAATCTTGCCGCTACCATCGACATCAAAGCCGTTAGGATCTGAACTCCCGCCATTGACGTGGGTAATCTTCGAACCACCCGAAATATCAAATTTGGCGTCGAGAGAGACGTCGGAATCGGAGTCGGAATCGGAGTCGGCATCAGCGTCCGCATCCGCATCGGCATCTGAGTCGGCATCCGCATCAGCGTCTGCATCTGCATCGGCATCTGCATCCGCGTCGGCATCTGCATCGGCATCCGCATCTGCATCGGCATCCGCGTCTGCATCGGCGTCCGCATCTGCATCGGCATCTGCATCTGAGTCGGCGTCCGCATCGGAATCTGCATCCGCATCGGCATCCGCATCGGCATCGGCATCCGCGTCAGCGTCAGCGTCGGCATCCGCGTCGGCGTCCGCATCTGCATCGGCATCAGCGTCTGCATCCGCATCGGCGTCTGCATCGGCATCCGCGTCGGAGTCCGCATCAGCGTCGGAATCGGCATCCGCATCTGCATCGGCATCCGCATCTGCATCGGCATCCGCATCGGCGTCAGCGTCGGAATCTGCATCAGCATCCGCATCCGCGTCGGCATCTGAGTCGGCATCCGCATCGGCGTCGGCATCCGCATCGGAATCTGCATCCGCATCGGCGTCCGCATCGGAATCTGCATCCGCGTCGGCATCGGCATCGGCATCGGCATCGGCATCGGCATCGGCATCCGCATCGGCATCGGCGTCCGCATCGGAATCTGCATCCGCGTCGGCATCTGAGTCGGCATCCGCATCCGCGTCGGCATCGGCATCCGCATCGGCATCGGCGTCCGCATCGGAATCTGCATCCGCGTCGGCATCGGCATCGGCATCCGCATCAGCGTCCGAGTCTGCATCCGCATCCGCGTCGGCATCCGCGTCTGCGTCCGCATCGGCATCCGCATCAGCGTCCGAGTCTGCATCAGCGTCCGCATCGGCATCTGAGTCGGCATCCGCGTCGGCATCTGCATCGGCATCAGCGTCTGCATCAGCATCTGAGTCGGCATCTGCATCAGCGTCCGCATCAGCGTCCGCATCGGCATCTGCATCGGCATCAGCGTCTGCGTCTGCATCTGCATCAGCGTCGGAATCGGCGTCCGCATCTGCATCTGCATCTGCATCTGCATCTGCATCCGCGTCTGCATCGGAATCTGCATCCGCATCTGCATCGGCATCAGAATCCGCATCGGCATCGGCATCTGCATCGGCATCAGCATCGGCATCAGCGTCTGCATCAGAATCTGCGTCCGCATCGGCGTCTGCATCTGAGTCGGCGTCTGCATCAGCGTCCGCATCGGCATCCGCATCGGAATCTGCATCGGAATCTGCATCGGAATCTGCATCGGAATCTGCATCGGCGTCTGCGTCGGAATCGGCGTCGGCGTCCGCATCGGAATCGGAATCGGCATCAGCATCCGCATCAGCGTCTGCATCGGCGTCTGCATCAGCGTCTGCATCTGCATCTGCATCAGCATCTGAGTCGGCATCTGCATCAGCGTCCGCGTCGGCATCTGCATCGGCATCAGCGTCTGCATCTGCATCAGCGTCTGCATCAGCATCTGAGTCGGCATCTGAGTCGGCGTCCGCGTCTGCATCTGCGTCCGCATCGGCATCTGAGTCGGCATCTGCGTCGGCATCCGCATCAGAATCGGCATCGGCGTCCGCATCGGCGTCTGCATCGGCGTCTGCATCCGCGTCTGCATCTGAGTCGGCGTCGGCGTCGGAATCTGCATCTGCATCTGCATCTGCGTCCGCATCAGCATCGGAATCAGCATCGGCGTCCGCATCAGCGTCCGCATCGGCATCTGAGTCGGCATCCGCATCAGCGTCTGCATCAGCATCGGCATCTGCATCAGAATCGGCGTCCGCATCTGCATCGGCGTCTGCATCAGAATCAGCGTCTGCATCCGCATCAGCGTCTGCATCGGAATCGGCATCTGCATCCGCATCAGCGTCTGCATCCGCATCAGAATCTGCGTCCGCATCTGCATCTGCATCGGCGTCTGCATCAGAATCTGCGTCCGCATCGGAATCGGCATCTGCATCGGCATCCGCATCTGCATCTGCGTCGGCATCAGCGTCGGCATCAGCGTCGGAATCGGCGTCCGCATCAGCGTCGGCATCTGCATCGGCGTCTGCATCAGAATCCGCGTCCGCATCAGAATCATCACCTGTATTCACGCCGTTGGTTCTGTCGAGAATGGTGAGTTCTTCTATTATCGGTGTGTCCGGGAAGTCGAGGCCTTCGGTTGGGTATCCGGCGGTGGGATCGATAATTTCGCCGGTCAAATCAAGCATTACGTGCGAGTGGGCACCACCGGCGCCAGGTTCGCCACTGCCTGTTGTGGTTTGTGGGCCTGCTGCGGTGGCTTCGAGAATTTGGGTTGGATCCTGACCATCAGCAATGGCTTGCTGGATGGCCGCAATATCCGTTTGATCGGTTTGCGTCTGAGTGGAGGAGAGGCTATGTCCACCTTCCCAATGGCTATCACGCCCAAGATCGAGCGTTTTTCCATCGGGAAGGGTAATGGTGACGGCGCCGTTGGCAGCTGTTTCAACTTGCTCTCCGGACAGAATTCTATCGCCTTCAACCAATAGGCGTTTGCTTCCGTCGGGTGAGATAGCGAAGACCTGGCCAATGATTGCTTTTATTGTTCCGGCTACACCGTTCATATGGCACTCCCCTTCATTTTGCGGGCTTATCCTTGCCGCTGAAAAAAAAACAATTAAATACTGCGCATATTTTGGATTAACACTCTATTTTTCAGGTAAAAATATTGATTTTACTTATATTTACACCGCTATCATGCATATGTAATAAACAATAAGTCCGAATCTAATTCGAGACTATTAGGTATGGGAAAAATAATCTTTGATTTTAATGTTGGTTTAATGGAGTTGTCTTGTAAAAAGTTGGTAGGGCAAGGACAAATTTTAATCAATTATTAGTTGGCTAACAATATTCCAGGCAATAAGTCATGCACCTGAAATATTGTAAGCGATAGCATTTTATATCAGTCTCTCATCTTCATCGCCGATGAGTCCTTCCAGCCCGCTCAAGGTCTGGCGGGCCTGAGCACGGTTGAGCAGTTTGTTTTGTGCGGCAGGAGGGAGATCGGTGATGCTGATAATTCCCTTACTCATCAAAACCTCAATAAGGTCTTCCAGAACACGGACCATATTGAGATCGCTTTGTTGCAACTGTTGTATTGTTGCGGTGCGAAGACTATTTACTTTTAGCCACTCGGTGATTTCCGCAGTAGGCTCTTCACTCCGCTCAGTCATACCGTTGAATTCTACAATTTCAATCCGGACAATTCGTCCTTCTGCATCACGTTCGATAAAGTGCATGGCTGCTCTCCTGAGATTTATTGTAGTGTGCTGGCGTCGCTAAAATAACGCCCCATCGCGCCATACAGGCCTATTTTCTCCAGTACTGCCAGTTCACCTTCCGTCTCAACGCGCTCGGCGATGAGTGGCAAATTGATTTGCCGTGTAGCCCAGTAGATGGCTTCGATAAAGAGTTTTTTGTCTTCTTCTTCATTGATGTGGTGAATATATCCACCGTCAACTTTAATCCAGGCAAGCCCCCATTGCGGCAGGTTGCCAATCAGGTGGAAGCGACCGCCGAAATGCTGGATCCCGAGACCGCAGCCGAGCTCCTGCAATTTTTTCACCAGTACGCTAACGCGTTCCGGATCGGGGAGTTCGTTCTCGTCCAGTTCGAGCGTCAACCGCGAGGTCAGGTGTCGCGCGGCTTTTAACGGCTGAAGCAGGGCATTCAGACTTTCGTCGTCGGCCACGCTCTCACCGCTGATGCTGAGGGCAAAGGCGTGGGTGGTGTTTTCCATGGCGCGGAGCGTCTGTTTAAGCATCACGACGTCCATGCGAAGCCCCAGCGCCAGGCGGCGAACCCAGGGAATGAAGCGGCCCGCAGGGATGATTTCACCTTCATCGGTTTTAATACGGGCCAGTATTTTTCTATGTAAAACAACATGTTTTGTGTTGCATTCGTACACTGGCTGGAAGTAAAGCTCGAACGCTTCTTTATCCAGAATAGCGGTCAGCCGTTGGTGCCAGTGGTGGTGATCTTCATCCGGCGCTTGCTGTTGTGCCGCTGCAGGATCGACGAAGGTCCGCATATCCGCTTCCGCCGCAACCAGAATCTGATCTGCCTGACGCAGCAGGTTTTGCGGAGTGTCGCCGTAGTGGAACGCTACTTCGGCAAAATGGGCGACCGGGCTAACATCGCTCAGACCCGTTTCATAAAGCGCCTTCAATTGGGTGCTGAGAGAGCTGGCGAAGTTCTCCATCTCTTTGGGCAGCACGGGGGTGGTGATAATGGCAAATTCGCCGCCGCGGACGCGGGCGACGAATCCTTCCGTCGGGAAGAAGCGTTGCTGCAGCTCGTTAAGAATTTCGGCGACGGCAGTTAAGAGTTTATCGGTGCTCGCGCCGCCAAGACGCTGGTTGAGACCCATGAGATCCTGCACGCGCAATAAAATCAGGTTGCCGTCCGCATGGTCTTCATCGCTCAGTCGGGTCTGGAATTTAATATCGAATGCCCGGCGGTTATTCAGGCCGGTCAGGCTGTCATTGTAGGCTTCCTGACGCAGGCTTTCGGTACGTTTCGCCTGCTCGCTAAACAGCGCTTTAAGCTGAGTGACCATCATGTTGGTGGCTTCAACGACCCGGCGTAATTCCGGGGTTTTAGGCAACGCGGGTAGGCTCAGGAATTCACGGCGGCTGATGGCCATTGCCTGTTCGACGATATAGTTCAGCGGGCGCAGACGATGGCGCAGCATAACCATCGCGCCAAGAATACACAGTGCGCTACAGCCGGTGAGCCAGAGGAAGCTGGCGACCAGGCTACCCCACAGGCGCGCCAGAGCGAACATAGGATGGCTAATCACTTCGACTCGGGCTGCCTGGGTCCAGCCGCGCATGACGACGGCTTCTCCCTGGCCTGGATTCAGGTGCACCATACGTACAAACCAGTCCGGCACGTTGGCGCTTGGCGGAATATTTTGCCGCTCGATAATGGGTTTTCCGGTTTTAATATCAATAACCTTAATTCGATAGAAGTAGCCGCTATCGAAGATGGAATTCACCATCAGTTCCGTCATCACCGGATCGTCAATATGCGCGGTCAGCGAGAGACCGAGAGCCGTGGCGGCGTCCTGAGCATGTGCGCCCAGTTGGTTATGATATTGTTCGCGCGAGCTTTCCAGCGTCGCGAAAAAATTGCCGCAGAAGATCGTCAGCGTAAACAGACAGATGCCAATCAGTAGCTGTTTATAAAGGGACATGACCGCTTCCTATTCATTAATTACAAACCCTTCTGCACGCATCCTGGTGAGAAGATCCTGCCAACGAGAGAGTCTTTTACTGTCGCCAACGCGTTTGCTGCCGCTGGCTTGTGGGATCCACAAACCTTCACCGTTAAAAGAATAAACGGGGAGCAGATCGCTGCGTGCGGTGGCGGGTAATATGGCGGGTTTGAGATTATCGAGAACCAGCGGAATTGCGTCCGGGGTCGAATACCATGTCACCACCATATGTGCCTGATTTAATTGTAATGCTTTAACGTAGGTAATTCGCAGTTGGCTGGCCGGAACACCTAATTCACGTAGGGTAAAATATTTCGCCAGCGCGTAATCTTCGCAATCGCCTGCACCTTTACGCAATGCTTCAACCGGCGTGGCCCAATAATCCTCTTGTCCCCATACCGTCATATCATCCACAAAGCGAATTCGTGAATTGAAGAATTGGTTTACACGATTCAGGGTGGCCTGAATATTGCCTGTTGCAGGTTTTTTAAGCAATAACTCCCAGTCGTCAATATTACGCTGCGCGGTGGTTGAGGCTGGGCCATAAAGACGCTGGGTGCGCGTATTGATGGTATTAAAGTCCCAGCCCGCGCCCAAATCCGGCGGAATCAGTAGCAGTGCCAAAAACAACGGTAGCCATCGTTTCCAGGCTAACGCGCGCGCGCAATCCCGCAGGCGCTTCATTTATGAAACGCTCATTATCAAGGGATTATGCCATGTAGCCATGCTGATGACGCCAGTGTTTTCGGTAAGCGACATAGCCGGAAAGGTAATGCTCGACGTCATCAATGCGTACCCGGAAGCTGTGGTGACGGATAAAAAAGCTGCCCGTGATGCGCGGTGGATTTTTGAAGAACATTGCCAGCTCCGGCCAGAAAAATCCGTTTGCGAGATAGCGTGCTCGGGTCTCCAGCGCCAGATTGAATTGCGCCATATCGAATCCGTCCAGCAGATGCCGATGTTCAGAATCGGCAAGGCGTTCCAGCATACGCGATGCTGCCATCATGAGCTCCAGCAGCGTCGGGTAGGTAGTGACCCGGTGGAGAACAAAATCCAGGTGGTCGCGAACGTTGTCCAGGCCAAACTGGTAGTAGCGTTCAAGCGGACGGTACAGCGTTAGCTCGTTAACACAGTAGCTTAGCCAGTGGTCGTGAGCCTGCCAGTGCTTCTGCGCAATAAAGTGATCCATGGCGCGTTCAACGATGGCCAGCCAGCGCGGATCTTTCGTCAGGCCGTACAGACGCATCAGTGAGAAAGCCGCTTCACCATCGTAGTAAATGATGCGGTGTTCTGCCTTCAACGACAGATCGGCTGCATGCAGGACGTGGTTGAAACCGCCGGTTTCCGGCTTTTGCATAAAGCCAATGCCGTTAGCGAGCCGCTGCATTTGCGCCAGGTAGCGTTCATCGCCGGTCAGCTCGGTGTATTTGGTCATCGCCAGAATACACACCGCGTTGCCACCGAGTTTAATTTCGCCGCCGGTGTCTATCAGAAAATCGGCCTCGCTGCCGTCGGGCAGTTTCCGGGTGGCAATTAGCTCAGTTGAGAGGTCGTGCAACGCGCGTTCAATGGCGGCAAGCTGCGTCGGTTGTTGTGTCACTTCCCAACCTTCCAGCAGCGCATAGGTGGAGCTGGCATGGCGCAAAGCGTTATAGGTTGGAATAGGGCGATCGAAGCAAGGGAACCAGCCGTAGTGGTAGCGGCCCGATTTTTTCACCTGGCGAGCCAGATAGTCGGTGGCGGAGAAAATCATCGGGTCGAGGGCTTCTTCCTGCCAGTTCGTGAGCTGGCGATAGCCCGCATTACGGCCGTTGAACTCGATGGGATAAACCTGTTCCCCGTCGCTGAATAGGCTGCGGGTGTTGAAGCGCCAGATGAGTTGCTGTGGTTCATCCGGCCAACGTAACGCGTTGCCAAAGCGCCAGCGGCCATAGTGCGCCAGGTTCGCGGCATTGGGCGTCGCGACACCCTCGGTACCGTGATACATCAGCGCATTGGCGTTAATTTCCTGCTCAAGGATGGGCTGCTTGAAGTCGGGGGTAAAACTCAAACCAAAGCGGAAATAGTTACGTTTAGTTTTGCCCAGTTTCTCCTGGAGAGCATCCCAACGCAGGGTCTGAATTTTATCGACCAGATCGACGCGTAACCAGACCGGCTGACGGCTCTGTTGGCTTGCCCAGCGCTGGAGGTCATCCTGCGCGCGTTGCCATGCTTCATCCAGAGTGTCACCGCAGGCGTAGGCGGTATAAGCGCGTTCCTGAGCATTGCTGGCGCTCAGAAAAAGGATATAGCCCGGAAAGGGGGAAGGCTGTGCGGGAACATTAAGCGATTCAAGTTCAGGGCGCGTATGTGTAAGTAAACGACTCAGTGACATTTAAGCTCCTTGTCATGCCGTGACACCCTTGTCTGAGAATAATCGCATTCAAAATAGCATTACATATTGCGATTTATGTATTCTACATTTCTACTATCTTGCTCAGAGAATAAGAAATAACCCTTCCAGGATCAAACAAATTGGCAGAGATATCGTTGGATAATCCGGCCTCTAAGCTAAAGAATTCGAATGACAGGAAGGTGGCAAGATAGGGTTCCCAATAAGCTGACTAATGTAAGTGATTTCGGGAAGTATGCACAGCAATCGTCGATCCGGTTTGATGGATAATGGATGTATGCCATTGCCAACCAGCAGCATCACCATTGAATTTGCCAGGAGTTAAGGTGACACAGAAAATTGAAAAAGGATATTCACAGGATGCATGCTGGACAGCCGAATTGCTCGTCGAGGCGGTTCCGGGGCGTTGGTTGACTCCACCACATGATGGTTGGCGAGCGACAGGCGTGTCTATTTTCGCCCCCGCAATGCAGCCCGGCAATATGGTGTGTGTGCGTGGTGAAAATGAAAGCGGCGGCATACTCTCAGACAGCCTTGATAGGCTTCCATTTCCACCAGCGGCTTTAATCGTCAGTGATGAGGGCCTGGTGACAGGACGTAATGTGCCTGTTTATCTCGTCAATGACTGGAACGAGGCTCTATTTTGTATGGGGCGATATGCCCGCGGCAAAATGAGTGGCAACGTTATCGGCGTCACCGGAAGCGCTGGGAAAACGACGTGTGTGGCAATGCTGACCGCTGCACTTGCTGAGTGGGGGCCTGCCTGCGGGAGTGTGGCGAATGCAAACTTACCGCGCGGCGTGGCGTGGAATATTGCTTCGATGCCATGGAATACACCGCAGATCGTCCTGGAGATGGCGATTGGCCGTATGGATCTGAGCTCGCGCATGGTGCGTCCTACCGTGGCTGTCGTCACCAATATTCAGGCGGTACATCTCAAGGGGAGTCAGTCTTTAAATGATATCGCACGCACTAAGGTGATGATTTTTTTAGGGATGAAGCCAGGTGATGTTGCCGTGCTCAACCGTGATATGCAGGAATGGGACTGTATATATACGGCGGCAATAAAACAGGGACTGCGTGTGGTGACCTATGGTCAACGGGGAGAATGTGACTGTCGGCTGGTGTCATATGACCCGGCGACTCGTCGTGTTACGGCGGAGATTTTTGGCCGCCACCTCAGCTATACACTACAGGCAGAAGGCCAGCATATGGCACTCAATAGCGTGGCTGTGCTCAGCGTAGTGTCCTCACTCGGCTATCCTCCCGAGCAAGCGCTGGCGAGACTTTCGCGTTTTGAGGCCTTACCTGGCCGGGGTGAAGTCAATTCACTCATTGTGGCAGCCCACCCGCTAACGGTGATTGATGATGCTTACAACGCGAATCCAGGCTCAATGAGGGCGGCAGTTGCTCAATTAAGTGAGTCGAATCTACCCGGGAGAAAAGTGATTGTATTGGGTGAGATGGCTGAACTTGGTGATGAGTATGAACAGTATTATCTTGCCTTGATGGACGAGATAAATCGTAGCACGGTCGATAATATCTACCTGATTGGCCAGACCTACAAAGAGTATGGCAGTGCGATCTCGTCTAGCAAGCAGTGCATCGTGTTGGATGATATTGAGGCGTTTAAAGCGGTTTACCTGAAGACAATTCAGGATAGTGACGTCGTTTTATTTAAAGGATCGCATACCGCTCAGGTCTGGAAGCTCGTGAATTGGTTGAAGCTGTTAGCGGCTCGTCGCGCCCACTCTTCTAACTGAACGATCGGCATATGCTGAGGCTGGATCGTTCTTCGTCGTGATATGTGAACTCATGGCAAGGACGATCAAATCCGGTTATTCATCTCGATGTAGCAAATCGGCATAAATACCGGTTAATACGCCCTGCGGCCCAAACTCTCGCTTAATCCACTGCGTCACCTGCCCGGTGGCGGAGTGCTGGGTTGCCAACAGCATGCGTGAATCCTGGCGTGGATTGTGGATCTGCCGGGTCACGAGCAGGGAATCTTCCAGCGCCTCGCGCACCATATAGTCCGGCAAAAAACCGATTCCTTCGCCAAGGATTTGGCACTGGCATTTGGTATTAAAATCCGGCACCAGAATGGACTCCTGGCCGTGCAGCAGCCAGCCGACCTTTTTATTGATGGTGTGGGCGGTATCCTCAACCATGATATTGGGATATAGCCGAAGCTGGCTTTCGGAAATCGGCTCCGGCATAAACGCCAGCGGATGGGTTGGCGCGATGGCGAAGGCCCAGCGAATGGCGCCGATTTCGGTATAGTCGATACCGCCGCCATCAAGCAACGTATCCGGTGCGCCGATAGCGATATTCGCCTGGTTATTAATAATCGAATCCCACACGCCGTTATAGACTTCGGTGGTGACGGTTATCTGGCAGGTCGGAAACTGCTTTTTCAGCACCTGCAGCAACCGGGCCGTATGTTTGGGCGTGTACAGCAGCTGATTAATACAGATGCGCACGCGGGTCTCAATTCCCTGAGCGATGGTATCGATGCTGCGCTTGATGGCGTGGAAATCATTCAGCAGGTCGCTGGCTTTGCGGAAGAAATAGCGGCCAGATTCGGTCAACTCGATGCTGCGCGTACTGCGGGTGAACAGCACCACATCCAGCCCGGTTTCCATGCGCTTGATGGTGTAGCTGATGGCGGAGGTGGTCAAACCCAGCTCCTCCGCCGCTTTGCTAAAACTGCTGAACCGTGCGGCGGTGGTGAACGCCAGCAGGTTTTCTTCGGTAAAAATTGAGTTCATCTGCCTGCTCCTGCCGCATGGATCCACAGATGAATGTATTGGCAGAACGTATCATTGAGCAATGATTTTTGAATAACTTTTAAAAACGGCTCACGCCGCGTCTTTTGAGGTCGCCTCGCTCAATTTCCGCCCGGTGTATTCCGAGATATACCCGATGCTGTTTCCGGCCAGGAAACCCAGCAGCGTAGCCCACCAGTTGAGGCCGGTTGCGAAAAATAGCGTCATGCCGAGAAAGCCGCCGGGGATAAACGACGTGAGCCAAAACCGGCCCTGCCAGACGATGACGGCGGAGAAGGGTACCGTCATGACCACTCCGGCCCAAAAGGCGGAAAGCCCGCTGAACGACGCCAGCCACCCGGAGGCCGTAGCGGCGAGAAATGCCCAAACGGCACCGGAGTAATTCACCGCCAGGCTCTTTACAAAACCCGCGTTACCGCCGCCTGCCGCGTAGAAGCTACAGAAGGCGACAAAGCCTATCGTACCCAGTAATTCCCAGCCTGCCGCTAGCCCAACCTGCGAAGACACCATCTGCCAGAGACCTGCACAAATCCCGACAGTAATGCCCGTTGCGGTGAGTCCGTTCATGATGATTTCCTCTCGTGTAGTGGTTTCGTGTTGAAACTATATAGAAAGAAAACCCGATTGAGTGAAGGGGCATAGCGCAAAAGAAATAAACGGTGCACTACCGCACAGTCTGTGCTGATTGTTAAATTATTTTCAATAATTAACCGGGTTATGGCGAATAAAATTTAAGCGGGTTCTTTTCTCCGATTTTCGTTGCTATTCTCAATTCATCAAAACAGCCACAAAAATCAGGGGGATTAACATGACTAACAATAATCTGATTGCTGATTATCTATTGGCTGCACAACAAGGCGAACTGGCAAAATTAAAATCCTGCCTGCGCCAGGTCGTGGATATTAATGCGTGCAACCGCCAGGGGCAAACGGCGATTACGTTGGCTAGCCTGAATAAAAAATATGATTGTGTTGCGGCCTTAATTGATGCTGGTGTGGATATTAATAAGCAAGATCAAACCTGCTTAAACCCCTTTTTAATTAGCTGCCTGAATAATGACTTAACGCTGTTGCGTTTAATTTTACCGGCACGTCCGGATTTGAATCGCTTAACCCGCTTTGGCGGCGTGGGTCTGACTCCAGCCTGCGAGAAAGGCCATCTTGAAATCGTCAAAGAGCTGTTAATTCGCAGCAATATTAACGTCAATCACACCAACTTTGTTGGCTGGACGCCGCTACTGGAAGCAATCGTATTGAACGACGGCGGTGAAATCCAGCAGACGATTGTCGCGCTATTACTGGAGCACGGCGCCAGCCCGTACATGACCGATAAATACGGTAAAACCCCGCTGGAACTGGCGCGGGAGAAGGGATATGAAGAAATTGCCCAGCTGCTGATTGCCGCCGGGGCTTAACAGAGGAGATGCGCTATCAACACCCCGATACGGCGGTGTGTGCAAGCGCTAACTGCAGATGAGGCCTTTCTCTCTGAACGCGGTAGCGGGTGGGTTGAGCAGGTTTTTTCCCGGGCGGTAAACCTTTATCTCCCGGCACAGCAGCGATTAATGACGCTGTTATGTGAAGACTACGACAACGCCCCCAACAGCTGTAGGTTAGCACTCACTCACTTTGATGGCCTGTTCCGGCACGGCGAACCGGTTCAGTTTCACCCTACGGGGATTGCCATTGGCGAGGATAAATGGCTCAACACCACATCCTGTCAGCGTTGGCAGCCCATAACGCCGCAGCTTAACGGCGAACAGTTTCAGCAAATTCCCTGGCAACAATGGTGCGAGGTGATTCATCAACAATTACAGGAAAATGAGACGTTATTTCGCTGGCGTGGGGATAATCCATTTTATCAGGCTATCTCCAGCGCATTACGGCAGCGGCGTCAGACATTATTAAACGCGTTATTACAGGGCCAGGATATTACTTCGGCAGTCGCCAATATGGTGGGGCTGGGTATTGGCCTGACGCCATCGGCGGATGATTATTTAGTTGGGCTGAGTACGATTTTATTTATCGACGGACACCCGGCCCAACAATATCGCGATGATTTTTATTCCGCGCTTCAAGTCGCGCGTGAAAATACCACGCAGCTCAGTGCTATTACGCTTGAAGCCGCATTTTCCCAACGCTATAGAGAAAGTATTTTCGGGTTTATTAACGGCATGATTAATGAACCCACCCGTTTTTCTATCCAGGCTATCGCCAATATTAAAAATATTGGCTCGAGTTCCGGCTGCGACATGCTGTATGGCATGGCAGACGCCTGCGCCCTGAGCCAAACGTATGGAGGGAATTATGTCAGTCAAAATAGTTATTAAAAAGAACACGTATTTTGATTCGGTATCGCTTATGTCGATTTCCACCCGCGCCAACAAGCTCGACGGTGTCGATCAGGCATTTGTGGCGATGGCGACCGAGATGAACAAAGGCGTATTGAAAAACCTAGGCCTGCTGACGCCGGAGCTGGACGAGGCGAAAAACGGCGACCTGATGATTGTGATTAACGGTAAAGCCGGGGCGGACAACGACCAGACGCTGGCGGCTATCGAAGAGCTATTTACTAAGAAAGCTGATTCAGGCTCGCACGAAGCGCGCTATGCCACGCTCGCTAGTGCCAAAAAACACGTGCCGGAAAGTAACCTGGCGGTGATCTCGGTCAACGGTGTGTTTGCCGCCCGCGAAGCACGTCAGGCACTGCAAAATGATCTCAACGTGATGCTGTTTTCCGATAACGTCAGCATTGAAGATGAGCTGGCGCTCAAGCAGCTGGCACATGAGAAAGGGCTGTTAATGATGGGGCCAGACTGCGGCACCGCCATTATTAACGGCGCGGCGCTGTGCTTTGGTAACGCGGTGCGTCGCGGCAATATTGGTATCGTCGGCGCTTCCGGCACCGGCAGCCAGGAGCTGAGCGTGCGGATCCACGATTTTGGTGGCGGTATTTCGCAGCTGATTGGCACCGGTGGTCGCGACCTGAGCGAAAAAATCGGCGGGCTGATGATGCTGGATGCTATCGGTATGCTGGAAAACGATCCGCAAACCGAAATTATCGCCCTGGTCTCTAAACCGCCGGCACCTGCCGTGGCGCAGAAAGTACTGGAACGCGCCCGCGCCTGTCGTAAACCGGTGGTGGTTTGCTTCCTTGGCCGCGCTGAGCCACCGGCTGATGAACAAGGCCTGCAGTTTGCCCGTGGCACCAAAGAGGCGGCGTTGAAAGCAGTGTTGCTGAGCGGCGTAAACAAAGCGTCGTTAGATCTCCATCCATTGAATGGCGCGTTGGTTCGCGACTTGCGCGCGCTTTTAACTCCGCAGCAGAAGTACATTCGCGGCCTGTTCTGCGGCGGTACGCTATGCGATGAAACCATGTTCGCGGTGATGGAGAAACACGGCGACGTTTACAGCAATATTCAGCCGGATCCGGCCTTCCGTCTGACGGATATTAACCGCAGCGTCAAACATACCTTCCTCGATTTTGGCGATGACGATTTCACCAACGGCAAGCCGCACCCGATGATCGACCCCACCAACCGTATCAGCCGATTGATCCAGGAAGCGCGCGATCCGGAAGTGGGCGTTATCGTGATGGACTTCGTGCTGGGCTTTGGATCGCATGAAGATCCGGTGGGTTCGACGATCGAGGCGATCAAAGAAGCGAAAGCGATCGCCAAAGCCGACGGGCGTGAACTGGTGATCCTCGGCTATGTGCTGGGCACCGATCTGGATACCCCTTCGCTGGAACAACAGCGGCAGATGCTGAGTGATGCTGGGGTGATCCTCGCCAGCAGCAGCACCAATACCGGATTGCTGGCACGTGAATTTATTTGCAAAGGGGAGGAAGCCTGATGAGCCAGTCACTGTTTACCCAACCATTGAACGTCATCAACGTCGGTATCGCGATGTTTAGTGATGACCTGAAAAAAACAGCATGTTGCCGCGACTCAGCTCGACTGGACACCGCCGGGCCAGGGCAATATGCAGATTGTGAACGCGCTGGATAGCATCGCCGATTCGCCGCTGGCGGACAAAATTGCCGCTGCTAACCAGCAGGCGCTAGAGCGAATTATTCAGTCGCATCCGGTGCTGATTGGCTTTGACCAGGCGATCAACGTGGTGCCGGGAATGACCGCCAAAACTATCCTTCATGCCGGTCCGCCGGTGAAGTGGGAGAACATGTGCGGTGCAATGAAAGGCGCGGTGACCGGGGCGCTGGTATTTGAAGGGCTGGCAAAAGATATCGATGATGCGGCGGTTCTCGCCGCTTCCGGTGAAATTACCTTCTCGCCGTGCCACGAACATGATTGCGTCGGGTCGATGGCGGGCGTCACCTCGGCATCGATGTTTATGCACATCGTTGAGAACAAAACCTACGGCAACATCGCTTATACCAACATGAGCGAGCAGATGGCCAAGATCCTGCGCATGGGGGCTAACGACCAGAGCGTTATCGACCGTCTGAACTGGATGCGCGATGTGCAGGGCCCAATGCTGCGCGATGCGATGAAGATTATCGGCGAGATTGACCTGCGCTTAATGCTGGCTCAGGCGCTGCATATGGGCGACGAGTGCCACAACCGCAATAACGCGGGTACCACGCTGCTGATTCAGGCGCTGACGCCGGGGATTATTCAGGCGGGCTATACCGTTGAACAGCAGCGTGAAGTGTTTGAATTCGTTGCCAGCAGCGACTACTTCTCCGGCCCGACGTGGATGGCGATGTGTAAAGCGGCAATGGATGCGGCGCACGGTATTGAGTACAGCACCGTGGTGACTACCATGGCGCGTAACGGCGTCGAGTTTGGTCTGCGGGTTAGCGGCCTGCCGGGGCAATGGTTTACCGGCCCGGCGCAGCAGGTGATTGGCCCGATGTTCGCGGGTTACAAGCCGGAAGACTCCGGCCTGGATATCGGCGACAGCGCGATTACTGAAACCTACGGCATCGGCGGTTTTGCGATGGCGACGGCACCGGCCATTGTCGCGCTGGTGGGCGGCACGGTGGAGGAAGCAATCGACTTCTCCCGCCAGATGCGCGAAATCACGCTGGGCGAGAACCCGAACGTCACCATTCCATTGTTGGGATTTATGGGCGTACCGACGGCTATCGACATCACCCGAGTGGGCGGCAGCGGTATTCTGCCGGTTATCAATACCGCCATCGCCCATAAAGATGCGGGTATCGGCATGATTGGTGCCGGGATTGTGCATCCGCCGTTCGCCTGCTTCGAAAAAGCGATTTTGAGCTGGTGCGAACGCTACAACGGATAACGGACGGTTCCCTCTCCTCTCCGGGAGAGGGCTAGGGTGAGGGGACAACGGGCCCGGAGGCCCAGGTTGCCGTTCAGCGCACCAACCTTCACCCCGACCCTCTCTTTTAAAGGGAGAGGGAGCAAACCCAACAACAATAATCACATCACCTTCTGCACTGGAAACCTACACGATGAAAGAACTTGTGGTCGTTGCCATTGGCGGCAACAGCATTATCAAAGACAACGCCAGCCAGTCGATTGAACATCAGGCAGAGGCGGTGAAAGCGGTGGCCGACACGGTGCTGGAGATGCTGGCGTCGGACTACAACATTGTACTGACGCACGGTAATGGCCCGCAGGTGGGGCTGGATCTGCGTCGTGCGGAGATTGCCCACGAGCGCGAAGGATTACCGTTAACCCCGCTTGCCAACTGCGTGGCCGATACGCAGGGCGGTATTGGCTATTTGATTCAGCAGGCGCTGAACAACCGGTTGGCCAAACGCGGTGAGCAAAAAGCGGTGACCGTGGTGACGCAGGTGGAAGTGGATAAAAACGATCCGGGTTTTGCCAATCCCACCAAACCGATTGGCGCATTCTTCAGTGCCGGGCAGCGCGATGAGCTGCAAAAGGCGAATCCGACCTGGCGCTTTGTTGAGGATTCAGGGCGCGGCTATCGTCGCGTTGTCGCCTCTCCGGAGCCGAAGCGTATCGTCGAGTCTGAAGCTATTCAGGCGCTGGCGCAGAAAGGTTTTCTGGTCATTGGCGCGGGTGGCGGCGGTATTCCGGTGGTGCTGGGGGAAGAGGGCGATTACCACAGCGTTGACGCGGTTATCGATAAAGATCTCTCCACCGCGCTGCTGGCGCGTGAGATCCACGCCGATATTCTGGTTATCACCACCGGCGTGGAAAAAGTGTGTATCCACTTCGGCAAACCTGAGCAGCAGGCGCTGGGGCAGGTGGATGTCGCCACCATGACGCGCTACATGCATGAAGGGCACTTCCCGGCAGGCAGCATGCTACCGAAGATTGTCGCCAGCCTACAGTTTTTACAACACGGCGGGAAACGGGTGATTATCACCACGCCGGAATGTCTGCCCGCCGCCCTGCGCGGTGAAACGGGCACCCATATCGTCCATAAAATTTAAGGAACGACGATGCAAGAGAACAAAAGTCGCCGTGAGTTTCTCAGCAACAGCGGCAAAATAGTCACCGCTGCCGCGCTGTTTGGCGCTACTGCCCCGGTGGCGTATGCTGCCACTTCCGGCACCGCCGTCTGCGAGAATACAGGAACCATGAACATCACCGACAGCCATTATTATCTGGACAACGTGCTGCTCGAAACGGGCTTTGAGTACGAAGGATCGGTCGCGGTACATACCCGTACTGCGCTGCATACCGTGGAGATTAACGCGGGCAAAATCGCGGCGCTGCGCGATAACAAAAGCCATCCTGACGCCACGCTGCCGCACTATGATGCGGGCGGTAAGCTGATGCTGCCGGCGATGCGTGACATGCATATCCACCTCGATAAAACTTTTTACGGCGGCCCATGGCGTTCGCTCAACCGACCGGCCGGTACCACCATTCAGGATATGATTAAGCTCGAGCAGAAACTGTTGCCCGAGCTGCAGCCGTACACCCAGGAGCGGGCCGAAAAGCTTATCGATCTGCTGCAGTCAAAAGGCACCACCATCGCTCGCAGCCACTGCAATATTGAACCGGTTTCCGGGCTGAAAAATCTCGAAAATCTGCAGGCGGTGCTGGCGCGCCGTAAAGCGGGTTTCGATTGTGAAATCGTTGCTTTCCCGCAACACGGTCTTTTGCTATCCAAATCAGAACCGCTGATGCGAGAAGCGATGCAGGCTGGGGCGCACTACGTTGGCGGGCTGGATCCAACGAACGTCGATGGCGCAATGGAGAAATCCCTCGATACCATGTTCCAGATAGCCATCGACTATCAAAAAGGGGTGGATATTCATCTGCATGAAACCAGTCCGGCGGGTATCGCAGCGGTGAAATATATGGTGGAAACTGTCGAGAAAACGCCGCAGCTCAAAGGCAAATTGACCATCAGCCACGCTTTTGCGCTGGCGATGATGAACGAGCAGCAGGTGGATGAGATTGCCACGCGGATGGCCGCGCAGCAGATTTCCATCGCTTCCACGGTGCCAATTGGTACGTTGCATATGCCGCTTAAGCAGCTGCGTGACAAAGGCGTGACGTTAATGACCGGCACCGACAGCGCTATCGACCATTGGGCGCCGTACGGCCTCGGCGATATGCTGGAGAAAGCCAACCTGTACGCCCAGCTCTATATTCGCCCGAATGAACAGAACCTCTCGCGCTCATTGTTCCTCGCGACCGGTGACGTGATGCCACTCAATGAGAAGGGTGAACAGGTGTGGCCGAAGGCGCAGGATGATGCGAGCTTTGTGCTGGTGGACGCCTCGTGTTCAGCGGAGGCCGTTGCGCGTATTTCTCCTCGTAGCGCCACTTTCCATAAGGGACGGCTGGTGTGGGGAAGCGTGGTGATCTAAAAAGAGCAGAGGCTCTTCAGTTGTGCTGAAGAGCCTCTGTTTGATGAGCGAAGCGCTGGATTAATTCGAATCGCCCATCACCTGATTTTTGCCGCCGTGCTTGGCTTTGTAGAGCAGGATATCGGCGGTTTTGAGGGTATGTTCCGCGGTGTCGCCAGGTTGCCAGAGAGTGATCCCTGCGCTGAATGTGACGCGCATTGGGCTCTCTCTCCATGTTCTATGGCTAACAATTTTCCGCCATGTATCAACCAGTTGATAGTGTTCTTCATAGTCATTGCCTGGGAATATCACCACCAGTTCTTCACCACCAAAACGATAGAGATGATAATCATCGCCCATCACCTGGCAACCGGCTTTGCTCACAAATTTCAGCACGCCATCCCCGGCATCATGACCGAAGGTATCATTGATAACTTTAAAGTTATCAATATCAATAATTGAGAATGAGAACGGGTCATTCTTAGCGATAAGCGTAGCGAGATCTTCATTCATCTTTTTACGATTATAGATCTGCGTTAATTCGTCAGTTTCTGAATCGTGTTTGACGGTTTTCAACTCGGCATTGTTGTTTCTGATGTTTTTATAAAGAAGCTCAAAATTAGGCTTGGCTTCTTCTGAGTCGATACCTCTGACTTCCATCAGAAATACAGAAAGCATCTGACGCAGATACATTCTGAAGAGCACGATAAAAATAAGATAGATACTGAGGCAAATAGAAAATGCGGTGATGAAGCTTTGAATGAAATCGCTCATTTCATTCTCAAGATTGCTTTTCTTCACATAAGAAATGGCCACCCAGTCAGGGTTATTAAACTTTTTATAGAACACGTAGGTTTTGGTTGTTTTGTCATAGAAATCTTCGCTGTCATTGGCGATCTGTTTTGTCCATGACTCAGGAATTTCGCGGGTTAACACTTCATTTTTATTGTCGCTTAAGACAATCAGACCATCGTGCGTGGCTATACGGAATCGGCCGGAGTACGGTGCCTTTATGTTCTCAAGCATTGAAGAAATGGCTTTTAGATCAAGGTCAAAAGCGATATTTCCAATGACTTCAAGGTCTTCACCAAGAATACCCATGCTGACGGTGATCGCCTTCTCGTCTTTTTTGTCTTCTTCATTGGAGACGTAAGGAGCAGAAAACGTGACATGATTTTTTTCTGTGGCCTTTGGGTACCATGGGCGAGTGAGAACGCTGTAGCCCTGAGGGCGTATCTTGTAGGGATAGGTAATGGAGTCGCCATTAGCATTAGAAATGGTGACGTTCCTGAAGGCCGGCGTAGAGTTGACGATGGAGTTCGCGATTTTTTCGATTTCACTATTCTCACCCTGCAGATAAGCATTCAACTTATCCTTGGTGATGATCTTTAAGATAGGATCGAACAGCATCGTAATATTTCTGGTGGTTTCCGTGACACTATTAGCCGACTCATTATCGGTAAAGCGAACCATTGTTTTAATAAATGATTGTTCTATGTTTTTGTTGGTATATACATATGTGAAAACACACATTAACAAAAATGGAACAAGAATGGCCAAAAAGGCAATGATGGTTATTTTATTGGTACTGTATCGCTTCATTTAACTTGGATTTCTTTCCATAGATATCGGAAAGAATATAAGCGACCAAAAAGACTGAAACTTAACTCTACGACAGCAGCCTTTTCAGTCTGGGGCACTTCTTTACACAACAGGCGAAAGAAGGGCCCCGTTAACTGCAAAAATCAGGCGCTGTCCATTTGGCTCTCTTCATGAAGATACTGCTTGTCTAACACCTTCACGAAAGGCAGATAAATGGCGGTTGCGATAACTAAATTTACCGCTTGTAAGATGACCCCAGAAATTCCGGTAGTCAGGAATCCGGAGACAAAAATGGGCGTGGTCCAGGGGATAGATACGCCGGAAGTCGGTGGTACCCAGCCCAGCGCGATAACCACGTAGGTCACCGTACAAAGCACGATGGGCGTGAGCAGGAAAGGGATAAGCATCAGCGGGTTAAGTACAATCGGTAAACCAAAAATAATCGGTTCGTTGATATTAAATATTGCCGCGGGTGCCGCCAGTTTTGACAGTTGCTTCAGACGGGTGCTTTTGGCAACCATAAAAATGCTGATCAGTAGCGCGCCGGTAAAGCCCGTGCCGCCGGCAATCAAATACACGTCCCTGAATTGCTGGGTGATGATATTGGTTGCCGCCAGGCCTTCCTGCGTTTGCGCTAGATTTTGCGCGCTGAGCGTTTGCCAGATTGGCCCCATCACGGATGTCACGATCGAATCGCCATGAATACCAAAGAACCAGAACAGGCTTATCATGAGCTCAGCAATCAGCTGGGAGAAGATGGAGTTGCCTAAATAGAGCAGCGGCTCCTGTAGCATGACGCTGATAAATTTCCCCGGCGTGCCGAAATGCGTGTTCTCAAACAGAACTTTGACCATTATCCAGAACAGCAGCACCACTAAAATAGGCACCAGCGATTTAAAGGATTTGGCAATTTCCATCGGCACGCTGTCTGGCATCTTGATGGTAAAGGTTCGGTTTTCCAGAAACTCGACCATCTTGATGGTGATAACAGTGACAATAATCCCTAAAAACATCGATTCAGAGCTAAAGTCGAGCAGGGCATAAGCCCCTGCCACAATATCCCCTGATTCTGTCGTGATGCTTCCTGGTAGCATTAAGAAGAATATAGCGACCGGCAAAATAGCGGTGCTTTGGCTGAGGTTGAGCTTTTCGACTAACTCCTTTGAGAAAGTGATGATGACCAATAACGTCATCAGACCATAGCTGGCATTAATCCCGTAGTTCAGTTTATCCAGCGTGCCTTTTCCCAGCAGGGAGGTCATAAACTCGTTATACCCACTGATAGGAAAATTAGTTAAAAGAAGAAAAAATGAGCCAACAATTAAAAAGGGAATCAGCGCAATAAAGGCATTTTTGAGTGCGGTCAGATAGATGTTTGACGATATTTTCTCGGCCAGTGGCAACATCTTTTGTTCGAGTAGAGAGGTTATGCTCATTTCCGCTTACCCTTTAAGGTTTTTTGTAATGTAGTAATGAACTTGCGGGAATTGCTTAATATAGATTGCTGGGATCTCGGTGTGATGGGCATCGCCATTGACGATCTGCTGGTAAATACCTTTCTTAGCCTCATGGTTAATGATGACAATCACCTTTTTGGCTTTGATGATTTTCTTCAGGCCTACGGTAATGCCTTCGGTAAGCGTCACAGCGCCTGAGAAGTATTTTTTACTGGCGACGTTGATGGTGACTTCATCCAGTTTGGTTTGCAGATAATCGGCATCAAATGAAACGCCCGGCTCGTTTAAGCCGATATGCCCATTCATCCCCACGCCCAGAATCACATAATCGAACTCTTCGCCGTTTAATGCGCGCTCGTAATGGGCAATATTTTGTTCCGTGGAAGCATAAGGATCAAAATGGATTAACTTCACCGGATGAGAGCATTTGTGCACAAAGTCGTGGTTAATCATGCTCAGGCAGCTGCCATCAGACTCGCTGGGGACATTGACCCATTCATCCAGCGCAAAGAAGGTCAGGTTGTTGGCAATATCTGTCGTGGCGAGTGCGTTATAAACCCACTGCGGCGTGCTCCCCGAAGGGATCAGCACGCGGGAATGTGGCTTAAGCGCCGATAGCTCGCTGATCACCTGCTCGGCTAGCGTGGCGTTGGTGTCGAAAGTTGTACATTTCATCTGTTTCTTCCCGCGATTAAAGGGCTTCAATAGTTTTTGCGAACAAAGGCAGGTACTTTTTATTGGCCAGCAGCATTTCTTTGACTAATTCAACGCCTGAGTTATCGCTTGAGCACAATGGGTTGAAGATGAAACCGGCGATCAACGCTTGATAATCACCGGTTGCGGCGGCCTTCACGATCTGCGCTTCATAGTCTTTCATCATCGACACAATCCCTTTCGCAGGCGATGGGATCTCGCCGGTGCAAATTGGCATTGGGCCATTCCGCGTCATCACACAGTTCACTTCCACTACTGCGTCGACAGGTAAATTGGTGATCGCGCCGCCGTTGCGAACGTTGACGGTTTGAATGCTCTTATCATCGAGATAAATCGCACGAATAACATTCAGGGCCGCAGTGGAATAGAGTGCGCCGCCGCGAGCTTCCAGCTCTTTAGGCTTATCCTGAAGGGAGATATCGCTATATTTTTTGAACAGTTCGGCTTCGATATTTTTAACGATTTCACCGCGCGACAGTTCGGCAGCATCCTGTTCAGCCAGCATTTCAGTGGTTTTTAGGTAGTACTTTAAATATGAAGACGGGATCAGATTGGTGGCTGCCAGCAGTTCTTTATTAAACTGCTCATTGCTGACGTTTTTAAAGCTCAGCGCGTCGACGTCCGCTGCGTTGATTAAGTCGATAGTTTCCCGCGTGCGATCCACGCCGTTATGCAGGATTTTGGTAATAAAGTTCATATGATTGGAGCCTTTGAACTCTACGTATAAATCTTCGACTCGGGCGTTCAGTAAGCCTGCGACCTGATGGGTCATATTGATAGGGCCATTACACAAGCCAATAACCCGGTTGTTATTGCTGTATTTCAGCACCGCTTCCGTCACCATCGATGCTGGGTTGGTGAAGTTAATAAGCCAGGCCTCAGGGCAAATCTCTTTCATTTCATTGGCTATTTCAATGATCACCGGAATGGTGCGTAAGGCCTTGAACATTCCTCCAGCACCGTTGGTTTCCTGGCCGATAAAGCCGTAGGATTTCGGCAGTTTTTCATCAATGATACGGGCGTCAATGCCGCCGACGCGCAGCTGTGTGACCACGAAATCTGCATCCTGTAGCGCATTTCCACGGTTAAGCGTTTGGCTCACTTCAATCGCTAAACCCGCTTTTTCCAGCATCCGTTTGGTCAGTTGAAAGATGATATCCATCTTCTTTTTGCCCATCTCAACGTCGACGAACGCAATGTGGGAAACGGGGAGCTGATGATGGTTTTTAATTACCCCTTCAATCAGTTCTGGCGTGTAGCTGCTTCCTGCACCAATCACAACGAGTTTAACGTTTTTCATGAGTCTTCTACCTTTGAATTAAATTTTAGCGATACTTTTCTGACGTTTGATAAATGGAAAAGCATGATATCGATGATGGCTATTTGAATCGGATAACTAATATTTTCGAATGCGGTATCTTTAATAATGGCGTTTTTATAGATCAATGCAGCATCGGCCTTAAGTGCCAGCGTGGAGTTTTCCCGACTAGTGATGGCGGCGACTTTGATGCCATTCTTTCTGGCATTAAAAATTATCTCTTCCAGCATTTCTGACTCACCGCTATTAGAAACAATCAACACACAATCGTTGGCGGTAAGAAAGCGGCTGCGGACATTGCAGTTGGTATAGTCCGTTTCATTCAGGATATTAAAGCCTAGCACCATCAGGTTATAGCTGACATAATTTGCTACGCTATCCGATGTGCCATATCCCCAGGTAATAATCGTGCTGCAATCTGATAAAAAGTCACAAAAGGCTTTGACTTTACTTTCTGATACCTTAGTTAAGGCATCCTGCATTTCCTGTATATACTCACTAACAAATGAGTTATGGTGCTGAGAGTTTTTCGATATTGAAAATACATCCCGAACGTCGACCTTAAACTCCTGGAAATTATTGAAGCCTAATTTCTTTACCAGTTTTGAAATAGAAGGCGCGGTGGTGTAAACGCGCTCTGCCAGTTCATGAATCTTCATTTTATAAACATCAGCAGGATTCTCCTGACAGAATTTATAAATCCTCAGCTCATTGCTGGTTAAATCTTTACGCATGGAGTGCACCTTTTACTATGCGGTGCTGGCACCTTTTACTATGCGGTGCTGGCACCGCATTGGCTCTCGGAAGGAATCTTAACAAGGTCATACTGGAAATAGGTTTTATGATTTAGAAATTAATTTCCGTGATCTTGATTATAAATTTCCATGTGCAGACTTCCCCTGGCGGAGATTTGTGCCAGGGAATCGCTGAATAGCCTGGATCTGGCGCCAGCGCACCGACGTACGGCCAGCGACGTGTTTTCTATGGGGTATTATGGTGCTGCAGGTCTTCAGCGTGGCTGACTTTCAACTTCAGCAAGTCGCAGCTCCAGGGCATTGAGCTGATGCTCGCTGAACACTTCAATACCGTGTTGGCGTAATAACGCGGCGGCAACTCCTTCTCCTTGCACCTTATCACCGTTAAACGCACCGCTATAAATGGTCTGACTGCCACAGGTTGGGCTACCGTCAGTCATAATCGCAAAGCGGCAGCCGTTATTCTGCGCGGTTTGAAGTGCGAGCCAGGCGGCCAGTATGTAAGGTTGGGTCACATCGCAGCCGTCGCTTTCTACCATTTGCGCGCGTCCGTTTAGAACGTCAATTCCCTGACCTTTGACTATCTCCGCCGATAATCGTGGGGTCCCGAGTCCGGCTGCCAGTTCCGGGCAGTGGGTTACAAGGCGGTCCTCTTCGCGCCAGCGTTGCAGCAAATCTGAAGTCAGGGATTTATGGGTACCGTTGTAACGTACGCTGTGCCCGGCCAGGCAAGCGCTGAGGAGGATTTTTTCTTTGACGGTCATCTGGATACCCTTAAGGGTGCGTGGCAAGGCGGTCGTCGCGATGCCTGCGGCTATAGGGTAACAGATAATGTGGATGGGGTGTGTTGCGGGTGGAGATGGGCTAAATTCCGAAAACAAGTCGTAGAAACACTTAGTTAAGCGAAGTTACAGTCGGATTTACGGAGTGCTGCTAGTTTCGACATGGTTGTTTGCCTCCCCTGAGAAAGGAATTAAGTAGATGAAAGTAAAAGGAACTAAGCAGATGAAAAAAATCGTAACGGGTGCGGTTTTGGTCGCCGCAGCGCTGGTATCTTTCCAGACCATGGCGCAGCCAGATCGTGCGCAGATGCGCCAGAACTTTGACACTAAGATGGTGCAGCCGTGCCAGGGCAAAAAAGCGGGTGATGAAGTGACTATTACCACTCGCCGTGGTGATAAACTGCAGGCAGTTTGCACCCTGACAGCGATTCCTAAACCGCAGTCCTGAGTACTCTTTTAGCTCGTTAATATTGCGGCCTGCCGGGAAACCGGCGGGCTTTTTTATTAACTGGATTTGTACCGAAGTAGATTGCTGATGAAAAGAGACCAACTGCGGAGGTGAAGGGTTTCGGTATGGACTTATGTGGACGCGAATAGCGGTAGGGGAAACGCGGCAGCGAAATCTGCCGCGTGGTAGGGCGTTTTATTGCATCACAGCGCTTTTGGCTTTTGCTTTAGCGTTATTACAGGCGCTTTGATTTTTAGTACAAGCGTCTTTGGCTGCCTGTGCTTCTTTTTTGGCATCGCTTTTTGCCTGGGAGCACTGCGTTGGATTGGCCTGACAGGCTGATTTGGCTTTTGTTACTGCCTGGCCGTTGGCGGCGTTGGCTGCTCCCCAGACCAGTAGTGCGCATGCGCCGAGCATCATTGCTAATTTTTTCATCGTAACCCTCTATCCCAAAATAAAATATTGATGTGCACTGCAGTTACAAAGGCTGATACGTCCTTGCGTAGCCAATAATACGTGAGGTGGTATCGGCTTTATTGGGGATACTGGTTTCTAACGGTAACTAATGTGAATCTATATTTTTCATGCGTTACTTTTATGCACACAGTGGCCGATAATGTGCCCTATTGTTACCTGAGTCTCAGAAAGCAGAAAACCAGCCCGTAGGCTGGTTTTTTTAAATAGTGGTGCCCGGACTCGGACTAACGCCGAAGGCGTTTGAACAACGCGCTTGTCGCGTTGGTCCCGGAGGGGTGAGCCACTTTAGTGGCGAATCATCGAACCAGATTCGATGAAGAGTCCGGAGCGCCAGAAAGCAAAAAACCAGCCCGTAGGCTGGTTTCTTTAAATAGTGGTGCCCGGACTCGGACTAACGCCGAAGGCGTTTGAACAACGCGCTTGTCGCGTTGGCCCCGGAGGGGTGAGCCACTTTAGTGGC
>NZ_JBEFLV010000025.1:0-67369 GCF_040149365.1 Kluyvera huaxiensis
TGTGGGGTCTCCCCATGCGAGAGTAGGGAACTGCCAGGCATCAAATAAAGCGAAGAGCCCAGTCGGAAGACTGGGCTTTTTTGCGTCTGTGCAGTAGTAAAAAGCCGATCATAAGGTACAGATCGGCGAATATTTTTAAGCTGTTTCGCCCAAATTCCCTTCATAACGTAGATGCAGTAACGGATACGGCCGGCCATGATCGTCTGTTGCAGAGCGTCCGTGAACGACAAACCCCATCTTCTGATAAAACCCAACCGCCTGGCTATTCTGCTCATTCACATCGGTAGTCAGATCGGGAATTAACGACAGCGCATACCTGACCAACTCTCTCCCTACGCCCATTCCCCTGGCATCAGGATCGACAAACAGCGCCTCCAGGTGATGTTCCGACAGCAACATAAATGCGATCGGTGCATCCGCATCATTTACCGCTACCCATAATGGTGCTTCGGGGAGAAATCCCCGTACCTGAACTTCAATCTCAGCTCGGTCCTGTGCCGAAAGAAAGTCATGCGTCGCATCGACAGCGCGGCACCAGATAGCAATTAATCGTTCGCCTTCATGGCGTTGTGAACGTCTGATGATCATTATTCAGCTTCCTTAAGAATCGTTTCCGCATTATAACGTAGAGGTGATTGAAACTTTCTCACCTTCCACATGCAGGCTCGACATTTTACTTAATTCTGGGTATCGTTAGGTGTCTGGAAGTCTAAACGTTTATACGTATGTTGTGAGGTAAATAAGGTTATGCCGATTCGGGTGCAGGACGAGCTACCAGCCGTCAAGTTTTTGCGTGATGAGAACGTCTTCGTGATGACGGCGTCGCGTGCAACAGGTCAGGAGATTCGTCCGTTAAAGGTGCTGATCCTTAACCTGATGCCGAAGAAAATTGAGACAGAAAATCAGTTCCTACGCCTGCTGTCGAATTCTCCGCTGCAGCTGGATATCCAGTTGCTACGCATCGATGCCCGCGAGTCGCGTAACACGCCGACGGAGCATCTTAATAACTTTTACTGCAATTTCGACGATATTCGCCACGAAAACTTCGATGGATTGATCGTTACCGGCGCGCCGTTGGGGCTGGTTGAATTTAATGATGTCGCCTATTGGCCGCAGATCCAGCAGGTGCTGGAGTGGGCGAAAGACCACGTCACCTCGACGTTGTTTGTCTGTTGGGCGGTACAGGCCGCGCTAAATATTCTCTACGGAATTCCAAAACAGACCCGCAACGACAAACTCTCCGGCGTTTATGAGCACCACATTCTTCACCCACACGCTCTTCTAACGCGTGGTTTTGATGACGCTTTCCTTGCCCCACACTCGCGTTATGCTGATTTCCCGGCAAAACTGATTCGTGACTATACCGATCTCGAAATCCTCGCCGAAACGGCCGATGGAGATGCCTACCTGTTTGCCAGCAAAGACAAGCGTATTGCCTTTGTCACTGGTCATCCAGAGTATGATGCCCACACGCTGGCGAGTGAATTTTTCCGCGATGTGGAAGCCGGTTTAAGCCCGGAAGTGCCATACAACTATTTCCCCAAAGATGACCCACAAAATAAACCGCATGCTACCTGGCGCAGCCATGGCAATCTGCTGTTTGCTAACTGGCTCAACTACTATGTCTACCAAATCACACCATACGATCTGCGGAATATGAATCCAACGCTGGATTGATCGACTACCCCTTACGATCCTAAAGCGTTTCAGCATCCTCAATCAGGCACCTTCGGGTGCCTTTTTTGTTTCCGAAAGCCACCCCAGTAAGCAATTAATTTTTAATTGCATAATAATCAATGAATTACATTTATTTTTAATTAAAAATGGAAATCGTTTTTGATTTTTTAATTTTATTGATTAGGCTTAAACACGTTGGGCGAAAAAAACGACAACGATCGTTAGCCCATCTTTTCGGGACACTATTCGGATCATTAACGAGGAGCTGCAGCATGACACAACAGGCCACAACAACCGATGAACTGGCTTTTCTGAAGCCCTATGGCGAGCAGGAACAGCAGGTTCTGACTGCGGAAGCGGTGGAGTTTCTGACCGAACTGGTGACCCGATTTACGCCGAAACGCAATAAGCTGCTCGCCGCACGCATTCAGCAACAGCAGGATATCGACGACGGAAAACTGCCTGGATTTATTTCGGAAACCGCTTCCATTCGTGAAGGAAGCTGGACCGTCCGTGGTATTCCCGCTGATTTACAGGATCGTCGTGTGGAAATTACCGGCCCTGTTGAGCGCAAAATGGTGATTAACGCCATGAATGCCAACGTCAAAGTCTTTATGGCTGACTTTGAAGACTCGCTGGCGCCAGACTGGAATAAAGTCATCGAAGGGCAAATCAACCTGCGCGATGCGGTCAACGGCACCATCAACTACACCAACGACGCGGGCAAAATTTACCAGCTCAAACCAGACCCGGCGGTACTGGTTTGCCGTGTGCGCGGCCTGCATTTGCCGGAAAAACACGTCACCTGGCGTGGCGAAGCGATCCCGGGCAGCCTGTTTGATTTCGCGCTCTACTTCTTCCACAACCATAAGGCTCTGCTGGCGAAAGGCAGCGGCCCCTACTTCTACCTGCCGAAAACACAGGCCTGGCAGGAAGCGGCCTGGTGGAACGATGTGTTTTGCTACGCCGAAGACCGTTTTGACCTGCCGCGCGGCACTATCAAGGCGACGCTGCTGATCGAAACGCTGCCAGCCGTCTTCCAGATGGATGAAATTCTGCATGCTCTGCGTGACCATATTGTCGGTCTGAACTGTGGCCGCTGGGATTACATCTTCAGCTATATCAAAACCCTGAAAAACCACCCGGATCGCGTACTGCCCGATCGCCAGGTGGTGACGATGGATAAAGCCTTCCTCAGCGCCTATTCGCGTCTGCTGATTAAAACCTGCCACAAGCGCGGCGCGTTTGCGATGGGCGGTATGGCGGCGTTTATCCCAAGCAAAGATGCCGAACGCAATGAGCAGGTGCTGAACAAAGTCAAAGCGGACAAATCGCTGGAAGCTAACAACGGTCACGACGGCACCTGGGTTGCCCACCCTGGCTTAGCTGATACGGCGATGGCGGTGTTTAACGAAGTATTGGGTTCACGCCCCAACCAGCTGAACGTCTCGCGCGCCGATGATGCGCCGATTACCCCCGAACAGTTGCTGACACCGTGTGACGGTGAGCGTACCGAAGAGGGGATGCGTGCCAATATCCGCGTCGCCGTGCAGTACATCGAAGCGTGGATCTCCGGCAACGGCTGCGTACCGATTTATGGCCTGATGGAGGACGCCGCGACGGCGGAAATCTCCCGCACCTCTATCTGGCAGTGGATACACCATCAGAAAACGCTGAGCAACGGTAAGCCGGTGACCAAACCGCTGTTCCGTCAGATGCTGGCCGAAGAGCTGCTGGTTATCAAAAACGAGCTGGGCGATACCCGCTTTAACGGCGGCCGTTTCGATGATGCCGCGCGTCTGATGGAGCAAATCACCACCTCTGATGAACTGATCGACTTCCTGACTCTGCCAGGCTACCGCCTGTTGGCTTAATTCACCACATAACAAAATGGAGCATCTGCACATGAAAACCCGTACTCAACAAATCGAAGAATTACAACAAGAATGGACGCAGCCTCGTTGGGAAGGCATCAAACGCCCGTACAGCGCGGAAGAAGTGGTGAAATTACGCGGCTCGGTTAAACCGGAGCACACTCTGGCGCAGCTGGGTGCGGCTAAAATGTGGCGACTGCTGCACGGCGAGTCCAAAAAGGGCTACGTGAATAGCCTGGGCGCACTCACCGGTGGCCAAGCGTTGCAGCAGGCAAAGGCAGGGATTGAAGCGATTTATCTCTCCGGTTGGCAGGTGGCGGCGGACGCGAACCTGGCATCCAGCATGTACCCGGATCAATCACTCTACCCGGCGAACTCGGTGCCGGCGGTGGTGGATCGGATCAACAACTCTTTCAGCCGCGCCGATCAGATCCAGTGGGCGAATGGGATCGAGCCGAACGATCCGCGCTATGTGGACTATTTCCTGCCGATCGTGGCCGATGCGGAAGCGGGTTTTGGCGGCGTACTGAATGCTTTTGAACTGATGAAATCGATGATTGCGGCCGGTGCAGCGGCGGTACACTTTGAAGATCAGCTGGCGTCGGTGAAGAAGTGCGGTCACATGGGCGGCAAAGTGCTGGTACCAACTCAGGAAGCGATTCAGAAACTGGTGGCAGCGCGCCTGGCGGCCGACGTCATGGGCGTTCCAACGCTGCTGATTGCGCGTACCGACGCGGATGCAGCCGACTTAATTACCTCCGACTGCGACCCTTATGACAGCGGCTTTATCACCGGTGAGCGTACCAGCGAAGGTTTCTACCGTACCCAGGCGGGGATTGAACAAGCGATTAGCCGCGGCCTGGCGTATGCCCCGTATGCCGATCTCGTGTGGTGTGAAACCTCGACGCCTGACCTGGAACTGGCTAAGCGCTTTGCTGATGCTATCCACGCGAAATACCCGGGCAAACTTCTGGCTTACAACTGCTCGCCATCGTTCAACTGGCAGAAAAAGCTGGATGACAAAACCATTGCCAGCTTCCAGCAGCAGCTGTCCGACATGGGCTACAAATACCAGTTCATCACCCTGGCGGGTATTCACAGCATGTGGTTCAACATGTTCGATCTGGCGCACTCGTACGCGCAAGGTGAAGGCATGAAGCACTATGTTGAGAAGGTTCAGCAGCCAGAGTTCGCGGCGGCAAAAGATGGCTATACCTTTGTTTCTCACCAGCAGGAAGTGGGCACCGGCTACTTCGATAAGGTCACTACAATTATTCAGGGCGGTGCCTCTTCAGTGACGGCGCTGACTGGATCGACGGAAGAGTCGCAGTTCTGATGGTTGCCGGATGGCGCTTGCGCTTATCCGGCCTACATAATCGAGTAGGCCGGATAAGGCGTAATCCGCCATCTGGCAAATGAGGGTGAAAGATGTCGCGTGGTCTGGAATTACTGATTGCTCAAACCATCCTGCAAGGTTTTGACGCGCAGTATGGGCGATTTTTGGAAGTCACTTCCGGCGCGCAGCAGCGTTTTGAACAGGCCGACTGGCATGCAGTACAGCAGGCGATGAAAAGTCGTATCCATCTGTACGACCATCACGTGGGGTTGGTGGTTGAACAGCTGCGCTGCATTACCGACGGCAAAAGTACCGATGCCGATTTTCTGCTGCGGGTAAAAGCACAGTACACGCGGCTGTTACCTGATTACCCACGCTTCGAGATTGCGGAGAGCTTTTTCAACTCCGTCTATTGCCGGTTATTTGACCACCGCTCGCTTAGTCCTGAGCGGTTGTTTATTTTCAGCTCGCAGCCCGAGCGCCGTTTTCGCGCCATTCCCCGACCGCTGGCAAAAGATTTCTTCCCGGAACACGGCTGGGAGGCGGTGATCTTTAAAATGCTCAGCGACCTGCCGTTACGCCTGCCCTGGCAGAATAAGTTTCGCGACGTGGGCTACATCATGGCGCATCTGAGTGAAACGCTGGACACGGAAACGCTGCGTCACTCGCATCTGCAGATCAATAACGAATTGTTTTATCGCAATAAGGCCGCCTGGCTGATCGGCAAGCTGATCACACCCAATGCCACGCTGCCGTTTCTGATCCCGATTCATCGCACCGATGAAGGCGAGCTGTTCGTCGATACCTGCCTTACCACCACGGAAGAGGCGAGTATCGTGTTTGGCTTTGCCCGCTCTTACTTTATGGTTTACGCCCCGCTGCCGGCTGCGCTGGTTGAGTGGCTGCGGGACATTCTCCCGGGCAAAACCACCGCTGAGCTGTATATGGCGATTGGCTGCCAGAAACATGCCAAAACCGAAAGCTACCGCGAGTATCTGCACTACATTGCCAACGCCAATGAGCCGTTTATTGAAGCGCCGGGCATTCGTGGCATGGTGATGCTGGTATTCACGTTGCCGGGTTTTGACCGGGTGTTTAAAGTTATCAAAGACAAATTTGCGCCACAAAAGGAAATGTCTGCCGCCCACGTTCGCGCCTGCTATCAACTGGTGAAGGAGCACGACCGCGTCGGGCGCATGGCTGATACCCAGGAATTTGAAAATTTCGTGCTGGATAAACGACAAATTTCTCCGGCGCTGATGGCGTTGTTATTACAGGAAGCTCCGGAGAAAATCGTCGATATGGGGGATAAAATCGCCATTAGCCACCTCTATATCGAGCGACGGATGGTGCCGCTCAATATCTGGCTGGAGCGCGTGGAAGGCCAGCAGCTGCGCGATGCTATCGAAGAGTACGGCAACGCCATCCGCCAGCTGGCTGCCGCCAATATTTTCCCCGGCGATATGCTGTTTAAAAACTTTGGCGTCACCCGACACGGGCGCGTGGTGTTCTACGATTACGATGAAATTTGCTACATGACGGAGGTGAATTTCCGCCATATTCCGCCGCCGCGTTACCCGGAAGATGAGCTGTCCAGCGAGCCGTGGTACAGCGTCTCGCCCGGTGATGTGTTCCCGGAAGAGTTTCGCCACTGGCTGTGCGCCGACCCGCGTATTGGGCCGCTGTTTGAGGAAATGCACGCGGACTTATTCAGCGCCGACTACTGGCGCGGCCTGCAAACACGCATCAAAAATGGCCACGTGGAGGATGTTTACGCCTACCGCCGCCGTCAGCGGTTTAGCGTGCGCTACTCGGCGCTGGCGGTTTCGATGACCGCAAATTCTTCGTAGATGAGTTCCATATCCGGCGACCAGCTGCCTTCGCGTTCGAAGAAGGCCTGATGCGCCGATTGCCAGTAGGCGAGACTCAAATCCCCTTCACCTTCCAGCGCAGCCAGCGCCGGGCTCATTTCATTAAACCGAATGAGCCTGATGGCCAGCGTGCGGATCACACACACCGCTTCTCCGCTGCCGTTGAGAACGATATGGTAGGTGCCCGGCGTTAAACGCGGCTCTTCTTTTTGGTAACTGGCAAACGAGCCGCAGGTGCCGGTTTTCTTCCCGGCGACTACCAGTGCGGCCAATTCGTCGGCCAGCTCGGGGGAGTCGCCAAACGACCAGCACCACGCCTGGGGATATTTCTCCTGCCAGGCGGATTTCATATCGCGCATCTTAACGCAGCCCGCCATATGCCAGCGTCACCTCTTTCGCGGCCTTAATCACCATCGCGCCAAACTCGGTCACGCGGTCATCGGTGATACGCGAAATTGGCCCGGAAATGGAAATTGCTGCAAACGGTTCGCGGTGCTCGTCGTAAATGCACGATGCCACGCAGCGCAGCCCGAGCGCATGTTCTTCGTCATCAAACGAATAGCCGCGTTTGCGCGTCTGAGCCAGATCGTCCTTCAGATGCAGCGGTGACACCAGCGTGGCATGGGTATAGGCATGCAGCCCCTTACGGTGCAGCAGGCCGGTCACTTGTTCTTCACTCAGTTGCGATAAGAAGGCTTTACCCGCGCCGGACGCATGCATCGGCAGCTTGCCGCCAATCGGCGCGGACATACGCATCAGCTGGGTACACTGGACCTGGTCGATGATAATCGCCTGATGATCGCTCTTATCCAGCACCGCCAGATTGACCGTCTCACCGGAGTCTTCCATCAGCTGGCGTAAAATCGGGTGGACAATCGCCAGCAGATTGCGGCTTTGCAGGAAGCTGCTGCCGACGATAAACGCATGCGCGCCCACCGCCCAGTGCCCTAAATCCCCCACCTGACGGACAAAGCCTAGCTGCTGCATGGTAGTGAGCAAGCGGTGGGTGGTGGAGTTCGGTAACCCGGCCTGCTGTGCCAGTTCGGTCAGTGCGACGCTATTGTGAGATTCGGCAATCCATTCCAGCAGCTTCAGGCCACGGGTGAGGGATTGCACTTGGCCCGTCGCGGGTGCGGCGGTAGCGGCGGGCTTTCTGCCGCGTTTAGCAGGAACGTTGGCAACCATCGCAACTCCTTTCTGTATCGTGGAAATTGTTTTCGTTTTTATTGATTATAATACAACCGTTCAGATTACTGCTCCGATGAGTCATGTTGAACATGTCTCATGTAGGCGGTTGTTTTCTTTTCCGCCACCCCGGTTTATGCCAGTATGCCTTATTACCTTTTTTCTGGGTTTCGTTGAGCGTTGTCGGGAGTGTCTGTGAGCAGCAAAGTGGAGCAACTGCGTGCGCAGTTAAATGAACGTATTCTGGTTCTGGACGGGGGCATGGGCACCATGATCCAGAGCTATCGTCTGAGCGAACAGGACTTCCGCGGTGAGCGTTTCGCCGACTGGCCCTGCGATCTGAAGGGTAATAACGACCTGTTGGTGCTCAGCAAGTCAGAGGTGATTGGGGCTATCCATAGCGCTTACTTTGAAGCGGGTGCGGATATCATTGAAACCAACACCTTCAACTCCACGACGATTGCGATGGCGGATTACCAGATGGAATCCCTGTCGGCGGAAATCAACTTTGCGGCGGCAAAACTGGCGCGCGCCTGCGCCGATGAGTGGACGGCACGTACGCCGAACAAACCGCGCTATGTTGCGGGCGTGCTCGGCCCCACTAACCGCACCGCCTCAATCTCTCCGGACGTCAACGACCCGGCTTATCGTAACGTCACCTTCGATCAGCTGGTGGCCGCCTATCGCGAGTCCACCAAAGCGCTGGTGGAGGGCGGTAGCGACCTGATCCTGATTGAAACCGTCTTCGATACCCTCAACGCCAAAGCGGCAATCTTCGCGGTGAAAGAAGAGTTTGAAGCGCTGGGCGTGGATTTGCCGATCATGATTTCCGGCACCATCACCGATGCCTCCGGGCGTACGCTCTCCGGTCAGACGACCGAAGCGTTCTATAACTCGCTGCGCCACGCCGACGCGCTGACCTTTGGCCTGAACTGTGCCTTAGGCCCGGATGAGCTGCGCCAGTACGTGCAGGAGCTGTCGCGTATTGCCGAGTGCTACGTTACCGCGCACCCGAACGCCGGGCTGCCAAATGCCTTCGGCGAATACGATCTTGACGCTGACACCATGGCGACGCAGATTCGCGAATGGGCTGAAGCCGGGTTCCTCAACGTTGTTGGCGGCTGCTGCGGCACCACCCCAGAACACATTGCTGCCATGAGCCGCGCGGTGGAAGGTCTTCCACCACGTAAGCTACCAGAATTGCCGGTTGCCTGCCGTCTGTCCGGCCTTGAACCGCTGAATATCGGCGATGACAGCCTGTTTGTGAACGTCGGTGAACGTACCAACGTCACCGGTTCGGCCAAGTTCAAACGCCTGATCAAAGAAGAAAAATATAACGAAGCGCTGGCTGTCGCCCGCCAGCAGGTGGAAAGCGGTGCGCAGATTATCGATATCAACATGGATGAAGGGATGCTCGACGCTGAAGCGGCGATGGTGCGTTTCCTCAATCTGATTGCCGGTGAGCCGGACATTGCCCGCGTGCCGATTATGATCGACTCCTCGAAGTGGGACGTTATCGAGAAAGGCCTGAAGTGCATTCAGGGCAAAGGCATCGTCAACTCAATTTCGATGAAAGAGGGCATTGAACCGTTTATCGAGCACGCGAAAAAGGTGCGTCGCTACGGCGCTGCCGTGGTGGTGATGGCGTTCGACGAAGTGGGCCAGGCCGATACCCGCGAGCGCAAAATCGAAATTTGCCGCCGCGCTTACAACATTCTGACCAAAGAAGTCGGCTTCCCGCCGGAAGATATCATCTTCGACCCGAATATCTTTGCCGTGGCGACCGGGATTGAAGAGCACAACAACTACGCGCAGGACTTTATCGGTGCCTGTGAAGACATTAAACGCGAACTGCCGCATGCGTTGATTTCCGGCGGCGTCTCTAACGTCTCCTTCTCGTTCCGTGGCAATGACCCGGTGCGTGAAGCCATCCACGCGGTGTTCCTCTACTACGCCATTCGCAACGGCATGGACATGGGGATCGTCAACGCCGGGCAACTGGCGATTTATGACGATTTGCCAGCCGAGCTGCGCGATGCGGTAGAAGACGTGGTCCTCAACCGTCGCGATGACGGCACCGAGCGTTTGCTGGATCTGGCTGAGAAATATCGCGGCAGCAAAACTGACGATACCGCCAACGCCCAGCAGGCGGAGTGGCGCAGCTGGGACGTGAAAAAACGCCTTGAATACTCGCTGGTGAAAGGCATTACCGAGTTTATTGAACAAGATACCGAAGAGGCGCGTCAGCAGGCCGAACGTCCAATACAGGTCATCGAAGGGCCGCTGATGGACGGCATGAACGTGGTCGGCGATCTGTTTGGTGAGGGTAAAATGTTCCTGCCGCAGGTGGTGAAATCGGCCCGCGTAATGAAGCAGGCGGTGGCCTACCTCGAACCGTATATCGAAGCCAGTAAAGAGAAAGGCTCCAGCAACGGCAAGATGGTGATTGCGACGGTGAAAGGCGACGTTCACGACATCGGCAAAAACATCGTCGGCGTGGTGCTGCAGTGCAACAACTACGAAATCATCGATCTCGGCGTGATGGTGCCAGCGGATAAAATCCTCAAAACCGCGCGCGAAGTGAATGCCGATCTGATTGGCCTTTCCGGGCTGATTACTCCGTCGCTGGACGAAATGGTCAACGTGGCGAAAGAGATGGAGCGTCAGGGCTTTTCCATCCCGCTGCTGATTGGCGGCGCAACCACTTCAAAAGCGCACACGGCGGTGAAAATCGAGCAGAACTACAGCGGCCCAACGGTCTATGTGCAAAACGCTTCGCGTACCGTGGGCGTGGTCGCCGCGCTGCTGTCCGATACGCAGCATGACGATTTCGTCGCCCGAACCCGTAAAGAGTACGAAACCGTGCGTATCCAGCACGGGCGTAAGAAACCGCGAACCCCGCCGGTCACGCTGGCTGCCGCGCGCGAGAACGATCTGGCGTTTGACTGGGAAAATTACACTCCGCCGGTGGCGCACCGTTTGGGTGTCCAGGAAGTGGAAGCCAGCATCGAAACCCTGCGTAACTACATCGACTGGACGCCGTTCTTTATGACCTGGTCGCTGGCCGGTAAATATCCGCGCATCCTGGAAGACGAGGTGGTGGGCGAAGAGGCTAAGCGCCTGTTTAAAGACGCTAACGACATGCTGGATAAGCTGAGTGCGGAGAAATTGCTGAACCCGCGCGGCGTGGTAGGACTGTTCCCAGCCAACCGCGTCGGCGACGACGTGGAAATTTACCGCGATGAGACGCGCACCCATGTACTGACCGTCAGCCGTCACCTGCGCCAGCAGACCGAAAAAGTCGGTTTTGCTAACTACTGTCTGTCTGACTTTGTGGCACCTAAGACATCCGGCAAAGCCGACTATATCGGCGCCTTCGCGGTCACCGGCGGTCTGGAAGAAGATACCCTGGCCGATGCTTTCGAAGCTCAGCACGATGATTACAACAAAATCATGGTGAAGGCGCTTTCTGACCGTCTGGCAGAAGCGTTCGCCGAGTATCTTCATGAGCGCGTGCGTAAGGTTTACTGGGGCTATGCGCCGAATGAAAACCTGAGCAACGAAGAGCTAATCCGCGAAAACTACCAGGGGATTCGCCCGGCGCCGGGCTACCCGGCCTGTCCGGAACACACCGAAAAAGGCACTATCTGGGAGCTTCTGGACGTGGAAACCCACACCGGAATGAAGCTGACCGAATCCTTCGCTATGTGGCCTGGCGCGTCGGTTTCCGGCTGGTACTTCAGTCACCCGGATAGCAAGTACTACGCGGTGGCGCAGATTCAGCGCGATCAGGTTGAGGATTACGCCCTCCGCAAAGGAATGAGCGTGACGGAAGTGGAGCGCTGGCTAGCGCCGAACCTCGGGTACGATGCTGACTAATTCACAAAACCGTCATCTTTCCTTACAACTAACAGGGCGCTCAATGAGCGCCCTGTCTCTTTATTGTGCGTAAACCCTTATACTGAAAAGACCTGGGGTCATTGCAGGCCTGATGATTTCAGGAACAAATAACGATAAGGAGAACCGGATTCTGTGTTAACTCTGCTACATCTGCTTTCTGCCGTCGCCCTATTGGTATGGGGCACCCACATTGTTCGTACCGGGGTGATGCGCGTCTTTGGCGCCCGCCTGCGTACCGTTCTCAGCCGCAGCGTTGAGAAAAAGCCGCTCGCCTTCTGCGCGGGCATTGGCGTCACCGCGCTGGTTCAGAGCAGCAACGCTACCACCATGCTGGTGACATCCTTTGTCGCCCAGGACCTTGTTGCCCTGACGCCTGCACTGGTAATTGTGCTCGGCGCCGATGTGGGTACCGCGCTGATGGCGCGTATTCTGACCTTCGATCTCTCCTGGCTGTCGCCGCTGTTGATTTTTATCGGCGTCACTTTCTTCCTTGGTCGCAAACAGACGCGAGAGGGCCAGCTTGGCCGCGTGGGGATTGGTCTCGGTCTTATCCTGCTGGCGCTGGAGCTGATTGTGCAGGCGGTCACGCCGATGACCCAGGCCAACGGCGTACAGGTTATCTTTGCCTCGCTGACCGGCGATATTCTTTTGGATGCACTGATTGGTGCCGTATTCGCGATAATCAGCTACTCCAGCCTGGCGGCGGTGCTGTTAACCGCCACGCTGACCACCACGGGCGTTATCTCGTTCCCGGTCGCGCTGTGTCTGGTGATTGGCGCTAACCTTGGCTCCGGCCTGCTGGCGATGCTCAATAACAGCGCCGCCAACGCCTCAGCCCGCCGCGTGGCGCTCGGTAGCCTGCTGTTTAAGCTGGTGGGTAGCCTGCTGATCCTGCCGTTTGTTCATGTGCTGGCAACGACGCTGCAAAAGTTACCGCTGCCGGAATCCGAGCTGGTTATCTACTTCCACGTCTTCTACAACCTGATCCGCTGCGTGGCGATGGTGCCGTTTGCCGAGCCGATGGCACGCTTATGCAAACGTCTGATTCGCGACGAACCTGAGCTTGATGCGCACCTGAAGCCAAAGCATCTCGATGTGACCGCGCTGGATACTCCTACGCTGGCATTAGCCAACGCCGCGCGCGAAACGCTGCGTATCGGTGACGCGACGGAACAGATGCTGGATGGCTTAAAAAAGGTGATGAACGGCGAGCCGCGCGAAGAGAAAAATCTGCGTAAACAGGCCGATGACATCAACGTGCTCTATACCGCTATCAAACTGTATCTGGCGCGGATGCCGAAAGATGAGCTGGCGGAAGAAGAGTCCCGGCGCTGGGCGGAAATTATCGAAATGTCGCTCAACCTTGAGCAGGCATCGGACATTGTCGAACGTATGGGCAGTGAGATCGCGGATAAATCGCTGGCGGCCCGTCGCGCGTTCTCGGTGGAAGGCTTAAAAGAGCTGGACGCGCTCCATGAACTGTTGCTGAGCAATCTGCAGCTGGCGATGTCGGTGTTCTTCTCCGGTGATGTGACCAGCGCGCGCCGACTGCGCCGCAGCAAACACCGTTTCCGCATCATGAACCGCCGCTATGCCCACGCACACGTTGATCGTCTGCATCAGCAAAACGTACAGAGCATTGAAACCAGTACGCTGCACCTGGCTTTGCTGGGCGATATGCTGCGTCTGAACTCGTTGTTCTGTTCGGTGGCATACAGCGTGCTGGAGCAGCCGGATGAAGACGACGACCGTGACGATTACTAAGTGACGGGAGACCGTAGGCCGGATAAGGCGTTTACGCCGTCATCCGGCAATGTGCGTCAATACTCCCGATAGTGCGACGCTTATCGGGCCTGCGCGGAGCTGGCGACGATGCCAGCCTCGCGGCAGAATTTAAAACTGATGCCCAGCTTCCAGTGCGACCGCTTCTTCACCGGCTTTAAACACGTACGTCGTGTTCGGCCCGCCGAGCGTGGCGTGTCCCTGCGCCACCTGAATCCAGTTGCCTTCCGGCAGACCAATAACCGTTAACTCCGGCGCCACCACCAGCAGTTCGCGAATGCGCTGCTCGCGGGTTTCGCCCTTATGCCCTTCCGGCAGGGCATTGGTGAAGTGCGGGTTAATCTGCAGCGGGAACAGACCCAGCGCATCAAAGCCTTTTGGATCGACAATTGGCATGTCGTTAGTGGTGCGAATGGTTGGACAGGCAAGGTTTGCCCCAGCGCTCCAGCCGATGTACAGCGCACCGCGTTTGACTACATCAACAATCGGTGCCAGCAGACCGCGCTCACGGCTCTCTTTGAGCAGTTGGAACGTATTGCCGCCGCCGACGATAACCAGTTCGGCGTTTTCAATGGCTGCGACGGGATCGGCGACAGTATGAATACCGGTCACCGTGACGCCCAGCGGTGCAAAAACGGCGGCAGTTTTCGCGGTGTACTCGTCCCAGGTCTGCGTGACGCCTGCAAACGGAATAAACACCGCAGAGCGGCGGCCGTTCAGCTGTGAGGCAATCAGCGGCATCGCGTGTTCCATCCAGGCTTTGCCCGGCAGCGTCGAGTTACTCAGCAATAGCAGTTCCATGGTTTATCCCTTTAATGAAAAAATAATCAGTCAGGGCAAGATGTTATCACTCTACGTCTGATGGCTCACTGATGGGGTTCACGATGTTGCGGAATGCTGCTCGCAGGAATGACTTGTCGAGCATGACAGCGGTGGCTTTGGCAGTTAATTTCTCTCTACCTTCACAGAGTCAGGAATAGGAAATGCTCGCTTATTACGCTAATCTCAGACAAACTATGCGCATTACAATGGGGGTTATCATGCGCGCGATGTCGAATGCTAAAAAGTCCGTGAATGTCTCTCTGGCGCCGGAAATTCTGGAAGAGGCCCGTAAGCTGAAAATTAACTTGTCGGCGGTGTTAACCGAGGCGTTGTTGGAAAAGTTTCGTGAAAATCAACGCGAAGTGTGGCTGCGGGACAACGAGAAAGCCATTGAGTCCGTTAACCAATGGGTTGATGAAAACGGTTCGTTCAGTGATTTTCAGCGGTCGTTCTAATGGAACAGTTCTGTGCTTATGAGAATATCGGTAGCGGGAGGAAAGTTTATCCCTACCTGATCAATTTACAGCACCCCATTGCCAATGTGTTACAGCATGTGCTGGTGGCTCCAGCGGTTTCATTAGAACACCTCCCCGGAGATGCACCGGCTAAAATTTGTCCTATCGTGAAGATATCAGGCCAGCCTTATGTCGTTATGACACACATGATGGCTGGAATACCTATCAAAGAACTGGGCGAGCGGGTGTCTGACCTAACATCAGAAAGGGCGAAGCTACGGGATGCGATCGATTTTCTGTTAAACGGGTATTAGAGCGCCGGTTAAGGCGCTCTGGCTGCTTACCCTTCCCGCGCAAACTTCGCCGCTTCAGCAACTAACGCGGCATCTGGCCGCATGCCGGTATACATCACGAACTGTTCAACGGCCTGCAGTGCAATCACTTCTGCTCCGCTGATGGTTTTTTTCCCCAGACGCTGCGCCAGTTTTATCACCGGCGTATCCGGCGGCAGCGCCACCACGTCGAACACCACGCTGGCGCGCTCGATCATCGCTTCACTGAAGGCCAGGCTTTCGCTTTCGTTTCCTCCCGCCATGCCGAGCGGCGTGACGTTAACCAGAATATCTATCCCGCTGGCTTCCGGCTGTGCCTGCCACTGGAAACCATACTGCTGCGCCAGCGCTGTGCCGTTGGCCTCATTACGTGCGGCGATAATCACCTCGCGAAAACCGGCATCGCGGAAGGCGGCAATCACCGCTTTTCCCATGCCGCCGCTGCCGCGGATCATCACGCGAGCGGATGTATCCAGCTGGTGGCTGGCGATCAGACTTTTAACCGCAATATAGTCGGTGTTGAATCCGGTCAGTTTGCCGCCATCGTTGACGATGGTATTCACGGAGTCGATGACGTTGGCCGACGGGTCGATAGCATCGAGAAAGGCCATGCAGCTTTCTTTAAACGGCATAGAGACCGCACAGCCGCGAATGCCAAGGGCACGAACGCCTTTTACCGCCGCTTCAATATCCTGGGTGGTGAAGGCTTTGTAGATGAAATTCAGCCCCAGCTTTTCATAAAGATAGTTATGAAAGCGGGTGCCGAAGTTGCCGGGGCGTCCGGCAAGCGACATGCACAGCTGGGTATCGCGGTTGATCATGGTCATGTCCTCGTCTTGTATTACTGCACTAAATATTCAGCGGTAGCCCGGTCGGTTACCAGGCTGTTGATGTGTTTGCCGCGCAGCGCGCCGAGCAGAGCCGCATATTTTTCCTCACCGTAGGCAATGCCAATGGCGTAACGGGCCTTGCGTAACGTCTCCAGTTCAATGGCGAGCGTCTTTTCCTGCATTGCGGTGTGGACGGGCTGCCCCTCGCTATCAAAGAAGCGTGAACAGATATCACCGGCCACCCGGTGGGCGACCAGGTCATCGCTTTGCTCATTACCGTAGAAAGCCTGCCAGTTTGCGCCGTGGCGGATAGCCGGAGAACCAATGCCAACCAGCGCGATATCCAACTGTTGCCAGTATTCGGCAATGGTTTTGAAGTGTTGAGATTGCATAATGCCGTTGCGAATTGTGGCGTTATCCAGCAGCGCGGGAAAATCAGCGAGATGCGATTCTGCCTTTAACCGGCTTGCCGCGCTGTAGGTGAGGGTGTTGACGTGAAAACGGCTGGGCAGCTTGCCCGCAGGCCCGCCAACTACCGGCACGCACATCAGACGGTGAGGTTGGCTTGCTTGCGACAATTGCTCGACCAGCGCACTCACGCCGCGCCCCCAACCAAATCCAATGACCATTTCTGGCGATAGCAGCCTTTCCACCAGTTGTGCGCCGTACAGCCCCGTTTCGCTTTCCTGCGGTGCGACCACGGCTTCTTTCAGGCCAAACTTCAGCTTGAGCTGTTGCTCCAGCCACAGGCTGTCGTTGTAGTCATAGTTGATGGCGATACTAACAATGCCCAGTTCACGACCACGTTTTAACAAACGGCTGATGGTCGTGCGGTAAATCCCCAGAGTCTGCGCGATCTGCGCTTGCGTCATCTCCTGCTCGTAATAAAGCTGGGCTATTTTCACGATCAGGCGAATATCGTCACTGTTTTCCATCGCGGGGCGGGCTCCTGCACATATGTGCAAAACATAAAAAAGGATTCTTGATCTGGTATATCTCCATCATAGAGCGAGTTCAAGGCTCATTTACCTGAGAAGGGAAGGAACGATGTTGCACATTTGTGCAAGGACCGTCAGATATTGGCACTGATTTTCCGTGGACTCTTTTTCCCCACCGCCAAGGTGAGGTATATTTCGCTTTTACAGGAGAATTTATGCTGCCAGACTCATCAACCCGATTAAATAAATACATCAGCGAAAGCGGGATTTGCTCACGTCGCGAGGCCGATCGCTATATCGAACAAGGCAACGTGTTCCTTAACGGTAAGCGCGCCACGATTGGCGACCAGGTGAAGCCAGGCGACGTTGTTAAGGTTAACGGTCAGTTGATTGAGCCGCGGGAAGCGGATGATTTAGTGCTGATTGCGCTAAACAAACCTGTCGGCATTGTCAGTACGACCGAAGATGGCGAACGTGACAACATCGTTGATTTCGTCAACCACAGCAAACGTATCTTCCCGATTGGGCGTCTGGATAAAGATTCTCAGGGTCTGATCTTCCTGACCAACCACGGCGATCTGGTGAACAAGATCCTGCGTGCTGGCAACGATCATGAAAAAGAGTATCTGGTGACGGTCGATAAACCAGTCACCGATGACTTTATTCGCGGAATGGGCGCGGGAGTGCCGATTCTGGGCACGGTCACCAAGAAGTGCAAGGTGAAGAAAGAAGCGCCGTTTGTCTTCCGTATCACCCTTGTTCAGGGGCTGAACCGCCAGATTCGCCGCATGTGCGAACACTTTGGTTTTGAAGTCACCAAACTTGAGCGTACGCGCATCATGAACGTTAGCCTGTCGGGTATTCCGCTGGGGGAATGGCGCGATTTGACCGATGATGAGCTTATCGATCTCTTCAAGTTGATTGAGGGGTCATCGTCGGAAGCCAAGCCGAAACCGAAGGCCAAGCCAAAAACCTCGGGCATTAAGCGTCCGGTGGTGAAGATGGAAAAAACCAACGAAAAACCTGCGCGCCCGGCGGCGAACGGGAAACGTTTCGTCTCACCGGGGCGTAAAAAGAAAGGGCGTTAACGTCTACCGCGCGTCGGCGTATTCGCCGACCACGAAAATGAACTTTCGGTATCCGGTTTATAAGCCTGCTTTTTCTTCAACTGGCGGGCTTTCTTCGCTTCGGCTTCTCGTTCAGCCATCAGCTTATCGATGTACTCCTTCTTCACGCTGTTGCTTTCTGCATTCGTCAGCAGACGGCCATGCGCGATGCGCGCGCGGTCGAGCAGCGTTTTCAGTTCACGCTGTTCGCGCTCGGTCATCTCTTTTTGCGTAATGCGGGGGAGTGCCATAGGGGTGCCCTCTATCGGATGGTTTACCCAGTGTACGGCAAAGGCGCGGGAATCTGACAGGGAATTATCGCCCGTTCGTGAAGTCCCGAACGGGCTGTGCGTTATTTGCGCTTTTTATTCTCGATAGGTTTACCGGACCAGTAACCCGCCAACAGAGAGCCGGACAGATTGTGCCACACTGAGAACAGCGCGCCAGGCAGCGCCGCCAGTGGGCCAAAGTAAATCTTGCCTAAGGCCGCGGCCAGCCCGGAGTTCTGCATCCCGACTTCAATCGCCAGCGTTCGGCAGGTGGACTCATCAAAGCCGAACAGGCGCCCGCCCCAGTAGCCGCCAAGCAGGCCGATGGTGTTATGCAGAATTACCGCGATAATCACCACAAAACCCACAGAGGCGATATGCGATGCGGAGCCGGCCACCACGGCGCTGATGATCGCCAGAATACACACCATGGAGAACGCCGGCAGATAAGGTTCAACCGCCTTCACGACGCGCGGGAACAGGTGATGAATCACCAGGCCAAGCGCAATGGGGATCACCACAATTTGCAGAATACTCAGCAGCATACCCATCACATCGACCTGAATATGTGCGTCGACGTACAGACGAGTGAGCAGCGGCGTGGCAACAACACCAACCAGCGTGGAGACAGAGGAAATGGTGACCGACAGTGCGACATCGCCCTTCGCCAGATAGATCATCACGTTAGATGCCGTACCGCTGGCGACGCTGCCGACCAGTACCATTCCGGCGGAAAGCTCCGGTGGCATATGGAACGCCAGTGCCAGCAGCCAGGCGGCGAGCGGCATCACCAGGTAGTGCAGAAAAATCCCCGCCGCGACCGGTGCCGGGCGTGACAGCACGCGTTTAAAATCGTCCACCTTCAGGTGTACGCCCATGCCAAACATAATCAGCATCAGCAGTGAAGGCACCAGCGGACCAATCGGCGTGAAGGTCGACGGCGTGAAGTAGGCAATAACAGAGAGCAGCAGCGCCCATAGCGGGAACAGCCGGGTGAGAACGGCGAGCATGTTGTATTCCTTGCGATTTATACACTTCATCCTTCACGTTGCCTCTGCGTTGGCTGCGCGCTCTCACTCCAGTCACGTACTTCTGTACGCTCCCGGGGATTTGATGGCCTGCCGCATTACTCGGCTTACAGCCTCGCCCCTTCGGGGCCAGCGCAAGCGTTGTTCAACACGCTAAAGCGTGTTGTGATTCAACGTGAGTGATTTTGCGTATCTTGATGTTGTGTTGTTATAAAAAAGCCGGGGTCGAGCCCGGCTATAGTTATTGTTTATCGCGTGCTGAAAGATTACTCAAACAAATTATGGTGAAGTTTTTGCACCACCTGTTCGGCTTCCGCACCTGGGACCAGGAAGCATAGGTTATGGCTGGATGCGCCGTAGCAAATCATGCGGATATTGAACGGTTCCAGTACGCCAAACACCTCTTTACCTACGCCGCAAGCTTTCGACAGGTCGTTACCAATCAGCGCGACCAGAGCCAGATTCTCTTCCACTTCAACGCGGCACAGCGCCGATAGCTCCATCAGCAAGGACTGCGTCAGCAGCGTGTCGCCGGTAGAGGTGGAACCGGTAGTATCCAGGGTTAACGCTACGCTTACCTCTGAAGTGGTTATTAAATCCACCGAGATATTGTGGCGCGCCAGAATACCGAACACTTCGGCAAGGAAACCACGGGAGTGCAGCATATTCAGGCTGTGCAGGGTCAGCAGCGTTTGCTTACGACGCAGCGCCAGCGCGCGGAACAGCGGCGGGTTAGCGGTCTCGTTACACACCAGCGTGCCGCCGGCTTTCGGGTCTTTGCTGGAGCCGACAAATACCGGGATATCGCTGCGTACCGCAGGTAATAGCGTCGCCGGGTGCAGGACTTTAGCACCGAAGGTCGCTAGCTCTGCGGCCTCTTCAAAGGCAATTTCATCAATGCGTTTTGCGGCAGGTACCACGCGTGGATCGGTGGTGTAGATCCCCGGAACGTCGGTCCAGATATCAACGCGAGTGGCATGCAACGCTTCGCCAAGCAGGGCGGCGGTGTAGTCGCTGCCGCCACGGCCCAGCGTAGTGGTGCGGCCTTTGCTTTCGCTCCCGATAAAGCCCTGGGTGATGACCAGACCTTCGTCCAGACGCGGTACCAGCAGTTGGGTCGCCAGCTCAGACAGCGCGGCAACATCCGGTTCGGCACGGCCAAATCGGTCGCTAGTGCGCATCACTTTACGCACGTCAAACCACTGTGCCTGAACGCTACGCTCACGCAGGATTTCAACGAATAGCAGGGTCGACATCAGTTCGCCGTGGCTGACCAGATCGTCGGTCAGGGCGGTAGAGGTTTCGCTCGCGGCGGCTTCTGCCAGCGTTGCCAGATTCTCCAGCAGGCGCTCGATTTCATCACGGATAACTGCCGGGTTGGAAAGGCGTTCGAGGACGGCGCATTGAATCGCGCGAATCGCGTCGAGCTTGGCCTGACGCTCGGTGGATTCCAGCCCTTCAGCCAGGGCAACCAACAGATTGGTGATACCTGCAGAGGCAGACAGCACAACAACGCGCACGCTGGCGTCGGAAAGCACCACGTCGGCGCTGCGGTTCATAGCATCAAAATCGGCTACGCTGGTTCCGCCAAATTTGGCGACTACTAATGCTGTCATAATAACCTCGTGTCAGGGGAGGGCTGGCTTAGATAAGTCAGTCCAAATTATTCAGCCTTGGCACAAGGGAAGAGCGAATAACGGGTGGGCGCAGAGCGATAAACAGCTACGATTTCACCCAGAAGTGCTCCACCACTTGTGAAACGTGCGACTGCGAACGTTTCTGGTGACAACCCAGGGGATTCAGCCCCTGTAGCCGATGATGAACATAACCGGTTGTTCAATCATCTCGGCGTTGCTCCCCTTCAGATGTTTTCACAGGACTGGTTCCTCAAACACCGTGTACCTGGGCAACGCGCCTCTTCTGGCCTGCGTATGCGCAGGTAGTACATTTATAAATAAAGGGTTAGTGGGTAAGTTGTCAACGCTGGGGTTATGCGGATTTTTCATGCAGCTGTAACCCTCAGTAACGAGGCTTATAAAGACGATGTTTTTGTTTGTTTTGTGCACGATTTTGTCATCCGACAGGGGGATAACATTAAAACCATCACAATTTTTTGTGACTGGCGCTACAATCGAGGACAGTTACGATTTTTAAATCAGAAGGGTATTGCTAATGAAAAACATCAACCCAACGCAGACCGCTGCGTGGCAGGCACTACAGAAACACTTCGATGAAATGAAGGACGTTACTATTGCGGAACTGTTCGCCAAAGATGGCGATCGTTTTGCTAAGTTTTCCGCGACCTTCGACGATCAGATGCTGGTCGATTTCTCCAAAAACCGCATCACCGAAGAGACGCTGGCGAAGCTGTTAGATCTGGCTAAAGAGACCGATCTGAGCGGTGCGATTAAGTCCATGTTCTCTGGCGAAAAGATCAACCGCACCGAAGACCGTGCCGTGCTGCACGTCGCGCTGCGTAACCGTAGCAATACCCCGATTGTGGTTGATGGCAAAGACGTGATGCCAGAAGTGAACGCGGTACTGGAGAAAATGAAATCCTTCTCCGAAGCGATCATCTCCGGTCAGTGGAAAGGCTACACCGGTAAGGCGATTACCGATGTGGTGAACATCGGTATCGGCGGCTCTGACCTGGGTCCATTCATGGTGACCGAAGCGCTGCGTCCGTACAAAAACCACCTCAACATGCACTTCGTTTCTAACGTCGATGGCACTCATATCGCCGAAACGCTCAAGACGCTGAACCCGGAAACGACGCTGTTCCTGGTGGCTTCTAAAACCTTCACCACTCAGGAAACCATGACCAACGCCCACAGCGCGCGCGACTGGTTCCTGGCAAGCGCGGTAGACCAGAAACACGTGGCGAAACACTTCGCGGCGCTGTCCACCAACGGTAAAGCGGTATCTGAGTTTGGTATTGATACTGCCAACATGTTCGAGTTCTGGGACTGGGTTGGCGGCCGTTATTCACTGTGGTCAGCGATCGGCCTGTCCATCATCCTGTCCGTTGGTTTTGACAACTTTGTTGAGCTGCTGTCCGGCTCCCACGCGATGGACCAACACTTCTCCACCACCCCGGCTGAGAAAAACCTGCCGGTACTGCTGGCGCTGATCGGCATCTGGTACAACAATTTTTACGGCACCGAAACTGAAGCGATTCTGCCGTACGATCAGTACATGCATCGCTTTGCCGCGTACTTCCAGCAGGGCAACATGGAGTCCAACGGTAAGTACGTTGACCGTAACGGCGACAAAGTGGCGCACCAGACCGGCCCAATCATCTGGGGTGAGCCGGGCACCAACGGCCAGCATGCGTTCTATCAGCTGATTCACCAGGGCACCAAAGTGGTACCGTGCGATTTCATCGCTCCGGCTATCACCCACAACCCGCTGACTGACCATCATCCGAAACTGCTGTCTAACTTCTTCGCACAGACCGAAGCGCTGGCGTTCGGCAAATCTCGCGAAGTGGTTGAACAGGAATACCGTGACCAGGGTAAAGATCCGGCAACTCTGGACTACGTGGTGCCGTTCAAAGTGTTCGAAGGCAACCGTCCGACCAACTCCATCCTGCTGCGTGAAATCACGCCTTACAGCCTGGGTGCACTGATCGCTCTGTACGAACACAAAATCTTCACTCAGGGCGCAATCCTGAACATCTTCACCTTCGACCAATGGGGCGTAGAGCTGGGCAAACAGCTGGCTAACCGCATCCTGCCGGAGCTGAATGATGATAAAGCGATCGATAGCCACGACAGCTCGACCAACGGTCTGATTAACCGTTATAAGTCCTGGCGCGCGTAAGGTTATATTTTCTCAATGCCGGCTTGATGCCGGCATTTTTTTTGTCAGATAATTCTGCTTATTCCTGAAATTTGCCTAATATTGGCATTGAGCATAATCCTAAATATCCATTCAACTTACCTTCTCTTTCGGAATAACCGTATATTGCTATTTTTTAATTAACAAATAAGCATATGTTTTTAAATATTATATTTATTTCGTGTTATTGCTTTTGCTTATTATCCTAAAGTGCCCCTGTCTATTTTCCCTGCGCCAAATCTATTCGTTTGGTTGTGTATACTCGATGACGCCTGAATTCTCTTGGGCAAATATCCATTCAATCATTGAAGGGAAATTATTATGAAGAAAATCCTCTATGGCATCTTTGCCATTTCGGCGTTTGCTGCGGCAAGCGTCAGCGCTGCACCGATTGAAACCGGTGAAGCGGCTGGCGTTGCGGCAACGTCCGTGTCTGCCGGGAGTTCAACCGCCACCAGCGCCAGCACCGCAGGTTCTGCTGTCGGTATGGCGCTGGCAGCGGCTGGCGGCGATGGTTCCAATACCGGGACCACCACCACCACCAGCACGACAACCAGTACCCAGTAATTAAAGGTACGTTAATTCTAACCACACTTCGGTGTGGTTATTTCGCCCCTGGAGATGCGCCGTGAAGCGACTTTTTATCCCTCTTTTTTGCCTGCTGCTTCAGGCGTGTTCACCCAGCACCAAGGGACTGGGGCACTCGTTCTGGGAGAGCATTTGGGGTTCACCGGGCGTACAGCTGACCGACGACGATATCCAGAATATGCCGTATGCCAGCCAATATATGCAGCTCAACGGTGGACCACAGATTTTTGTGGTGCTGGCGTTTTCGGAAAACGGCCAACAAAAATGGCTGACCCAGGACCGGGCGACGCTGGTGACTCAGCATGGGCGTCTGGTGAAAACTCAGCTTAAGGGTGACAACCTGTTGACGGTAAATAATCTCGAAAAAGATCCCCTGGCTCACGCCAATCAGATTACCGACGGTGCCATCTGGACACGAACGATGGGCTGGACCGAGCACCAGCAGGTGCGCTACGCCACGGCAACATCCACTTTCCGCTGGGACGGCAGCGATACGCTGACCATGGCGGGCACGCAAACGGCGGTGCGCATTCTGGAGGAAGACGTGAACACTCCTGAAGCCCATTGGCGTAACCGCTATTGGGTGGATAGCGAAGGGCAGATCCGCCAATCGCAGCAGTATCTGGGTGCGGGCACTTTCCCGGTTAACACCACGCTTATCAAGGCGGCAAAATTATGAAAAAAATGCGTATTGCTGCCGCCGCTTTGAGCCTTATTTCAGCTGCCGCGCTGGCGGCAGGAACCGTTGAGGTTCATCAGGCGGGAGTGGCGAAACCGCTAACGCTAACGAATGCCGAGCGGCTGGTGGATTTGGTCGGGCAACCCCGGTTGGCGGGAAGCTGGTGGCCCGGTGCGGTTATCACCACGCCGCAGGTTACGGAACTGGCGACGCGCGAACATCAGGCTCTGCTGGCACAGCTGAGTACGCTGGCGGCGGATGAGGGCGGCAGCGCGGCAGCAGCCATCAACGCGCTGCGCAATCAACTGCAGGCAGTACCCGTTGTTGGCCGCCTTCTGGTGCCGCTCGACCCGGATACCGTGCGCGTCCACAGTAAAAATAACCCGCCGCTGCAGGGGAAATACACGCTTTGGCTTGGGCGTGAACCCTCGACGATTACGCTGGTTGGGCTGGTGGATAAACCGGGGAATATCGCGTTTACGCCGGGAAAAGATGCCGCGGGATATCTTGCAGATATCAACCTGCTTAGCGGTGCGGACCGCAGCTACGCCTGGCTGATTTATCCGGATGGGCGTACGCAAAAAGCACCGGTGGCCTACTGGAATAAACGGCATATCGAACCGATGCCCGGCAGCATTCTTTTTGTCGGCTTTGCTGACTCGTTGTGGACGAATAAATACGAGGCGCTCAACGCCGCCATTCTTCGCTCCTTGTCGCAGCGGAGACCTGAATAATGAAAAAAACCTGTCTGTATAGCCTGCTTGCCCTGGCGGTGAGTGCGGCCTGCCATGCAGAAACCTATCCGGCGCCAATCGGCCCGTCACAGTCTGATTTCGGCGGCGTCGGCCTGCTGCAAACCCCAACGGCGCGCATGGCGCGTGAGGGCGAGTTCAGCGCTAACTATCGCAATAATGACCAGTACCGCTATTACTCCGCATCGGCTCAGCTGTTCCCGTGGCTGGAAACCACGCTGCGCTACACCGACGTACGTACCAAAAATTACAGCAGCGTAGAGTCATTTTCTGGCTCGCAGACCTACAAAGATAAAGCCTTCGACGTGAAGCTGCGGCTGTGGGAGGAGAGCTATTGGCTGCCACAGGTAGCCGTGGGGGCGCGTGATATCGGTGGTACCGGGCTGTTTGACTCGGAATATGTGGTCGCCAGCAAAGCCTGGGGGTCGTTCGATTTCTCCCTCGGTTTAGGCTGGGGCTATCTGGGAACCAGCGGCAATGCCACCAACCCGCTGTGTTCGTACAGCGATAAATACTGCTACCGCGATAATAGCTATCGTAAAGCCGGTTCCGTTGACGGGAGCCAGATGTTCCACGGCCCTGCGGCGTGGTTTGGCGGTATTGAATACCAGACGCCGTGGCAGCCGCTGCGCTTGAAGCTGGAATATGAAGGCAATAACTATCAGCAGGATTTTGCCGGCAAGATAGAGCAAAAGAGCAAGTTTAACGTCGGCGCCATTTATCGTGTCACCGACTGGGCCGACGTGAACCTTAGCTATGAGCGCGGTAACACCGTGATGTTTGGTTTTACCCTGCGTACCAACTTTAACGACCTGCGCCCGTCGTACAACGACAACGCGCGGCCGACTTACCGCCCGCAGCCGCAGGACGCGATCCTCCAGCACTCGGTGGTGGCTAATCAGCTGACCATGCTGAAGTACAACGCCGGATTTGCCGCCCCGAACATGCAGGTGAAAGGCGATACGCTGTACGTAACCGGCGAGCAGGTGAAGTACCGCGACTCTCGTGAAGGGATCGAACGGGCTAATCGGATCGTCATGAACGATCTTCCCGATGGGATCCGCACGATCCGTATTACCGAAACCCGTCTTAACCTGCCGGAAGTGACCACTGAAACGGACGTGGCCAGCCTTAAACGTCATCTGGAAGGGGAACCGCTAGGCCAGGAAACGCCGCTGGTGCATAAACGTATGGCGCCGGTAGTGCCGGAGAAAACCGAGCAGGGCTGGTATATCGATAAATCGCGCTTCGATTTCCATCTCGATCCGGTGCTGAGCCAGTCTATCGGCGGCCCGGAAAGCTTCTACATGTATCAGGTCGGCGTGATGGGCACCGCGGATTGGTGGGTTACGGACCACCTGCTGACCAGCGGCAGCGTGTTCGCCAACATCGCCAACAACTACGATAAGTTTAACTACACCAATCCGCCGAAGGACTCGGCGCTGCCGCGCGTGCGAACCCATATTCGTGAATACGTTGAGAACGATGTTTACGTCAATAACCTGCAGGCCAACTACTTCCAGTATCTGGGCCATGATTTCTACGGCCAGGTCTACGGCGGCTATCTGGAAACCATGTACGGCGGCGCAGGGGCGGAAGTGCTCTATCGTCCGGTCGACAGCAACTGGGCCTTTGGCCTAAACGCCAACTACGTGAAGCAGCGTGACTGGCGCAGCGCGCAGGACATGATGACGTTCACCGATTACAGCGTCAAAACCGGGCATCTCACCGCGTACTGGACGCCGTCATTTGCCCAGGACGTGCTGGTGAAAGCCAGCGTCGGGCAGTATCTGGCCGGGGACAAAGGCGGCACGCTGGACATCTCGAAGCATTTCGACAGCGGTATCATCGTTGGGGCGTATGCCACAATTACCAACGTGTCGGCGGATGAGTACGGGGAAGGGGAATTCACCAAAGGGGTGTATGTGAATATCCCGATGGATCTCTTCACCTCCGGCCCAACCCGCAGCCGCGCTTCCGTCGGCTGGACGCCGCTGACGCGCGACGGCGGTCAGATGCTGGGACGTAAGTTTGAGCTCTACAGCATGACCGGCGATAAGAGCCAGAACTTCCGCTAACGGGTGATTGCCGATAGCTGACCCGGCTATCGGTAATCCGCTTGGCTATAAACGGCGCAGCAGGCGTGCCGGGTTGCCGGCATAAACCCCTTTTTCCGTTATCGAGCGGGTCACAACGCTGCCTGCGCCAATCACCACGCCATCGCAAATCGATACCGACAGAATCGTGGCCCCGCTGCCGATGGAGACATTATCCCCCAGGGTAATCCGCCCCCAGTTATCGCGGTCGGTATCGGGCTTCCCCTCGCGAAACATATCGTTTGCGAACATCACGCCGTGGCCAATAAAGCAGTGGCTGCCGACAGTGACGTATTCACAGATAAAAGTGTGCGACTGGATTTTACTGTTGTCGCCAATCCAGCTGTTGCCCTGAATTTCCACGAAGGGCCCGACAAACACGTTGTTGCCCAGCGTGCAGTCGTAGAGGTTGCTCGGCTCGTAGATAACGACATTATCACCGCGGGTAACGTTGCGAATCGCGGCCTGACGAAAAGCGTTCATCGTGTCCTCTCAAAGCAGTTTGGCCAGTATGTTCAAGGTACTGGTTTGCGTGGCGGTGGCGAAGGTGATGTCCTTAACGTGCTCCATGCCCAGGCGCTGATAAAAGCGGCGGGCGTGAGGATTATCGGCCAGGACTTCCAGCCAAAGATGCGTTTCTTCCTGCGCTTTGGCCTGTTGACTGACCTCGGCAAAAATCTGCTCACCGTAGTTTTTCCCCGTCTCACCGGGCATGAGATACAGCTTATGCAGCAAGGTGCCGACAATATTCTCCGGCTCAATTCGCTGTTGTCGCGTGTACTTCGCAAAACCAATCGGCGCCCCGGCACAGGCAATGAGCCAGACGCAGCGGGTGTCGGATAGCGAGCGTTGCAGGGCCGCTTCGCCATATTCCGCGCTCAGAAAATGCGCCAGCTCATCGGGATTTTTCCACAAATGCGCGAAATGGTGGCGGTAGCTGGTGATAGCCATATGTTGTAACAACGGAATATCGTCGGGGGTTGCACGGCGAATATGGAGCATGTCTCGTACCTTCAAAGCACAAAGTCAGCGGTAATTGTGCCAGCCCGCGGTGAGATTCGGTAATTTGCCGGGAAATAATGTGCGCAAACGCAGGGTTGCCGCGCTGTTGAGATTGGTCATGATTCCGACACGATAAAAAACTAGATCCGGATCACATTTTTGCGCTATACAAAGATCTCGGCCCAGCGAAAGAGGTGTTAGCTATGACGTCGCTATCTCGTCCACGCGTAGAGTTTATCTCCACCATTCTGCAGACCGTGTTGAATTTAGGTTTGCTCAGTCTTGGCCTGATCCTGGTGGTTTTTCTCGGTAAAGAGACGCTGCATCTGGCGGACGTGCTGTTCGCGCCGGAAAGCACCAGCAAGTATGCGCTGGTGGAAGGGCTGGTGGTCTACTTTCTCTATTTCGAATTTATCGCGCTGATTGTGAAGTATTTTCAGTCAGGCTTTCATTTCCCCCTACGTTACTTTGTCTATATCGGTATTACGGCGATAGTGCGGCTGATTATTGTCGATCATAAGTCACCGATGGACGTGCTGATTTACTCCGCCGCGATTTTGCTGCTGGTGATTACGCTGTGGTTGTGTAATTCGAAGCGCTTAAAGCGAGAGTAAATTTTCTCGGAGGCACTCGAAAAAAAAGGGCGCTCCGGAGAGCGCCAAACAGTCACAAGTTAGGGTTCTTGCAAGTTGAGGATGATAACAGTGGCATTTAACGATGAAGCTTAGCCCTTCACGCCGCCGGCCGTGAGGCCGTTTACCAGCCAACGCTGCGCGAGCAGGAAGACCACGGTAATAGGGATGGCGGAAAGTACTGCCGCTGCGGCAAAGTCGCCCCACAGGTAGTTTTGTGGGTTGAGATATTGCTGCATACCTACGGCCAGGGTGTAGCTGTTCACATCACGCAGCAGCAGTGATGCAACCGGTACTTCGGTAATGGCGGCGATAAACGACAGGATAAACACCACCGCCAGAATCGGTACGGAGAGCGGCAGCAGCACCAGGCGGAACGCCTGCCACGGGGTTGCGCCATCCAGCGCAGCCGCTTCTTCCAGAGAGTTATCAATGGTTTCGAAGTAACCTTTAATCGTCCACACGTGCAGCGCAATACCGCCGAGGTAGGCGAAGATGACCCCACCGTGGGTGTTCAGACCGATAAACGGAATGTACTGACCCAAGCGGTCAAACAAGGCGTACAGCGCAACCAGTGACAGAACCGCCGGGAACATCTGGAAAATCAGCATCCCTTTCAGCAACGCCGCTTTCCCTGGGAAACGCATACGGGCGAAGGCATAGGCGCAGGTGGTGGAAAGCGTGACGATACCGATGGCGGTGATGCCCGCGATTTTCACCGAGTTCCACAGCCACAGCAGGACCGGGAATGGCGGCGGCGTTACGCGGCCATCAGCATGTTCAACGCTGAAGCCCAGCGCTAGCTTCCAGTGCTCCCAGGAGATATTTTCTGGGATCAGACTGCCCGTCGCGAAGTTACCCTCACGCAGAGAAATCGCGATAACCATCAGCAGCGGGAACATAATCGCCGCAATAAAAATCAGTAGCAGAAGGTGCGTGGTGAAGAGCCGCAGTTTCTGAGATTTCGGTTGTACCATAGCCATGATCGTTGTCTCCCTTAATCAAACTTCATACGAGTGGCTTTCAGGTTCACTATCGCGAGCGCCCCCACCAGCAGGAAGATAAGCGTTGCAATCGCTGCTGCCAGACCGAAGTCCTGACCGCCGCCGCCTTCAAAGGCGATACGGTAGGTGTAGCTAACCAGCAGGTCGGTATAGCCAGCCGGCGTGGTGGTGCCGAGACGGTCAGGCCCCCCGTTGGTCAACAGCTGAATCAGCACGAAGTTGTTAAAGTTAAAGGCGAAGCTGGCGATCATCAGCGGCGTCAGCGGCTTAATCAACAGCGGGAACGTAATCTTAAAGAAGTTCTGGAACGGCCCGGCGCCATCCATTGCCGATGCTTCGTACAGGTCGTCCGGAATCGCTTTCAGCAGGCCCATGCACAGGATCATCATGTACGGATAGCCAAGCCAGGTGTTGACGATAACAATCATCGAACGGGCGGTGGTTGGGTCGCTGAACCAGGCCGGTTTGATACCGAACAGCGCGCTCAGCATCATGTTGATTTCACCAAAGCTCTGGTTGAACAGCCCTTTGAAAATCAGAATCGAGATAAACGACGGCACGGCATACGGCAGAATCAGCAGCACGCGGTAGATGGCTTTGCCTTTCAGCGATTCCCACTGGACGACGCAGGCCAGAATCATGCCGACCGCCACGGTTAGTACCACCGTCAGAACCGAGAAGACCACCGTCCAGACGAAGATTTCGAAGAACGGCTTCTTGATACCTTCATCGGTAAAGACGCGGGTGAAGTTGTCCCAGCCGATGCTGACGGTGTAGCCCGGGCTCAGTTTTTCACTGCCCCAGCTACCGTCGGCGTTGATGGTCTGGTAGTAGCCAATATCGCCGTTAGGACGGTATTTGACGCCGCTTTGGTTGTTGGTCAGCAGGCCATCATGGGCCAGCGTATAGAGCGGCTGGGTGCCAGAGAACTGGCGCAGCGAGCTCATGGTGACTTTGCTTTCATCCGGCAGAACCGCCGTCAGCTGGTTTAGCGCCTGACGATTCTGGGTGATGATGCGTAATGCCGCGCGTTCGCCGGTTGGCAGGGCGTCGGTTTCTTTGAGCTGCAGTTTTTGCTCGCCGCCAAATTTAAAGGCGTCGGAGAGATAGTTTTTACCACTTTCGCCGTCGGTGAGGGCCAGCTGCCACTCATCGCCCGCAGGATACAGGCCAAAGTTGTAGGTTTTACCTGCCTGATAGGAACGGTCCATCAGAACTTCCTGGGCGCGTTCGAAGGTCAGTTGGTTGGTGCTGCTGTAGTTGGTAAAGGCAATGGCGATAGTACAAATCAGAGGGAACAGGACGAACAGTCCCATCCCGGCCACGCCTGGGTAAACATAGCGCCATGCGTAGGTTTTACGATTGGCGAAAATATACAGGCCCGCTGAACTTAAAATCAGCGTCATGATGGCGAACAGATATTCCCCTTGTGCATACATTAAAACAACAAGGTAAGCCACCAGTAGGCCAAGCAGACCAATCACTGACCATTTCAGCGTGTCGCTTTGCCACCAATGTTTCTTTTTAATGACATCCATGGGGATCTTCCTCTACAACGATTGTTCTTTTCTCCCTCTCCAGGGGAGAGAGCCGGGGTGCGGGGGATTTTCAACGCCCCCTCACCCTAACCCTCTCCCTAGGGGAGAGGGGATAAAAGCATTACTTGGTGATACGACCCTGTGCATCTTTCAGCGCGGCATCTACGGTCTGACGGCCGCTTGCTGCGTTGATGACTGCGGTACGAACGGCATACCAGAATGCGGACATCTGTGGGATGTTCGGCATGATTTCGCCTTTCTGGGCGTTATCCATGGTGGCCGCAATACGTGGGTCTTTCGCTAACTGATCCTGGAAGGATTTCAGTGCTACAGCGCCCAGCGGTTTGTCCTTGTTCACTTCATCCAGACCCTGATCGGTCAGCAGGTAGTTTTCGAGGAACTCTTTCGCCAGCTCTTTATTCGGGCTAGCGGCGTTGATACCGGCGCTCAGTACGCCTACGAACGGTTTAGATGCCTTGCCTTTGAAGGTTGGCAGCAGCGTTACGCCGTAGTTCACCTTGCTCTTATCGATGTTGGACCACGCCCACGGACCGTTGATGGTCATCGCGGTATCGCCTTTGTTAAAGGCAGCTTCGGCGATGGAGTAATCGGTATCCGCGTTCATGTGTTTGTTTTTGATCAGGTCAACCAGGAAGGTCAGACCCGCTTTCGCGCCAGCGCTGTCCACGCCCACGTCTTTCACGTCGTACTTACCGTTTTCAAACTTGAAGGCGTAACCACCGTCAGCGGCAATCAGCGGCCAGGTGAAGTACGGTTCTTGCAGGTTGAACATCAGCGCCGACTTGCCTTTCGCCTTCAGGGTTTTATCCAGCGCAGGAATTTCTTCCCAGGTTTTCGGCGGGTTAGGGACGAGGTCTTTGTTGTAAATCAGCGACAGTGCTTCCACCGCGATTGGATAAGCAATCAGCTTGCCGTTGTAGCGAACCGCATCCCAGGTGAACGGGTAGAGCTTGTCCTGGAACGCTTTGTCCGGGGTGATTTCAGCCAGCAGGCCAGACTGTGCGTAGCCACCAAAACGGTCGTGCGCCCAGAAAATAATATCCGGGCCATCGCCAGTGGCGGCAACCTGCGGGAATTTTTCTTCCAGCTTGTCCGGGTGTTCGATGGTGACTTTAATGCCGGTGTCTTTCTCGAATTTCTTACCTACCTCGGCAAGACCGTTATAGCCTTTGTCGCCGTTAATCCAGATAACCAGTTTTCCCTCTTCAATTTTTGCCAGGGCAGAGGCGGAAAACATCATCGTGGTCAATGCGGACAGCGCGAGGATGCGAGCGCCAGTTTTGATTTTCATATATCCCGTCCTTTTTTGGTGATGTACTCGTGGATACACAGAGGTGGTTTAACGTCGATGAGTTTCCTTTTTTAGCAACCCCTTTCCATCCTCCTGGAGTCTACGCCCTCGGGGTTAATAGTGTGATCCTGGTAACAAAATCCCCGGTTATGAGTCCCAGCGCACAAAAAAATGCGCCGTTTTTTGCAAGCCCCATCACGATCTTCATCCCGACGAGATGTTATCGGGGGCAGAGCATGCCTTCTCATCCTCCCGCCTCCTCCCCCATAAAAAACCGGGGGGGTGGAGGATTCACCAAAATAATGGCTGTTGCATAGTCAGGCCATCTTGATTGTGTCTTTTGGTGACAGGTTGTAACGAGGGAGAAGGGCATGGCGAACGTACAGCTACGCAATGTAACGAAAGCCTGGGGCGATGTGGTGGTATCGAAAGATATCAACCTCGATATCCAGGAAGGGGAATTCGTGGTGTTTGTCGGGCCATCGGGCTGCGGTAAATCAACCCTGCTGCGTATGATCGCGGGCCTCGAAACCATCACCAGCGGCGATCTGATGATCGGTGGAACCCGCATGAACGATATCCCGCCCGCCGAGCGTGGCGTGGGCATGGTCTTCCAGTCCTATGCGCTGTATCCCCATCTTTCCGTCGCTGAAAACATGTCCTTTGGCCTGAAGCTGGCTGGTGCCAAAAAAGAAGTTATCAACCAGCGTGTGACTCAGGTTGCTGAAGTCCTGCAGTTGGCCCATCTGCTGGAACGTAAACCGAAAGCCCTTTCCGGCGGTCAGCGTCAGCGTGTCGCTATTGGCCGTACGCTGGTGGCAGAACCTCGCGTATTCCTGCTCGATGAACCGCTTTCTAACCTGGATGCCGCACTGCGCGTTCAGATGCGTATTGAAATTTCCCGTCTGCACAAACGCCTTGGCCGCACGATGATTTACGTCACCCACGACCAGGTCGAAGCCATGACCCTGGCCGACAAAATCGTGGTGCTGGATGCGGGGCGAGTAGCCCAGGTGGGTAAACCGCTGGAGCTGTATCACTATCCGGCTGACCGTTTTGTCGCGGGCTTTATCGGCTCGCCGAAGATGAACTTCCTGCCGGTCAAAGTCACGGCGACTGCCATTGAGCAGGTACAGGTTGAACTGCCAAACCGCCAGCAAATCTGGCTACCGGTGGAGAGCAACAACGTCACCGTGGGAACCAACATGTCGCTGGGTATCCGCCCTGAACATCTGCTGCCTAGCCACATCGCTGATGTGACGCTGGAAGGCGTGGTGAATGTTGTTGAACAGCTTGGTCACGAAACACAAATTCATATCCAGATCCCCGCCATTCGTCAAAACCTGGTGTACCGCCAGAACGACGTGGTGTTGGTAGAAGAGGGTGCCACATTCGCCATCGGTTTGCCGCCAGAGCGTTGTCATCTGTTCCGTGAAGATGGCACCGCATGTCGTCGGCTGCATAAAGAACCCGGCGTTTAAGAGTCCCATAACAAAACAAGCATGAAGCCCTTACACCGCCAGCGATAAGGCGTTACCGGGTCGAATGTTAAAGAAAAGCAATGATCTCAGGAGATAGAATAGATGATTACTCTGCGCAAACTCCCCGTGGCGGTTGCCGTAGCAGCAGGCATTATGTCTGCTCAGGCAATGGCCGTAGATTTTCATGGCTACGCACGTTCAGGCATTGGCTGGACGGGTAGCGGTGGCGAACAACAGTGTTTCCAGGCAACCGGTGCCGGCAGTAAATACCGTCTCGGTAACGAATGTGAAACCTACGCTGAACTTAAATTAGGTCAGGAAGTGTGGAAAGAGGGCGATAAGAGCTTCTATTTTGACACTAACGTGGCTTACTCCGTTGCCCAGCAGAATGACTGGGAAGGTACCGACCCAGCGTTCCGTGAAGCGAACGTACAGGGTAAAAACCTGATTGAATGGCTGCCAGGCTCCACCATCTGGGCCGGTAAGCGCTTCTACCAGCGTCATGACGTTCACATGATCGACTTCTACTACTGGGATATTTCTGGTCCTGGTGCAGGTATCGAAAACGTCGATCTGGGCTTCGGTAAACTGTCTCTGGCAGCGACCCGTTCTCAGGAAGCTGGCGGCTCTTATGCTTTCAGCAGCCAGAATATTTATGACAGAACTAAAGACACCGCCAACGACGTATTTGACGTACGTTTAGCGGGCCTGCAAACCAACCCGGACGGCGTTCTGGAGCTGGGCGTTGACTACGGTCGTGCAAATACGACGGATGACTATAGCCTGGCAAACGGTGCTTCTAAAGATGGCTGGATGTTCACCGCTGAACACACCCAGAGCATGCTGAAAGGCTACAACAAGTTTGTGGTGCAGTACGCAACCGACTCTATGACCACTCAGGGTAAAGGTCTGAGCCAGGGTAGCTATGGTTCTTCCACCACTACCATTGAAGATCCAGTCACTGGTGTTAAAACCAACTACGCAAATAACGTTGTAAACAACAACGGTAGCCTCGTGCGTATTTTGGACCACGGCGCAATCTCTCTGGGCGACAAGTGGGACCTGATGTACGTCGGTATGTACCAGAATATCGACATGGATAATAACCTGGGTACCGAATGGTATACCGTGGGTATTCGTCCAATGTACAAATGGACGCCAATCATGAGCACCCTGCTGGAAGTCGGTTACGACAACGTGAAATCTCAGCAGACTGGCGACCGCAACAACCAGTACAAAATCACCCTGGCACAACAATGGCAGGCGGGCGACAGCATCTGGTCTCGTCCAGCAATCCGTGTCTTCGCAACCTATGCGAAGTGGGATGAAAACTGGGGCTATGCGAAAAACAGCAACGGCGATGCAACTCGCTATGCAGTAGCTAGCAACTCCAGCACTTCAAACACCAGCCGTGGCGATAGCGATGAGTTCTCCTTCGGTGCACAGATGGAAATCTGGTGGTAATTCAGCACTAACCTGATGTAACAACCGACGAGGGGCGCAAGCCCCTCTGTTTCTAAGGTTTAGCGCGCTATTGCCTGGCCACCGCTAGACTGACGATTTCTGAGGTCATCATAATGAAAATGAAAAAAAGTCTCGTTGCTCTGTGCTTATCCGCTGGATTGCTGGCGAGCGTCCCGGGCATCAGCCTCGCTGACGTCAACTATGTGCCGCAAAATACCAGCGCTGCGCCAACCATTCCAACCAGCGACCTGCAGCAGCTGACCTGGACGCCGGTCGATCAATCTAAAGTGCAGTCCACGCAGATTGCCGTGGGCGGGCAAACGCTTAACGTACCGGGAATCACCGGTAAAGTGGTCGCCTACAGCGTTCCGGCCAATATTGGCGAGCTGACACTGACCCTGACCAGCGAAGTGAACAAACAAACTAACGTCTTTGCGCCGAATGTGTTGATTCTTGACCAGAATATGACTCCTTCGGCCTACTTCCCAAGCAGCTACTTTACCTACCAGGCACCGGGCGTGATGAGCGCTGACCGTCTGGAAGGCGAAATGCGCCTGACGCCGGCGCTGGGCCAGCAAAAACTCTACGTGCTGGTCTTCACCACGGAAAAAGATCTCCAGCAGACCACCACGCTGTTGGATCCGGCGAAAGCCTATGCCAAAGGTATCGGCAACGCGGTGCCGGATATTCCTGATCCGGTGGCGAAACACACCACCGATGGCCTGGTGAAGCTGAAGGTGAAAACCAACAGCAGCTCCAGCGTACTGGTTGGCCCGCTGTTTGGTTCTTCCGGCCCGGCACCGGTAACCGTGGGTAATACTGCTGCACCAGCCTACGCAGCGCCTGTTGCCGCGCCGGTGGCAGCTCCAGCTCCGGCGGCGAAAGCCGAGCCGATGCTCAATGATACGGAAAGCTACTTCAATAACGGTATTAAACAGGCCGTGGCGAAAGGGGATATCGACAAGGCCCTGAAGCTGATGAATGAAGCCGAACGCCTGGGCTCCAAATCTGCTCGTTCCACCTTTATCGGCGCTGTAAAAGGCAAGGGGTAAGTTCTCCCCACAGCGTCGATGTTTAGGCGAAGCCTTTCGGTGTGCCCTTAGGGGCGCACCTTTTTTATACGCTTCATTCTTCAAGCTGCCTCTGAGTTGGCTGCACTCACTCACCCCAGTCACGTACTTATGTGCGCTCCTGGGGATTTGCTCCTTTGCCGCGTTACTCAGAGCGTGTTCTTGTCCAGCTTGAATGATTTTGCGTCTACTGCACAATGCTGTCTGTTGCGTTGCTGTTGCGCTAATGATCGCATTTGGCCATTCCTGCACCCCTCTCGCGCCTTTCTGCGATACAATGGCCCAACGCTATGTATTGGAGAGACAGGCATGTCGCACTCTGCACTGACGCAGTTGCGTGCTTTGCACTATTTTGACGTCGTTCCCCCGCTGGAACCGGCTCAGCGCGACTGGCTGATGCTGGAAGACTCGATGACCAAACGGTTCGAACAGTACGGGAAACCCGTTAGCGTTACGCTATTAAACGAAGAATTTATCTGTCGCGATGCGCTGGTCGATGAACAGCACTTGCTTGCGGATGAACCTCGCTATTGGCTGCGAGAAATATTATTGTGCGTCGGGGGGGAGCCGTGGCTTGCCGGGCGTACCGTGGTGCCGGAATCGACCCTATGCGGGCCTGAGCTGGCGCTACAGCAACTGGGGCAGACGCCGTTGGGCCGGTATCTGTTTACATCCTCCCAGTTGACCCGCGATTTTATCGAAATTGGCCGTCATGATGCGCTGTGGGGGCGTCGTTCCCGCCTCCGCTTGAGTGGAAAACCGCTGCTGCTGACAGAGCTGTTTTTACCGGCATCGCCGTTGTACTAAGAGGAAGAAGAAAAATGGAGAGGAGTCTTAGGCCGAACAAGCTGCTGGCTTATCATCAGCTGATGCGCACGGACAAACCGATCGGCGCGCTGCTGCTGCTGTGGCCAACCCTATGGGCGCTTTGGGTCGCGGCACCGGGCGTGCCGCCGCTGTGGATCCTGGCGGTGTTCGTTGCCGGCGTCTGGCTGATGCGTGCCGCAGGCTGTGTGGTGAATGACTACGCGGATCGCAAATTTGATGGCCATGTAAAACGCACGGCCAACCGTCCGCTGCCGAGCGGTGCCGTTAGTGAGAAAGAGGCGCGGATCCTGTTCGCCGTGCTGGTGCTGCTGTCATTCCTGCTGGTGCTGACGCTCAATACCATGACTATCCTGCTGTCGGTTGCCGGTCTGGCGCTGGCCTGGGTTTATCCGTTTATGAAGCGTTATACCCATCTGCCACAGGTGGTGCTGGGGGCGGCGTTTGGCTGGTCGATTCCGATGGCGTTCGCGGCGGTCAGTGAATCGCTGCCGCTCAGCTGCTGGCTGATGCTGCTGGCGAATATCCTGTGGGCGGTGGCCTACGATACTCAGTACGCGATGGTTGACCGCGATGATGACGTGAAAATCGGTATCAAATCGACGGCGATTTTGTTCGGTGAAAACGACCGCTTAATTATTGGTATTCTGCAGGCATGCGTGCTGGTGCTGATGGCGGTAATTGGCTGGCTGAACGGGCTGCACTGGGAGTTCTACTGGTCAATCCTGATTGCCGGGGCGCTGTTTGTCTATCAACAAAAGCTGATCCGCAACCGCGAGCGCGGACCCTGCTTCCAGGCATTCCTCAATAATAACTACGTCGGTCTGGTGCTGTTTATTGGGCTGGCGATGAGTTACTGGCAGTTCTGATGCAATAAAAAAAGCCGGATAATTATCCGGCTTTTTTGTGGCGGGGGCGCTACGCTTGCCCGCCCTACGAATCATCGACCTGTAGGTCTGATAAGCGAAGCGCTATCAGGCGTCTTTCGGCGCGGGTTCTTCGTCTTGCGTCACGCTTTCAATCGTCAAGCGCACGTCCGAGGTAATAAGGCTTGCCATCATCTGGTAAACCTTCATCGTCTCTTCTGGTTCGGCGTCGCCGCTGTCGCTGATATAGCCTTCATCGCGCAGGGTTAACACCAGCGATGAGAACACCGCCTTATCGAAGAACTCCGGCGAGTTGATACCGTGCAGCACGGACAGACGTTGCGCCAGCGTACGGCTCTCTTTCTCCAGCGTGCTGCGGTTCATCGACGGGTTGCCGCTCAGCAGCCAGAAGGTGATGGCGTAGCGTTGCAGCGTTTCGCGCGCACCGGCCGCCAGCAGTTGCAGCGTACGGGAGTGCGAGGCGTTGATGCGCAGTTCATCGCCGCTTACGGTAATCAGCTCCTGACGTTCCATCTCGGCAATCAGCGTATCGATAACCGTCGGCAGCTCCTCACGCTCCCAGCGCAGGAACAGCTCGGCTTTCAGCATTGGGTACAGAGTATCGATATAGTCCGCAACCTGCCCACGGGTTATCTCCCGATGTTGGGTCATAATCGACGCCAGCAGCGAAGGCATAATCAGCATGTGCGCAATGTTGTTGCGATAGTAGGTCATCAGTACCGCCTGCTCGCGCGGCAGAATGATGATATCGCCGATGGTATCTTTCTCGACTTCGAACTTGTTCATCTGCAGCGCGTGATCGATAAGCTCGCTGGCAGAGGCTTTCGGTGCGGTCGCATCCGGCGCGTATGGCGCGTTACGCATCAGGGCCAGATAACAATCCAGTTGCTGCGTTAACTGCTCACGAGTCAGAGAACGCTGACGTGAAGCCAGCAGCGCGGTACAGCACAGGTTCATGGCGTTGGCCGCACCGGCGTTGTTGATACGCACCATCAGCTCTGCCGCCATTTTATTGACGGTTGGCGTCAGCCAGGCTGGACGTACGGCTTCAATCGGGTCGATAGACTCGCGCCACTCCGGCACGTGGTGGTTCAGGTAGGTCATCAGCGGCATCGGTTCGCCGAAGTTGACGTAGCCCTGACCGAGATTACGCAGCTTGCTCAGACCTTTCAGCATCTGCGGCAGGCTCTCTTTCTCTTTGGTCGCGCCGCGCAATTCTTTCGCGTAGGTGCCCACTTCCATCACGTGCTCGTAGCCAATATAAATTGGCACCAGGGTGATTGGACGGGTACCGCCGCGCAGCATCGCCTGGATGGTCATCGACAATGTGCCGGTTTTCGGATCCAGCAGACGACCGGTACGGGAACGACCGCCTTCCACAAAGTACTCCACGGAGTAACCGCGGCTGAACAACTCGCCGAGGTATTCACGGAATACGGTGGAGTACAGCTTGTTACCCTTAAAGGTACGGCGAATGAAGAACGCGCCCAGGCGACGGAAAATCGGGCCTGCTGGCCAGAAGTTCAGGTTAATACCGGCGGCGATATGCGGCGGCACCAGCCCCTGGTGGTAGAGCACGTAAGAGAGCAACAGATAGTCCATGTGGCTGCGGTGGCAGGGAACATAAACAATCTCGTGCCCGTCGTGCGCCAGTTGGCGTACGCGCTCGGCGTTATTGACGTTAATCCCCTGATACAGACGGTTCCAGGTAAAGCTCAGGATACGGTCGGTCAGGCGGATCATCTCGTAGGAGAAGTTCGCTGCAATCTCTTCCATCAGCGCAATCGCGTTCTGCTGCGCTTTTTCGTGGGAGATTTTTTTGCTACGCGCTTCATCTTCTACTGCTTTGGCAATGGCTTTGGAGGCCAGCAGCTTTTTGAACAGGTCGTGACGGGCAGGCAGACGTGGGCCTACCGCAGCCAAACGCTGGCGAGCGAAGTGCATACGGGCAACGCGGGCCAGCTTCTGGGCGATGGTCTTATCCGTGCCGTGTTCATCGGCCATGCGGCGTAGAGAAACGGACGGAGAGAAACGCACGAAACTATCGCGACCCAGCCAGGAGACGGCGAAGAATTTCTGGAAGCCGTTCAGCATCCGCAATGGCGGATTGACTTCACCTTTCTCGCGACCCGGAGAACGCCCAAACATCACCGACACCGGCACCATTTGCACATCCAAATGTGGATTGCTGCGGTGCAAGTCGAGGTAGTCGTGGAACAGTTTGATCGACTCTTCTTTCGGCGTGTAGTAGGTGAACACGCGCGGGCCGCCGTGAATGAACACGTAGCGCGGCAGCAGAGTGCCGTCGATTTCTAACGGTTCAAGCGGATCGGGCAGGTCGTGCGCAAGGCACTGGGCGCGCAGCGTCAGTAAGTCGGCCTTAGAGTTGTAAGGCAGGACGTACATAATTGGACGTGATGTATCAAGCCCCAATTCCTGGGCAGGTTCTGCCGGAATAGACTTGCTCTTTACCAGAACACTTAATGGTAAATTCAGTAATTTGTAGTAAATTCGTGGCCAGCCGGACATAAACGATGTAAAGCCTCTGGTTAATCATGCAAATGCGCGGCAAGAATATCAGAAAGTCGGCAGAATTTCTGTTCTACCGGTTCTTAATAATACACTAAGTGATTCGCGCGGCGGCAAGGCGGTAAACCCAGCAGCAACGTGAAGTACGCATTGTCATTGACGTCATAACGTAAAAGGTTCTTGAGATGGCCAATAATACCACTGGGCTCACCCGAATTATCAAAGCAGCTGGATATTCCTGGAAAGGATTTCGCGCGGCATGGATCAACGAAGCCGCGTTCCGCCAGGAGGGGGTTGCATCCGTACTGGCAATTATCATTGCCTGCTGGCTGGATGTTGACCCTATCACCCGCGTGCTGCTTATCGGCTCCGTCCTGTTGGTGATGATAGTGGAAATTCTCAATAGTGCACTGGAAGCGGTCGTCGACCGTATTGGCTCTGAGTATCACGAGCTGTCAGGGCGAGCGAAAGATATGGGCTCAGCCGCCGTGTTGCTGTCGATTTTTGTCGCTCTGATCACCTGGGCTATCCTGCTGTGGGCTCATTTCCACTAAAGCTGTGAAAACTGCCTGATTTCCTGCGTTTTATGGTTCCAAAATAGGCACTAGCTGTATATACTCACAGCATAACTGTATATACACCCAGGGGGCGGAATGAAAGCGTTAACGACCAGGCAGCAAGAGGTGTTTGATCTCATCCGGGATCATATCAGCCAGACGGGCATGCCGCCGACGCGTGCGGAAATTGCTCAGCGCTTGGGGTTCCGTTCCCCGAATGCGGCTGAAGAACACCTGAAAGCGCTGGCGCGTAAAGGAGTTCTTGAGATTGTCTCCGGAGCCTCTCGTGGTATCCGCCTGCTGGTGGAAGAAGAAGTGGGCCTACCGCTGATTGGCCGCGTTGCGGCGGGCGAGCCGCTGCTGGCGCAGCAGCACATTGAAGGCCATTACCAGGTCGATCCATCGCTGTTTAAACCGAGTGCCGACTTCCTGCTGCGCGTCAGCGGCATGTCGATGAAAGATATCGGTATTATGGATGGCGATCTGCTCGCGGTGCATAAAACCCAGGATGTGCGTAACGGCCAGGTCGTCGTCGCGCGTATCGATGAAGAAGTGACGGTGAAACGCCTGAAAAAACAGGGTAACGTCGTCGAACTACTGCCGGAAAACAGCGAGTTTTCCCCTATCGTGGTCGATCTGCGTCAGCAGAGTTTCTCCATCGAAGGGCTGGCCGTTGGCGTTATCCGCAACGGCGAGTGGCTGTAACACTCCCTTCTCTCAAATGGCTGTGATACTTCCGTTATCACAGCCTTTTTTCTTTCTGGTTCTCACTCATGCCGCTACTGACTTCCGCCGATAAGGCCCTGTGGCGCCTTGCGCTACCAATGATCTTCTCAAATATCACCGTGCCTCTGCTAGGGTTGGTGGATACCGCCGTGATTGGCCATCTCGACAGCCCGGTCTATCTGGGCGGCGTGGCCATTGGCGCGACCGCAACCAGCTTCCTGTTTATGCTGCTGCTGTTCTTGCGTATGAGCACCACCGGCCTGACGGCGCAGGCGTTTGGCGCCAAAGACCCCCAGGCGCTGGCGCGAGCGCTGGTACAACCGCTGCTGCTGGCGCTGGGTGCCGGTCTGCTGATCATCTTGTTTAAAAATCCGCTGATTCATCTCGCGCTGTCTATCGTTGGCGGCAGCGGCGAAGTGCTGGAGCAGGCGCAGCGTTTTCTCTCCATCCGCTGGCTAAGCGCTCCGGCTTCGCTGGCAAATCTGGTGCTGCTGGGCTGGCTGTTGGGCGTACAGTACGCGCGTGCACCGGTCGTGCTGCTGGTGGTGGGCAACGTACTCAATATCGTCCTCGATCTGTGGCTGGTGATGGGGCTGCATATGAACGTGCAGGGGGCGGCGTTAGCGACGGCCATCGCCGAGTACGCGACCTTGCTGGTCGGTTTAGGGATGGTACGTAAGGTACTGGTAATGCGCGGGATTTCCTGGGCGATGCTGAAAATGGCCTGGCACGGCAACTTCCGGCGTTTGCTGGCGTTGAACCGTGACATCATGCTGCGCTCGCTGTTGCTGCAACTGTGCTTTGGTGCGGTAACCGTTTTTGGTGCTCGTCTTGGCAGCGATATTGTCGCGGTGAATGCCGTGCTGATGACCATGCTTACCTTCACCGCCTACGCGCTGGACGGCTTCGCCTATGCGGTTGAAGCCCATTCTGGTCAGGCCTACGGCGCGCGCGACGGCAGTAAACTACTGGAGGTCTGGCGAGCGGCATGCCGTCAGGCCGGTGTGGTCGCACTGGCGTTCGCGTTGGTTTATGCCGTTTTGGGGGAACATATCGTGGCGCTGCTGACGTCCATTCCCGAGCTACGCGAGCTGGCTGACCGCTACGTTATCTGGCAGATGGTGCTCCCGATAATCGGCGTGTGGTGTTATCTGCTTGATGGCATGTTTATCGGCGCGACGCGCGGCGCGGAGATGCGTAACAGCATGGCCGTTGCGGCGGCGGGATTTGCGCTCACGCTGTTAGCGCTACCGGTGCTTGGCAACCACGGACTGTGGCTGGCGCTTGCCGTCTTCCTGGCGCTTCGCGGTCTGTCGCTGGCGTTTATCTGGCGTCGTCACTGGCGAAACAACAGCTGGTTTGCCTGACGTGATGGTTAAAGATTCCGAATAGTGAATTGATGTCGGAATGACTGACTACAATTAACCTCACGCTTAGCGAAAAAGATGTGTGTTCTGTAGGAACACTTTCGCTATTCACTCACTGACTCCCGAGGATTTGATGATGAATAAAGACGAAGTCGGCGGCAACTGGAAACAGCTTAAAGGCAAAGTGAAAGAGCAATGGGGCAAACTGACCGACGATGATATGACGGTGATCGAAGGGAAACGCGATCAGCTGGTCGGTAAAATTCAGGAGCGCTATGGCTACGCGAAGGATCAGGCCGAAAAAGAGGTCGATAGCTGGGATAAACGTCATAACCACCGCTGGTAAACCCAGCGAGCGCGTACAGGGAAGTACGCTATCCCGCTTAGCGCCTGCTAGCGGGATTTTTTCTTAATTTGAATCGTATGATCGTGCTGGCAGTGCTCATGCGCCTTGCAGGCTTCGACCTCAACGCAGGCTGAGCACAGACCGTGCGCTTCAATCACATTATGCCGCAGGGCAAAACCCATCTTCGCCGCCAGCGCATGCATGATGTCTTCAACCCCTTCCGCACACTCTTCTTTGACCACGCCACAGCGGTCGCAGATAAACATGGCGGAGGTGTGAGTCGGTTGATCAAACAGATGGCACAGCACGTAACTGTTAGCGGATTCGACTTTGTGAACAAAACCCTGCTCGAGCAGAAACTCCAGAGCACGGTATACCGTCGGCGGTTTAGCCTGCGGTTCTTTGACGCGCAGCAGGTCGAGCAGATCGTAGGCGCTGATTGCCCCTTCCTGCAGACTCATCAGGCGCAACACTTCCAGACGTTGAGGAGTCAGGCGCACGCCGCGTTGCGCACACAGCTTTTCAGCCTGCGCTAGCAGTTCTTGCGTAGTGGTCTTATCCATTGGCGTCCTCGGGTTACGGGTGAAACAAACACATACTTTATCATGTTATGCCAGAAACGCCGAGTTTCCACAGGTGTGCTATAGGTGTGTTATAGCAGGTGCACTTCACACTCAGGACGAAAAATAATGAAAAGACCCGATTGCATTCGCCATTGGCATGACATTGAAGGCCCGGACGATTCAACCTATCCCGATAGCGACGAACGCTTTTCCATCGGTGCGCCGCTGGCCCGCGCGCTAGGGCTTCGACACATTGGTATTCACCACGAGCGTTTACCGCCGGGGCGGCGGACGTCCTATCCGCATGCGGAAAGCGATGAAGAAGAGTTTATCTACGTGCTGGAAGGGTACCCGCAGGCGTGGATTAACGGCTATCTGTGGAAACTTCAGCCCGGTGATAGCGTCGGTTTTCCGGCAGGAACCGGGGTTTGTCACACTTTTATTAACAATACGTCGGAAGAGGTGCGCCTGCTGGTGGTCGGGGAGGCGAATAAACGAACCAACCGTATCTATTACCCGTTAAACGCCTCGTATGCCGTCACTCGCGAAGATCGTTGGGTGGATCATCCACCGCAGTTTTTTGGACCGCATGACGGAAAACCTGGGCGAAACTAAATATCTTCTTCTATAAGAAGTTAGAGCGCTTATTAATAATAATAAACCTATCGAAAATTTCATTTCAGGGAATTGGCCATTTTTTGGCCTGTTATTCGCAGCAATAGTTTGTCTCCATCCAGGCGATAACGGATGGGGGGTTGTTCCATAACAGACAATAAGATGGGCAAACTATGAAAAAAAATGAGAAATTTTCTCTGATAGGGATCGCTGTCTCTTTTCTGGTGGCAGCTCCGGCTGAAGCCGCAAATGGCTGGGCGGAGGCCCGGAACGACGCAATGGGGGGTACAGGGGTGGCTTCAGCACACTATGGCAGTGGCGTGTTGATTAACCCGGCATTACTGGCGAAAGCCAAACCTGATGATGATATTACGTTGATCCTACCGACGATTGGGGCGCAGATTTCCGACAAGGATAATTTGCGCACTAAGATCGACGATATTAGCGATGATATACAGGACTACATCAGTTCGTTGAATAATATTAATCTTTCCGACCTTACTAACCCTGGCAGCCCTGGCTATCGGCGCGTTTCTTCGGCGGCCGGCGATTTGGCCGATCAACTTTCGTCGGTTAAGGGAAAGACCGCGCGAACGAAAGCCGGAGCGGGTCTGGCGATTACTATTCCAAACGATGTGCTGGCGGTTGCGTTTGTCGCAAAGGCTGATGCCCGAGCACGGCTCAGTTCCTATATCGACCAAGGTGATATCGATATTCTGCGCGGTATTGAGGCCACGCCAGCCAACGTGTTGAGTGTCAAAGCCCGGGATTTGAAATCAAAAGGTTATGGGCGAGCGGCCATTGTTTCTGACTACGGTGTCGCCATTGCCCGGCAGTTCAATTTTGGCGGTGTGCCGGTATCATTTGGCGTTACGCCAAAACTGCAACAGACCTGGCTCTACAACTACACCGTGTCGATATACAACTTCAGCAGCGATGCTATCAACAGTAGCCGCTATCGTAACGACGATACCGGTTTTAACGTCGACGCAGGGATGACCGCCGATTTTGGTGATAGCTGGACCGTGGGGCTGAGCGGACAGAACCTGTTCTCCCGGGATATCGACACCAAAGAGGTGGCGGGAGTGCGCGATACCTACCAGATTCACCCGTTAGTGACCGCAGGCGTGGCGTGGCACACCGATATGCTGACGTTGAGCGCCGATGGCGATCTGACCGAAACCAAAGGCTTTAAGAGCGAGGAGAGTTCACAGTACGTCGGCGTGGGGGCCGAGATACGTCCACTCGATTGGTTGGCGGTGCGTGCAGGTTATCGTGCGGATGTGAAAAACAACGACAGTAACGTCTTCACCGGCGGCGTTGGTTTTGCGCCGTTCAACCGGGTACACCTCGACCTGATGGGGCTGTACGGGGAAGATCAAACCTGGGGGGCCGGGGCGCAGGTTAGCGTGACGTTCTAGATCGAATACCCTCCCGGCGGTGCTTCGCTTGGCCGGACTACAGGTGTGCACTATCTTGTAGCCCGGCCAAGCGAAGCGCCGCCGGGATCCCCCTTCTAGCATTACGTTTCCGCGCGGGCTTTATGCTATAGTAGCCGCCCCTTTTTTCCGGATGCTTAAATAATCGCCATGTTGTCAGAATCCTCGACCGCTGCTTTCCCTGCTCACCGTTTCTCCATCGCGCCGATGCTCGACTGGACGGATAGACACTGCCGCTATTTTCTGCGCCTGCTGTCGCAGCACACGCTGCTGTATACCGAGATGGTGACTACCGGGGCGATTATTCACGGTAAAGGCGATTATCTGGCCTACAGCGAGGAAGAGCATCCGGTTGCTCTCCAGCTTGGCGGCAGCGATCCGGCTCAACTGGCGCACTGTGCGAAGCTGGCGCAGGAGCGGGGTTATGACGAAATTAACCTCAACGTCGGCTGCCCGTCTGACCGCGTACAGAACGGTATGTTTGGTGCTTGCCTGATGGGTAATGCGCAGCTGGTCGCGGATTGCGTGAAGGCGATGCGCGATGTAGTGTCGATTCCGGTCACGGTCAAAACGCGTATCGGCATTGATGACCAGGACAGCTACGAATTCCTCTGCGATTTTATTGATACGGTTTCCGGGCGCGGCGAGTGCGAGATGTTTATTATCCATGCGCGTAAAGCCTGGCTTTCCGGGCTTAGCCCGAAAGAAAACCGCGAGATCCCACCGCTGGACTACCCGCGCGTTTACCAGCTCAAGCGTGATTTCCCGCATCTGACCATGTCTATCAACGGCGGCATTAAATCGCTGGAAGAGGCCAAAGGGCATCTGGCGCATATGGACGGCGTGATGGTCGGGCGCGAAGCCTATCAGAATCCAGGTATCCTGGCATCGGTGGACCGTGAGATCTTCGGTGCGAGCGATGTCGATGCCGACCCGGTGGCGATCGTCCGCGCGATGTATCCCTACATTGAGCGCGAGCTGAGCAACGGCACCTATCTGGGCCACGTTACTCGCCATATGCTAGGTCTGTTCCAGGGCATTCCGGGCGCACGCCAGTGGCGTCGCTACCTGAGTGAAAATGCGCACAAAGCCGGCGCGGGAATTGACGTGCTGGAACACGCATTAAAGCTGGTTGCCGATAAGCGTTAATTATTTCGCTAAAACCTGGTCAAATTCACCACGCCCCGCACTCTCTTGTGGGGCGTTTTTGTTATAATTCAATAGGTTAATTTTGGCACGGTTTTTGTAATAGTTCAGCCAGATAAGTGTGAATTCTGGGAGAGCGACCATGCTGGAACTACTATTTGTGATTGGATTTTTTGTCATGCTGCTGGTCACGGGCATTTCGCTGCTCGGTATTATTGCCGCGCTGGTGGTGGCGACGGTACTGATGTTTGTCGGCGGTCTGTTTGCGCTGATGATAAAGCTTCTACCGTGGCTGCTGTTGGCAGTGGTGGCGGTGTGGATCGTTCGGGCGATTAATTCACCGAAAAAACAGACCTGGCGCGACAACTACCGGAGGTATTGAGGGATTCGTCACAACCTCAAAAATTTTGCATAAAACGCCGTAGGATTCGCGTAAAAAATCTGTCACTATGGCTGGCGTTAACGAATTCATCGAGCTGTACCCTACATACAGCCGAACTAAAAAAAGAAAGGGCTTCCTACGGGAAGCCCTAGTCTTTTGTGCCGCAGAATCTCTACGGGATCAGCAGGCTTGATCCCTGAGTTGCCCGGCTCTCCAGAATCTCATGCGCGCGTCGCGCCTCTTTCAGCGGGTATTTCTGGCTCGCAGCCACATCCACTTTAATGATCCCGCTGGCAATCAGTGAAAACAGCTCGTGGCTGGCTTCTTTCAGTTCGTCATAGGTCGTGATGTAGCCGTTGAGAGAAGGGCGTGTTACGAACAGTGAGCCTTTTTGATTGAGAATGCCCAGGTTAACGCCGGTCACCGGACCGGAGGAGTTACCAAAGCTGACCATCAGGCCACGGCGCTGCAAGCAGTCGAGTGACGCTTCCCAGGTATCTTTGCCAACCGAGTCGTACACCACCGGCAGCTTTTTGCCGCCGGTGATAGCTTTCACCCGCTCGGCAATATTTTCATCACGATAGTTAATCACCTGCCAGGCTCCGGCCTGTAGCGCACGCTGCGCTTTCTCAGCGCTGCCGACCGTACCAATTAGCTTCGCCCCCAGCGCTTTTGCCCACTGGCAGGCAATCAGCCCGACGCCGCCTGCGGCCGCATGAAACAGAAACGGTTCGCCGGGTTTGATTTCATAGGTTTTGCGCAGCAGATAAAAGACCGTTAGGCCTTTGAGGAATGAGGCCGCAGCTTGTTCGTAAGAAATTGCCGACGGAAGCAGGGCAACTTTGTCCGCCGCGACGTTATGCACCGAACTGTAGGCCCCAAGCCCTGACTGCGCGTAAACCACGCGATCGCCCGCCTTGATATGCTTAACGTTGCTGCCTACCTGGCTGACCACGCCCGCAGCTTCTGTGCCCAAACCGCTTGGCATCGACGGCGGCGGGTAAAGGCCGCTGCGAATATAGGTATCGATATAGTTAATGCCGATAGCTTTGTTTTCCACCTGCACTTCATTTTCAGCAGGGGCGTTGGGGGTGAATTCGACGGCGTTTAGCACTTCAGGGCCGCCATGTTTGCTAAATTCAATACGGGTTGCCATGCTTCCTCCAGAACAATGTGGTAATCTTTCGACCCACTCTTTATCTCGGTAATACCATTCACTATGGCAGCAAATAAACCCTTCAACAAACCTCAAACCGAAGCTCGCGAACGCGATTTTCAGGTTGCGGGTCTGAAAGTACCGCCGCACTCGATTGAAGCGGAACAATCGGTGTTGGGCGGTTTAATGTTGGATAACGAGCGCTGGGACGATGTCGCCGAGCGCGTGGTCTCCGATGATTTCTATACGCGTCCGCACCGCCACATCTTTACTGAGATGGGGCGTTTGCAAGAAGGTGGCAGCCCAATTGACCTGATAACGCTCGCGGAATCGCTGGAGCGACAGGGGCAACTGGACAGCGTCGGTGGTTTTGCCTATCTGGCCGAGCTATCAAAAAATACGCCAAGTGCGGCGAACATTAGCGCTTACGCCGATATCGTTCGTGAACGTGCCGTTGTTCGCGAGATGATTGCGGTCGCCAATGAAATCGCGGAAGCCGGTTTTGACCCGCAGGGGCGCACCAGCGAAGATCTGCTGGATTTGGCTGAGTCCCGGGTATTTAAAATCGCTGAAAGCCGCGCTAACAAAGACGAAGGCCCGCGAAACATCACCGAAGTGCTCGATGCCACCGTGGCGCGTATTGAACAGCTTTTCCAGCAGCCGCACGATGGCGTCACCGGCGTGAATACCGGTTATGACGACCTCAACAAAAAGACCGCCGGCTTGCAGCCGTCGGATTTGATTATCGTCGCGGCGCGTCCGTCGATGGGTAAAACGACATTTGCGATGAACCTCGTCGAAAATGCGGCGATGTTGCAGGATAAACCGGTACTGATCTTCAGTCTTGAGATGCCATCTGAGCAGATTATGATGCGTTCCCTGGCGTCTCTGTCGCGCGTTGACCAGACCCGAATTCGTACCGGCCAGCTCGATGACGAGGACTGGGCGCGTATCTCCGGCACCATGGGGATCCTGCTGGAAAAACGGAACATCTATATCGATGACTCCTCCGGCCTGACGCCGACGGAAGTGCGCTCCCGTGCGCGTCGTATCGCCCGTGAACACGGCGGTATTGGTCTTATCATGATCGACTACCTCCAACTGATGCGCGTGCCGTCTCTTTCCGATAACCGTACGCTGGAAATCGCGGAAATTTCCCGTTCTCTCAAAGCGTTGGCCAAAGAATTGCACGTGCCGGTGGTAGCGCTGTCGCAGCTTAACCGCTCCCTGGAACAACGTGCGGATAAACGCCCGGTCAACTCCGACCTGCGTGAATCTGGCTCCATCGAGCAGGATGCCGACTTAATCATGTTCATCTATCGTGATGAGGTTTATCACGAAAACAGTGACTTAAAAGGCATCGCCGAGATTATTATCGGTAAACAGCGTAACGGCCCAATCGGTACGGTACGCCTGACCTTTAATGGTCAGTGGTCGCGTTTCGATAACTACGCAGGCCCGCAGTACGACGACGAATAACAACACTGAATCAGGTCATTCAAGCAAACACTTATCAAGGAACACAAATGCAAGCGGCAACTGTAGTCATTAACCGCCGCGCTCTGCGACACAACCTGCAACGTCTGCGTGAGCTGGCACCTGCCAGCAAGCTGGTTGCGGTGGTGAAAGCGAACGCTTACGGACACGGCCTCCTCGAGACCGCGCGAACGCTCCCCGACGCCGATGCTTTTGGCGTTGCCCGTCTTGAAGAGGCCCTGCGCCTGCGTGACGGCGGCATCACTCAGCCGATCCTGCTGCTGGAAGGCTTCTTCAACGCCACGGACCTGCCGACCATCTCGACGCAGCAGCTGCATACCGCCGTGCACAACATTGAGCAGCTTGAAGCGCTGGAAACCGCCGATCTGAGCGAGCCCGTCACCGTGTGGATGAAACTGGATACCGGCATGCACCGCCTGGGCGTTCGCCCGGAGGAAGCCGAAGCTTTCTATCAGCGCCTGAGCCAGTGCAAAAACGTCCGTCAACCGGTGAATATCGTCAGCCACTTTGCCCGCGCCGACGAACCGGATTGTGGGGCGACGGAACGCCAGCTGGATATCTTCAATACCTTTACCGAAGGCAAGCCGGGGCTGCGTTCTATCGCCGCTTCCGGCGGCATTCTGCTATGGCCGCAGTCGCATTTTGACTGGGCGCGCCCGGGCATTATTCTCTACGGCGTATCGCCGCTGGAGCAAAAGCCGTGGGGCCCGGATTTTGGCATGCAGCCGGTGATGTCACTGACTTCTAGCCTGATTGCGGTACGTGAGCACAAAGCCGGTGAAGCGGTCGGATACGGCGGTACCTGGATTAGCGAGCGTGATACCCGCCTTGGCGTGGTGGCGATGGGCTATGGCGATGGTTATCCTCGCGCAGCGCCATCCGGAACGCCGGTGCTGGTGAACGGCCGTGAAGTGCCGATTGTTGGTCGCGTGGCGATGGATATGATTTGCGTCGATTTAGGGCCTGAAGCGGAAGACAAAACCGGCGATACGGTGATCATGTGGGGTCAGGGGCTGCCGGTTGAGCGCATCGCTGAAATCACGAAAGTGAGTGCTTACGAACTTATTACCCGCCTGACTTCGCGGGTGGCGATGAAATATATCGATTAAGCGTTATCCGGCAGTGTGCAGAGTAATCGTCGGATGGCGCTGCGCTTATCCGACCTACAGCCCGTATTGACTGTAGGCCGGATAAGGCGTTTACGCCGCCACCCGGTAATATTCACCCCACCGTAAAACTACCTCTCGACCTTCCGCAGCATCCGGTTTATTGTGTTATTTCCTGCCTTCTGTAAACCTGGAGAACCATCGCGTGTTTCAAAAAGTTGACGCCTATGCGGGCGACCCCATTCTTTCATTAATGGAACGCTTCAAAGAAGATCCGCGCAGCGACAAAGTTAACCTCAGCATCGGCCTGTACTACAACGAAGACGGCATCATTCCGCAGCTGCAAGCGGTGGCGAAAGCCGAAGCGCATCTGAACGCACAGCCGCACGGCGCGTCTTTGTATCTGCCGATGGAAGGGCTTAACAGCTATCGTCACACCGTGGCACCGCTGCTGTTTGGCGCGGACAACCCGGTTCTCCAGCAACAGCGCGTGGCGACCATTCAAACTCTCGGCGGCTCCGGCGCACTGAAGGTTGGCGCGGATTTCCTCAAGCGCTACTTCCCGGACTCCGGCGTGTGGGTCAGCGACCCGACGTGGGAAAACCATATCGCGATTTTTGAAGGTGCGGGCTTTATCGTCGGTACCTACCCGTGGTTCGACAGCGAAACCAACGGCGTGCGCGTGGATGCGCTGCTGGAAAAACTCAACACGCTGCCCGCGCGCAGCATCGTGCTGCTGCATCCGTGCTGCCATAACCCAACCGGTGCCGACCTTACGCCTGCGCAGTGGGACGCGGTGGTTGAGGTGCTGAAGGCCCGTGAACTGATTCCATTCCTCGATATCGCTTATCAAGGTTTTGGCGCAGGTATGGATGAGGACGCCTACGCGATCCGCGCGATTGCCGCGGCCGGGCTGCCTGCGCTGGTCAGCAACTCGTTCTCCAAAATCTTCTCGCTGTACGGTGAGCGCGTCGGCGGTCTGTCGATTATCTGTGAAGATAACGAAACCGCGCTGCGCGTGCTGGGTCAGCTGAAAGCGACGGTGCGTCGTAACTACTCCAGCCCGCCGAACTTCGGGGCGCAGGTGGTGGCAGCGGTGCTGGGCGATGCAGAGCTGAAAGCCAACTGGCTGGCGGAAGTGGAAGGAATGCGTACGCGTATTCTGGAAATGCGTCAGGCGCTGGTCAACGTGCTGAAAGAAGAGATGCCGAACGGCAATTTCGACTATCTGCTCAAGCAACGCGGGATGTTTAGCTACACCGGCCTGAGTGCGCAACAGGTTGACAGACTGCGCGATGAGTTCGGTGTTTACCTGATCGCCAGCGGCCGTATGTGCGTGGCTGGGCTCAACAGCCGGAACGTTCAGCGCGTAGCCAAAGCGTTTGCCGCAGTAATGTAAGTATGTGCTCACTCTGGCTCTAAGGTAAGCGCTGAGCCAGAGTGTTTTCCCGAAATCAAAACGTGATCCCCTTACTTTTTCTGGGATTATTCTTAGATAATCCTTCCTTTCATCGACCTCAGACGGTAAGGTCGCAGTGCTTTGTTTAAAGCACGACTGACTCTAAAACAATAACGAATCGACGAATTAAGGGAAAACATGCGCAAGATTACGCAAGCTCTCAGTGCCGTCTGCTTGTTATTTGCACTGAATACTTCGGTGACGGCCCATGCGTCGTCTCCCTCTCCGCTGTACCCTGGCACCGATGTGGCGAAACTTGCCGAGCAAGCGCCTATCCACTGGGTTTCCGTGGCACAGATTGAAAATAGTCTGCTTGGCCATCCGCCGATGGCCGTCGGTTTTGATATCGACGATACCGTGCTGTTTTCCAGCCCCGGTTTCTGGCGTGGGCAAAAGAACTACTCGCCGAACAGCCAGGATTACCTGAAAAACCCGGAATTCTGGGAAAAGATGAACAACGGCTGGGATGCTTTTAGTATCCCGAAAGAGGTCGCGCGTTCGTTGATTGCGATGCACGTGAAGCGCGGCGACAGCATCTATTTTGTGACCGGCCGTAGCCCGACCAAAACCGAAACAGTCTCCAAAACGCTGCAGGATGATTTCCTGATCCCGGCTGCGAGCATGAATCCGGTGATTTTTGCCGGCGACCATCCGGGGCAGAACAGCAAAACGCAGTGGCTAAAAGAGAAGAATATTCGGGTGTTTTATGGTGATTCGGATAACGACATCACCGCCGCGCGTGAAGCCGGTGCCCGAGGGATCCGCGTGCTGCGCGCCTCCAACTCTACTTACCGACCGCTGCCGCAGGCTGGCGCTTTTAATGAAGAAGTGATCGTTAACTCCGAGTACTGAGCGCCCTACCAAGAAATGATGCTTTTTTAGGCAAAATAATGCGCTGGAAGGTTTAACCTTTCGGCGTCTTGTTGCACACTGAAGGTGATGATTTTTTGCACAGGTGGCGGTAACACAAAGGAGTATAACGATGACCAGCTCGGATCTTCTGCTGTACTGCATGGCTAAGCGTGGCGCGGAACAGAGCGTGCACAGCGACTGGAAGGCAACTCAGATTAAAGTGGCCGACGTGCTTTTCGCGATGGTAAAGGATGTGGAAGACCGCCCGGCGGTGTCGCTGAAAACCAGCCCCGAACTGGCAGATCTGCTGCGTCAGCAGCATAGCGATGTACGTCCAAGTCGCCATCTTAATAAAGCGCACTGGAGTACGGTTTATCTCGACGGTTCGCTGCCTAATTCACAGATTTACTATCTGGTCGATGCCTCGTATAAGCTGGCGGTAGAACTGCTGCCGGAAACGCTCCGACAGCAGATGTACTCGTAATTACGACAGCAGCGGCTTCAGGAAGCGCGCGGTGTGCGATGCTTCGCAGTTAGCCACCGTTTCCGGGGTGCCGGAAACGAGGATTTCACCGCCGCCGCTACCGCCTTCCGGACCGAGGTCGACAATCCAGTCGGCCGTCTTAATGACGTCCAGATTGTGCTCAATTACCACGATGGTATTGCCCTGATCCCGAAGCTGATGCAGTACTTCCAGCAACTGCTGGATATCGGCAAAGTGCAGACCGGTGGTCGGCTCATCCAGAATGTACAGCGTTTGGCCGGTACCGCGTTTTGACAGCTCGCGCGCCAGCTTCACGCGCTGGGCTTCGCCGCCGGACAGCGTGGTCGCCGACTGACCAAGACGGATGTAGGTCAGACCCACATCCATCAGGGTTTGCAGCTTACGCGCCAGCGCTGGTACCGCATCGAAGAACTCACGAGCCTCTTCGATGGTCATATCCAGTACTTCGTGGATAGTTTTGCCTTTGTACTTAATTTCCAGCGTTTCGCGGTTATAGCGTTTGCCTTTGCACTGGTCGCACGGCACGTAGATATCCGGCAGGAAGTGCATTTCAACTTTGATAACCCCATCGCCCTGACAGGCTTCACAGCGCCCGCCGCGGACGTTAAAGCTAAAGCGTCCCGGCGTATAGCCACGTGAACGTGATTCCGGAACACCCGCAAACAGCTCGCGCACCGGGGTGAAGACGCCGGTATAGGTAGCCGGGTTAGATCGCGGAGTACGGCCGATTGGGCTCTGGTCGATATCGATAACTTTATCGAAATGTTCCAGCCCCTGAACGTCACGATACGGCGCCGGTTCGGCAATGGTTGCGCCGTTCAACTGGGTCTGCGCAATCGGGAACAGGGTGTCGTTAATCAGCGTTGATTTACCTGAGCCGGAAACGCCGGTGATGCAGGTAAACAGACCGACTGGCAGCGTCAGAGTCACGTCTTTCAGGTTGTTGCCCGTAGCGCCGGTCAGCTTAAGCACTTTTTCCGGATCGGCCGGAACGCGATTTTTCGGTACTTCAATTTTGCGTTTACCGCTCATGAACTGCCCGGTTAACGACTCTGGCACCGCCATAATGTCGTCCAGCGTCCCTTCGGCAACCACCTGGCCGCCGTGTACACCTGCGCCTGGGCCGATATCGATAACGTGGTCGGCGGCGCGAATCGCATCTTCATCGTGCTCAACCACAATCACCGTGTTGCCGAGGTTACGCAGGTGAACCAGCGTCCCCAGCAGACGTTCGTTGTCGCGCTGGTGCAGGCCGATTGACGGCTCATCCAGCACGTACATCACGCCTACCAGCCCGGCACCAATTTGGCTGGCCAGACGAATACGTTGCGCTTCGCCGCCGGAGAGGGTTTCCGCCGAACGAGAAAGGGTGAGATAGTTCAGGCCGACGTTCACCAGGAACTTCAGGCGATCGCCAATCTCTTTCAGTACTTTCTCGGCAATTTGTGCCCGTTGACCGGCCAGCTTCAGGTTGGTGAAGAAGTCCAGCGCGTGGCCGATGCTCATGTCGGAGATGGTTGGCAGCGGCGTGTTTTCAACGTACACATGGCGCGCTTCCCGACGCAGGCGCGTACCGTCACAGCTAGTGCAGGAGCGGTTGCTGATGAATTTCGCCAGCTCTTCGCGGACCGCACTCGATTCCGTTTCCTTATAGCGGCGCTCCATATTATGCAGCACGCCTTCGAACGGATGGCGGCGCACGGAGGTGTCGCCACGGTCGTTGATGTATTTGAATTCAATCGATTCTTTGCCCGAACCGTACAGAATCGCCTTCTGTGCGACCGCGCCGAGGCTGTCCCACGGTGCTTCAATATCAAACTGGTAGTGTTCCGCCAGCGATTTCAGCATCTGGAAATAATAGAAGTTGCGGCGATCCCAGCCGCGAATCGCGCCACCGGCAAGCGACAGTTCAGGATTCTGGATCACGCGGTCGGGGTCGAAATACTGCTGTACGCCCAGGCCGTCACAGGTTGGGCAGGCGCCGGCCGGGTTGTTGAACGAGAACAGGCGCGGTTCGAGCTCGCGCATGCTGTAGCCGCAGATTGGGCAGGCGAAGTTGGCGGAGAACAGCAGCTCTTCCGCTTTCGGGTCGTCCATGTCGGAGACCACCGCCGTACCGCCGGAGAGCTCCAGCGCGGTTTCAAACGATTCCGCCAGGCGCTGTGACAAATCGTCGCGGACTTTAAAGCGGTCGATGACCACTTCAATGGTATGTTTCTTTTGCAGTTCAAGCTTCGGCGGATCGGACAGGTCGCAGACTTCACCATCGATACGCGCGCGGATATAGCCCTGGCTTGCCAGGTTCTCCAGCGTTTTGGTGTGCTCGCCCTTACGCTCTTTGATGATCGGTGCCAGCAGCATCAGGCGCTTGCCTTCCGGCTGCGACAGCACGTTATCGACCATCTGGCTGACGGTTTGAGCCGCCAGCGGCACGTCGTGATCCGGACAGCGGGGTTCACCGACGCGAGCGTACAGCAGACGCAGATAGTCGTGAATTTCGGTGATGGTACCGACGGTAGAACGCGGGTTGTGTGAGGTCGACTTTTGCTCAATGGAGATAGCCGGCGACAGCCCTTCAATATGATCGACGTCCGGCTTTTCCATCAGCGACAGGAACTGGCGCGCATAGGCAGAAAGCGATTCTACGTAGCGACGCTGCCCCTCGGCGTAGAGGGTGTCGAAAGCCAATGAAGATTTACCAGACCCAGATAACCCGGTCACGACAATCAGTTTGTCGCGAGGGATGACGAGGTTGATGTTTTTGAGATTATGGGTGCGGGCGCCCCGAACTTCGATCTTATCCATTCACCTTTCCCGGTAGAAGATACACGGATTGCCTGGTTTGTTAGAAGGACAAACGGCAGAAACGGCTAATTATGACACAACTTAACCTGAATGAATATACAGTATTGGAATGCCGATTCGTGTGTCTGATGAAAAATTGCATAGCGACGAGATGTTTACCGGAATCTGTATCGTAGCTATCAAAATACCGTCTGGAAATGATACACTCGCGCGTTTACACTTAATCAAGAATCGTATTCAGGAGAGACAATCATGGCCAGCAGAGGCGTAAACAAGGTGATTCTCGTCGGTAATCTGGGCCAGGACCCGGAAGTACGCTACATGCCGAATGGTGGCGCAGTTGCCAACATTACGCTGGCTACTTCCGAATCCTGGCGTGATAAAGCGACCGGTGAAATGAAAGAGCAGACCGAATGGCACCGCGTTGTGCTGTTTGGCAAGCTGGCGGAAGTTGCGGGTGAATACCTGCGTAAAGGCTCTCAGGTCTACATCGAAGGCCAGCTGCGTACTCGCAAATGGACCGATCAGGCCGGTGCAGAAAAATACACCACTGAAGTGGTGGTTAACGTCGGTGGCACCATGCAGATGCTCGGTGGCCGTCAGGGCGGCGGCGCATCAGCAGGTGGCGGTCAGCAACAGCAGCAGGGCGGTTGGGGTCAGCCTCAGCAGCCACAGGGCGGCAACCAGTTCAGCGGCGGCGCGCAGTCTCGCCCGCAGCAGCAGTCCGCTCCGGCACCGTCTAACGAACCGCCAATGGACTTCGACGACGACATCCCATTCTAAGACTAGCGCTTCGCTAACCTGGAATATGAAACCCTGCTTCGGCAGGGTTTTTTGTTTATCCCTCCCGCTGAATTGCGCACCATGAACCCACATCGGCACCGTTTCGGTGCGTGCATTGCCCGCCAAAAAAAATCACTCAAAGCAGCTTCATCTCGTAACATTCAGATAAATAAAGAAAATGATAACTGGCACGGTTTGTGCCTACATTGATGTATACACTCATGTAGGCAAGGTGACCGGCAATGACTCAGTACCAATCAGCAAAATGTATGCAGGGGATGGCCGTGGCGCCGCACTCGCTGGCTGCGGAAAGCGCGGTAGCGGTGCTGCGCGATGGCGGCAACGCGGTTGAAGCGATGGTTGCGGCGGCAGCCACCATTGCCGTGGTCTACCCGCACATGAATGGCATTGGCGGCGATGGCTTTTGGTTGATTTCTACGCCGGGGCAAGAGCCGGTGGCGATTCAGGCCTGCGGGTTTGCGGCAGAAAAAGCGAGCCTCGATTTTTACCGTCAGGCTGGCTATCAACAAATTCCCGTGCGCGGGCCGCTGGCGGCCAACACCGTGGCTGGAACGGTATCCGGCTGGGACCTGGCGCTAGCGTGGGCTGAGCAAAATACGGCGAATAAACCTCTTCCTTTGCCTCGGCTGTTAAAAGATGCCATCCACTACGCGCGTCGGGGCGTACCGGTTTCGCCTGGCCTACATCAGCAAATCACCTCGCGGCTGGATCAGCTGCGTCAGCATCCCGGTTTTTGCAGCCTGTTTGCCCCGACTGGCAAAGCGTTAGATGTGAATGAACTGCTGCTGCAACCCGCGCTGGCAAACACGCTTGAGCGATTGGCGACCAATGGATTGGCGGATTTCTATCATGGTGAAACCGCGCGGTTGATGAGCACTGAGCTGGAGGCCGCAGGGAGCCTGCTGCGTTTTACTGACTTTGACCGCTTCCGGGCTTTACAGGTGAAACCGCTGGCGCTGCAAACCGATGTGGGAACGGTCTATAACCTGCCGCCGCCGTCGCAGGGACTGGTGTCATTGCTCATCACCGGCATTCTTGAACAGCAGCGTAAAAAGGGCGTGATAACTGACGAGGCCGACTTTATTCATCAGTGCGTGGAGGCCACCAAGCTGGCCTTTAACTTGCGCGATAGCCATATCACCGATCCCGCCCACATGACGCTCGATCCGCAGTCCTTACTGACCGCCGACAGTATTCGCGAGCTGAGCGCGCAGATCGTCGTCGATCGCGCGTTGCCGTGGGGCAAAGGACGCGGCCCGGCCGATACCATCTGGATGGGGGTTATCGATGGATCGGGGACCGCCGTCAGCTTTATCCAGAGCATTTACCACGAGTTTGGCAGCGCGGTGATCCTGCCGGACAGCGGCGTCATCTGGCAAAACCGCGGCAGCAGCTTCTCGCTGGATCCGAACGCGACCAACCCGCTACAACCGGGGCGACTACCGTTTCATACCCTCAACCCTGCGCTGGCGCGACTCGCCGACGGCGGCGTGCTGGTTTACGGCAGCATGGGCGGCGACGGGCAACCGCAGACGCTGGCGGCGGTCTTCGACCGTATCGTCTACCAGAATATGACGCCTCAGGCGGCCATCACCGCCCCGCGCTGGCTCCTCGGCCGCACCTGGGGTGAAAGCAGCGACACTCTCAAGATTGAAAGCCGTCATAGAGCGGCGACTACCGACACCCTCAAACAGTACGGCCATGACGTCGAGATCTACCCCCCTTATGACGACCTCATGGGGCATGCCGGAGCTATCCTCCGGCATCGCAACGGCATGCTGGAAGGTGGCAGCGACCCACGCAGTGACGGCGGTGTAGCCCGCTGGTAACCCCAGCTTTTTCCAAAAGAAACATTGCAGGAATGATGAGGTGCGCGATGCGCACCCGCTTTCTGGCGACCTTTTTTCGTCTATTGGAGCGTAATATGACCGTTCTTAGAGAACCTTTGGTAGCGCCAAAATTTGGCAAATGGACGCAGCTTATCCTCGGCCTTATCTGCATGGCATCCATCTCCAGCCCGCAGTATGTCTGGACATTGTTAACCAAACCGCTGACCGAAAAGCTGGGCGTAGGATTACCCGAATTGCAGGTAACGTTCTCGCTGCTGATTATTCTGCAGACCTTCTTTTCGCCGTTCCAGGGGCGTCTGGTGGAACGCTTTGGCCCGCGTCTGCTGATCTCTATCGGTACCGTGATGGCCGGGTTGAGCTGGGTGCTTTCCGCGCATATTAACGGCCTGGTGGCGCTGTATCTGGTATATGGCTGTATTGGCGGCTTGGGCACCGGGATTGTCTATATTGGCGTGGTGGGGCTGATGGTGAAATGGTTCCCGCAAAATCGCGGTTTTGCCGCCGGCGCCGTCGCGGCTGGATACGGAATGGGGGCGATTTTAACCACTTTCCCCATTGCGATTTCGCTGGGCAGCTATGGCCTTGAGCAGACGATGACGGTGTTTGGTCTGATTTTTGCCGCCGTTGGCCTGCTGGCAAGTCAGGGGTTAAGCCTGCCGCCGAGCATGGCGGCGATGCCGGTCAGTAGCAAAGTTGCGCAAAGCACTCGCCAGTTCAATTCGCGGGAGATGCTACGCCAGCCGCTGTTCTGGCTGATGTTTGCGATGATGGCGATGATGTCGACTTCCGGCTTGATGGTGACGTCACAAATGGCGGTGTTTGCGGAGGACTTTGGCATCAGTAAAGCGGTGGTGTTCGGCATGGCGGCGCTGCCGCTGGCACTGACCATCGATCGTTTTACCAACGGCTTAACGCGCCCGCTGTTTGGGTTTATCTCCGACCGCTACGGCCGGGAGAAAACCATGTTTATCGCCTTTGCGCTGGAAGGCTGCGCGATGACGCTGTGGTTGGCCTGCCGTGAAGATCCGCTGCTGTTTGTGCTGCTCTCCGGCGTGGTGTTTTTCGGCTGGGGTGAAATTTTCTCCCTGTTCCCATCTACATTAACCGATACCTTTGGCAGCGAACATGCCGCCTCTAACTACGGCTGGCTGTATATTTCACAGGGCATTGGCTCCATTTTTGGTGGGCCACTGGCGGCGCTGCTGTATCAACACACGCAGGGTTGGCACGTGGTCTTTGGCTGTGCGATAGCCCTTGATTTCATCACTGCCGGGCTGGCACTGTGTGTATTAAAACCCTGGCGTGCGCGGTTTATCCGCCAGCATAGCTAATTGCGGAGTATTCCATGACGGCAATGACATCTGAACCCACGCCGCTGCTGGCACATTCGGAACGTGTCTACCTGCAGCTGCGGCAGGAAATTTACCAGTTCGTTCTCCTGCCCGGCGACCGCTTTACCGAGGTGGACATTGCCCGTCGCCTGGGATGCTCCCGCACGCCGGTACGTGAAGCGCTGCTGCTGCTGCAAAATGAAGGTCTGGTACGGCGCTGTTTGCGTAACGGCTGGGAAGTCTTCCCGATCGATTTCGACGTGTATGAGGATCTCTATGAGACGCGTGCGCTGATCGAGATGAATTCGGTCAGAAGCCTGTGCAGCTCGCCATCACCGAAGGTCAACCGGGATGTGCTGGCGAGCCTCAAGGCTATTTGGGTGGTTGCGCCGGAAGCTCAACTTCTGGAGTGCGATAATATCGCCTCTTTAGATGAGCAGTTTCACATCGCCCTGACCGAGGCGGCGGGCAACCGGGAATTGGCCACGATCCTGACCAACATCACCAACCGTATCCGCATCATGCGTCGGCTCGACTTTGAATATGAAACGCGAATCGCGCAAACCTACAAGGAACACGCGGAACTGCTGGACGCCATTGAGCAGCGGGATGAGGAGCGGGCCGTGGCGCTGATCTCTGCGCACATCAAGGATGCATACAAAGGTGCTAGCACCATTACGCTGCGCCGTTTGCAGGGCGTTCGCGCGCAGCACATACGTTAATCGCGGCAGGGCAGCCGTTTTGCTGCCATCCGGTAGAGTTGAAAATGCCGGATGGCGCAGCGCTTATCAGGATGGTCGGTCAGGCACTTTTATCGACCGCCGGTAAAATCGGCGGTTTTCCCGTCGCCGTTCGCTTACGGTTCATTTCGTCGAGAATCAGTCGATAAGCGATGTAATATTTATAGATATTACTGACGTAGGTTACCGTTTCGGCGCCAATCTTTTCGGCGGCGAGATTCTCCACGTTGCCAAACCAGATATTGGGGTCAAAGCCGCGTTTTTGAGTTTCGGCCCGAAGGCGAGCGATACGCGCAGGGCCGGCATTGTAGGAGGCGAACGAGAACAAGGCTTTGTCCAACTGGGTCATCGGTTGGTCGCCGTAGTAACGGTCGATCATCCAGCGCATATATTTCACCCCAGCGTGAATGTTCGGGTCGAGCTGCTTGATATCGCCGACCTTCAGCTCTTTACCGGTTTTTGGCATTACCTGCATTACGCCGATAGCACCGACATGGCTACGCACCGACTGATCGAGCCTCGACTCCTGGTAGCCCTGAGCGGCCATCAGCAGCCAGTCGACGTCGTAACGATCGCCGTATTTCCTGAACACCTCGACCATTTTCAAAAACTTGCGCCGCTCTTTTTCGGCGGCGGCATTTTTGACGTATTTGGCGCTTTTCAGATAGCGCAGCAGCAGCGTGTTCCCCAGCGTGCTGCCCTGGCGATGGTCTTTCACAAAGTGATTCAACTCGGCCAGCAGCAATGGATTGTCTTTGCGGACGGCCCAGGCGATGCTGCCGTCATCGCGCAGTACCACATCCTCATGCACCGTAATTTTCGGGAAAACCTGTTTCCAGAATAGCGCTTTGTGGCGATCGACCACGGTCAACGGAATCAGTCCGGCGTTGAGCATCTCCAGCAGGTCTTCATCTTCCAGCGCTTCAGGGGCGGGTTTGATAATCACCGGGGACCGTTTTTCTTTGCTTAAACGTGCGTTAAGGGCCAGCAGGCTCTCGTAATAGCTTGATGACTGACGAACAAATACCGTTTTACCGGAGAGATCGTCCACGCTTTTCACCGTCGGCGAGCCGGGGCCGGAGATCAGTAGCTCCTGAATCCCGTTATAGAGTGGGTCGGTGAAGGCGACCTCCTTTTGGCGTGCGGACGTGATGGTCAGGTTAGCCGCCGCGATATCCCCTTTACCCTCATTCAGCGCGGTAAACAGCGTGTCCCGGGTGACCGGCACAAAGATAATGCGCACTTTCAAATGGCGCTGTTTGAGCTTTTTATCTTTGGCTAATTGCGCATTCAGGCTGCGCTCGTACGCCGCAAAAATATCGTGGGTTGCCCCGCGCTGTTGGCCTTTGCTAATGAAAAAGAACGTCTTACTGTAGGTTGTTAAGACCCGAATCACTCGTCGGTCAAGCATGCCGGGAAGGTCGCCTTTCCAGGGTTGCATGATGCTCTCGGTATTGACCTCCAGCGTATCGGATGCCTCCTCTTTTTCCGGGGCGGCGTAGACAGGGAAGGTTAACAGCAGGGCGCTAAGGCAAGGGATAAGGAAGCGATGAAAAGGGATGGCGTTCATGGTGCGGCACTCCGCAAGGCGCATCCTCTAATTTTAGTCGAGCGATACTAAAAAACCTGGCATCGTCAGGTTTTTTTCGCACCGGATTCAGGCAATAAAAAACCCCGATAAATCGGGGTTCATGCACGGTGGTCGGCGCTTAGTACATCGCGACAGGCCATTCCGGCGGCGCGTGGCTCATGACTTCAACCATCACATCTTTGATATTGTTCAGGATGGTGCTGATATCGACCAGCGTAATACCCAGCAACCCCGTCGCAAACCAACAGGCTGCTGCGACACCCAGCATCCCGCTGATGACCGCCAGCCCGGCGTAGTCTGATTTACGAAGTTGAATTTTCAGGGTACTGGCGATAAACATCAGTACCGCGCTGGTTAACGGCCAGCGTAACAGCGCGACGCCCGCGGTAATGGAAACCATGAGACCATATCCTCAAAGATAAACAAGACATTGCCCTGACAGCGCATTGTTTATTGAGGCCCGGGGCGCTCTGGCTATCTGGAGGCATTCAAAACTGAGATGAAACAGCGTTCCTGTTTCAATCGATAGTGTGAACTATATCACATTTGGCGTTTTATTCACCAGAGGCTGGCGCAGGATTTTTGTCAACATATTAACCATATTTATTGTATGGTTTTGTTGCTGTCGCGCAGGCGCAGCGACAGCAATCGGAAGGCGTTAAGCGGAGATTTGGTGACGATAGTCCGTTGGCGTGCGGTCGAACTCGCGGCGGAATACGCGCGAGAAAGTTTGCTGCGAGACATAGCCAAGATCCATGGCGATATCAAATATCGGGCGCTGGGTGGTGCGGAGCGCTTCTGCTGCCAGCAGCAGACGGCGTTGGCGAATGTAATCTCCCAGCGTCTGATGCATCACGGTGCGGAACATCCGCTGCAGGTACCACTTCGAATAGCCTGATTTTTTCGCCACGATATCGATATTAAGCGGTTGCTCGATATGTTCATCAATCCATTCAATTAGCGTCTGAATAATTTCCCGATGGGACATAAGGCTCTCCCCGTTGTCTATTTTTGCGTCGATTTCTGTTCTGCTGGCGAGTATAATTCCTCAAGTTAACTTGAGGTAAAGCGGATTATGGAAAAAAAATCGACGCGCATAAAAACGTTACTTTCACCCGGCGATGTAGCGAAACGAACTGGCGTTGCGGTATCGGCGTTACATTTTTATGAGAGCAAAGGTCTTATTCGTAGCACAAGAAATAGCGGTAATCAGCGGCGCTACAAGCGCGATGTTCTACGCTACGTGGCGATAATCAAAATCGCTCAGCGGCTGGGCATTCCGCTATCGACCATCGGCGACTCTTTTAGCGTTCTGCCGGAAAACCATACTCTGGGGCCGAAAGACTGGAAGCATTTCACCACCCAGTGGCGCGAAGAGCTGGATAAACGTATTCACGCCATGGAAGCGCTGCGCGATCAGTTGAACGGCTGCATTGGCTGCGGCTGCATGTCGCTGCGCGATTGCCCGTTGCGTAACCCTGGTGATAAGTTGGGCGAAGAGGGCACCGGCGCGCGCCTATTGGAAGACGAATAGCCTACCGCGATCTCCATCCGGGGATTGCGACATTTTTGCCATAGAATTGTTGCCAGATTGCGCATTCACGATAACGTTTGCGCATGGCTTGACCATTTCTTCATCGGCAATCGTTAATTTTGATTAAGCAGGGCAAACTTCTGTTGAAAAAGAGGGTATAAAAGCCAGATAATCGTTTGCCTCAAATTTTCGGACGCATCTTACGTCGAAAATGACCTGGCTCACCTCATTGCGCAGCCGCGTCAATGAGGAATCCGATTCTCGTTTTGTCTGCGCGGAGTTAATCGTTTGCTTTTTTGTGGCTCCCCTATTGCCGCAACGTAGCACATGGAGATGACGCTTAGCTGGCAGTGGATGTTCCACCACGCAGACCAACGAATGATAAAAACTCTCAGGGGATGTTTTCTATGTCTACGCCTTCAGCGCGTACCGGCGGTTCGTTAGACGCCTGGTTTAAAATTTCTGCACGTGGTAGCTCCGTTCGTCAGGAGGTTGTCGCCGGTCTTACGACTTTCCTGGCGATGGTTTACTCGGTTATCGTGGTTCCAGGAATGCTGGGTAAAGCCGGTTTCCCGCCAGCGGCAGTGTTCGTGGCAACCTGTCTGGTTGCCGGTGTGGGTTCTATCGTGATGGGGCTGTGGGCGAACCTGCCTTTAGCTATTGGCTGCGCCATTTCACTGACCGCCTTCACCGCGTTTAGCCTGGTTCTGGGCCAGCAGATCAGTATTCCGGTTGCCCTGGGTGCCGTATTCCTGATGGGCGTGCTGTTCACCGTCATCTCCGCTTCCGGGATTCGTAGCTGGATTTTGCGCAATCTGCCGCAGGGCATTGCGCACGGTACCGGCATCGGTATTGGCCTGTTCCTGCTGCTGATCGCGGCAAACGGCGTGGGCATGGTCGTTAAGAACCCAATCGACGGTCTGCCGGTGGCGCTGGGTCAGTTCGACAGCTTCCCGGTGATCATGACGCTGATTGGTCTGGCGATGATTATCGGCCTGGAGAAAATGAAGGTTCCAGGCGGGATTCTGCTGACCATCATCGGTGTCTCCATTGTGGGCCTGATTTTCGACCCGAACGTGCACTTCTCCGGTATCTTCGCTATGCCGTCGCTGAGCGATGAGAACGGCCACTCGCTGATCGGCAGCCTGGATATTATGGGCGCGCTGAATCCTGTGGTTCTGCCAAGCGTTCTGGCGCTGGTAATGACCGCGGTGTTTGATGCCACCGGGACTATCCGTGCGGTAGCCGGCCAGGCAAACCTGCTGGATAAAGACGGCCAGATCATCAACGGCGGTAAAGCGCTGACCACCGACTCCCTGAGCAGCGTGTTCTCAGCGGTGGTAGGTGCGGCTCCGGCAGCGGTTTATATTGAATCCGCAGCGGGTACGGCGGCAGGTGGCAAAACCGGTTTAACCGCCGTCACCGTTGGCGTGCTGTTCCTGCTGATTCTGTTCCTCTCCCCGCTGTCTTATCTGGTTCCTGGCTACGCCACCGCTCCGGCGCTGATGTACGTCGGCCTGTTGATGCTGAGCAACGTGGCGCGTATCGATTTCAACGACTTCGTTGATGCGATGTCTGGCCTTATCACCGCGGTGATGATCGTCCTGACTTGTAACATCGTTACCGGCATCATGATCGGCTTCGCGACGCTGGTTATCGGCCGCGTGGTCTCCGGTGAATGGCGCAAGCTGAACATCGGTACCGTGGTGATCGCCGCTGCGCTGGTTATCTTCTACGCGGGCGGCTGGGCGATTTAATCTCGTCATCGCCGTCTAAAAACCCGCCAACCGGCGCAATGCCGATCAGTTAAGGATCGGTTGACCGATCCTTAATCTGCGGCACTATAACGGCTTCCATAACAGGGAGCCGTTTTCTTATGCCACTTCTCAACGAC